>JBBQCA010000043.1:0-19014 GCA_038318315.1 Burkholderiales bacterium | reverse complement strand
GCCGGCTTCCCCATCGCTCTCGGAACATTTGGAGCGGGAAACGAGACTCGAACTCGCGACCTCAACCTTGGCAAGGTTGCGCTCTACCAACTGAGCTATTCCCGCATTTGAAACAAGAGGCGGATTATAGCGTCCGACCCTTCGCTGTCAAGCCGGGCACCGCGCGCCCTGATGCCTTGGAATGCAATCGATGCGGACTCGATAGAATGTCGCGCCGCGCCTGCCTCGCGCGGGCCGATGCCGTGTCCGTCGCTCGTCCGTTGGACGCATCCCGACGCCCCATCGACGCGCGCATGATCGACCCTGAATGAATCTCCAACTGCCGGCCTCCGGCCAACGTCTTTCCCTCGGCTCCCTTCCCGGTTCCAGTGACGCCTGGCTGATCGCCCAGTTCGCATTGCAGGCCACGTCGCACGCAACTTCGCGGCGCATGCTGGCCGTGCTGTGCGCAGATGCTTCGGTCTCTCAAAGGCTGAGCGAAGAAATTCCCTTCTTCGCGCCCGACCTGCGCGTGCACGTGCTGCCCGACTGGGAGACGCTGCCCTACGACCAGTTCTCGCCGCATCAGGATCTGGTGTCCGAACGGCTCGCCACCTTGCATCACGTGTCGCGCGGCGAGTGCGACGTACTGCTGGTGCCGGTCACGACCGCGTCGTATCGCCTCGCACCGCCGTCGCACCTGGCCGCATACACCTTCTTCTTCCGGCAAGGCGAACGACTCGACGAAGCCAGGCTGCGCGCGCAACTGACGCTGGCAGGTTACCAGCACGTCACGCAAGTGATGTCGCCCGGCGAATACAGCGTGCGCGGTGGCCTGATCGATCTCTTTCCGATGGGCTCGGTGATTCCCTATCGTCTCGACCTGCTGGGCGACGAGATCGAGACGATCCGCACCTTCAACATCGACACGCAGCGAAGCATCTATCCGGTCCGCGACGTGCGCCTGCTGCCGGGTCGCGAGTTCCCGATGGACGAGCCGGCGCGCACCGCGTTTCGCGGTCGCTGGCGCGCCACCTTCGAGGGCGACCCGAGCAAGTCGGCGGTGTACCGCGACATTGGCAACGGCATCCCCAGCGCCGGCATCGAGTATTACCTGCCGCTGTTCTTCGACGAGACGGCCACGCTGTTCGACTATCTCGATGGCGATGCCGCGCTCGTCTTCGTCGGCGACGTCGAAGACGCCTTGTTGCGTTTTCGGCGCGATGCCGATCAGCGCTATCGCTTCATCTCCGCGGATCGCGAGCGTCCCATCCTTCCGCCCGATCGGGTATTCCTGGATGCGGAGCAGCTCTTCACGCTCGCCAATCCTTTCGGGCGCATCGCGATCGGGACCAGGCCGAGCATTGAAGCGAGCGCCGATGCTGGCGCGAATCAAAGCGCGATTGAAAGCGTCGCAGAGACTTCAACCGATGCCGAATCCAGTGCGGGGCTTCGGCCGCCACCCGATGTCGAGGTCGATCGCCGCAGCCCCAATCCGCTGGCGCGACTGAAGCAGCATCTCGATCGCACCAAGACCGCGACGCTGGTCGTTGCCGATTCGGCCGGACGGCGCGAGACCATTCTGCAGTTCTTCTCGGAGTTCGGTCTGGCGCCGGACGTGATCGATAGCCACGCCGCGTTCGTCGAGTCGAGTTCCGCGTTCGGGCTCTGTGTCGGCCTGCTGAACGAAGGCTTCGCGACCGCGGACCCGTCGATCACCTACCTGACCGAGACCGAGCTCTATCGGGGCAGCGCGACACCGCGACGTCGCGCGGGCGCGCGCCAGCAGGAGCGCGTCAGCAACGTCGAGATGATGGTGCGCGACCTGTCGGAGCTGCGCATCGGCGATCCGGTCGTGCACGCGCAGCATGGCATCGGGCGTTATCTCGGACTCGAGATGATGGATCTCGGCGACGGCGGCATGGAGTTTCTGCACCTCGAATATGCGGACCACACCAAGCTGTATGTGCCGGTCTCGCAACTGCATCAGATCTCGCGCTACTCGGGGGCTGCCGAAGGCGACGCGCCCTTGCATTCGCTGGGCTCGGGCCAATGGGACAAGGCGCGACGCAAGGCCGCGCAGCAGATCCGCGACTCGGCCGCCGAGCTTCTCAATCTGTATGCACGACGCGCGGCGCGCGAGGGACATGCGTTCGAGTCTTCCGCACGCGACTACGAGACCTTCGCCGCGGCGTTTCCATTCGATGAAACGCCCGACCAGGCCGCGGCTATTTCCGCGACGATCGCCGACATGACCTCGGGCAAGCCGATGGATCGACTGGTGTGCGGCGACGTGGGCTTCGGCAAGACCGAGGTCGCGCTGCGTGCCGCGTTCGTCGCGGTGATCGGCGGCAAGCAGGTTGCAATCCTCGCGCCCACCACCTTGCTCACCGAACAACACATGCAGACCTTCAGCGATCGCTTCGCCGACTGGCCCGTGAAGATCGCCGAGCTCTCGCGCTTTCGTTCGGGCAAGGAGGTCAGCGCCGCGATCAAGGGCATCAATGACGGCACGGTCGACATCGTGATCGGAACCCACAAGCTGCTGTCGCAGGACGTGCGATTCGCGCGCCTGGGTCTGGTGATCATCGACGAAGAGCATCGCTTCGGCGTGCGTCACAAGGAACGCATGAAGGAGCTGCGCGCCGAGGTCGACGTGCTGACGCTGACCGCGACGCCGATACCGCGCACGCTCGGCATGAGCCTCGAAGGCCTGCGCGAATTCTCGGTGATCGCGACCGCGCCACAGAAGCGGCTCGCGATCAAGACCTTCGTGCGACGCGAGGCCGACGGCACGATACGCGAGGCGGTTCTTCGCGAATTGAAGCGCGGCGGCCAAGTCTATTATCTGCACAACGAAGTCGACACGATCCAGAACCGCAAGGCGGCGCTCGAAGCCTTGCTGCCCGAGGCACGCATCGCGGTGGCCCATGGGCAGATGGCCGAGCGAGACCTCGAACGCGTGATGCGCGACTTCACGCAGCAGCGTTTCAACATGCTGTTGTGCACGACCATCATCGAAACGGGAATCGACATTCCGACCGCCAACACCATCGTGATTCATCGCGCCGACAAGTTCGGACTCGCGCAACTGCATCAGTTGCGCGGCCGCGTCGGGCGATCGCATCACCAGGCCTATGCGTATCTGCTGGTACCGGACCCCGAAGCGCTGTCGAAGCAGGCGCAATTGCGGCTCGACGCGATCCAGCAGATGGAAGAACTGGGCAGCGGCTTCTACCTTGCGATGCATGACCTCGAGATCCGTGGCGCCGGCCAGGTCCTCGGCGAGGACCAATCCGGCAACATGTACGAGATCGGCTTTCAGCTCTACACCGAGATGCTCAACGAAGCAGTCAAGGCCCTGAAGCAGGGGCGCGAGCCCGACCTGTCGAACCCGCTTGCAGCGGTGACCGAGATCAATCTTCACGTACCCGCGCTATTGCCCGATACCTACTGCGGCGATGTGCATGAGCGCCTGTCGATCTACAAGCGATTGGCCACCAGCAGGACGCTCGATGAGCTGATCGACATCCAGGAAGAATTGATCGATCGCTTCGGCAAACTGCCCGAGCAGGCGCAGGCACTGATCGAGACCCACCGCCTGAGGATCGTTGCCGAGCGCCTTGGCATCGTCAAGATCGATGCGCATGCCGAATCGGTGATCTTCCAGTTCAGGCCGAATCCACCGGTCGACGCGGGCGCCATCATTGCCCTGGTGCAGAAGAATCGAAATATCAAGCTGTCGGGCCAGGACCGGTTGCGTCAAAGCATCAACGCGCCCGAATTGCCCGCTCGCATCGCGGCCATCCGCTCCACGCTTGCAGCCCTCACGCCATGAATCTGGTCATCTCGGGTCCCATCGACGGCAACTTGCGCAATGCGCTCGTCGCGCTCGTCAAGCCGCGCAACGTCGTGCGCCTGCATGCTCGGGCGGACCGACTTGAAGCCGCGGACGACTCACCCCAATCCCGCGAGGACGTCACGAAGCTCTGCGAGGCATCGCGCGTCGACCACGCGTATGTCGAACCCGGCGCGAAATTGTCCGACTTCAGGCTGCTCGCCATGGACATGGACTCGACGCTGATCACGATCGAGTGCATCGACGAAATCGCGGACTTTGTGGGGAAGAAGAAAGAGGTTGCGGCAATCACCGAGGCGGCGATGCGCGGGGAGATTACGGATTTCGCGGAGAGTTTGAGGCGGCGGGTTGCTTTACTCGCCGGCACGCCAATGACCGTACTCGAAAAAGTCTACGAGGAACGTCTAAAACTCAATGAGGGGGCGGAAGCCTTAATGACCGCCGCACAAGCTGCCGGAATAAAAACGCTGCTCGTTTCGGGCGGCTTCACTTTTTTTTCCGACAAGCTGAAAGCCCGACTAGGCTTCGACTACTCCAATGCCAATCGCCTGGAAACCGCCTCCGGGCTATTAACGGGGAAAGTAGCCTGTCCGATTATCGATTCCGCCCAAAAAGCAAGCTCCGTGCAGGCCGCTTTGGCGTTCTACCCGACAGACCAACGAAACGCCATGGTGATCGGCGACGGGGCGAACGACCTTCAAATGATGGCGCTCGCGAGCGCCTCCATTGCGTTTCATGCCAAAGAAATAGTGCGCAGATCTACGAACTACCAAATCAACTTTGGGGGACTAGACACGGCCCTATATTGGTTTTCCTAAATACCAGGCAAAGCAAATATACAGTCACCCCAATAGTCTACAAAAATAAACATCAAATTAACGAAACTTCTTTACCTTAGAAAACTCGCGTAAAGGCAAACTCATCATCACAGCACGGACACTTGGCATGGCATCTTCCTTGCGGCACCAACACAAGACCCGTTTGCGATTTTCCGAAAGACCTGTCCAAATCACCCGAAGACGAACTGCTCAGTAACCGTTTGACAGATCGCCGCCACCTACCCACGCGAGGTCGGGTTCGTCAATGAACTTCAAGGTTGCGTAATCCGTATCGACCGTAGCTTCTGCGACATCAGAGAATCCGAGGATAGTGTTCATGGGAAAAACTCCTAGAAAAATATGGGATAGATCTCTACAGCGGGATGGTAGTTAATAACCTTCAATTGACGAACTAGTGCTGGGTAAGTCGAGATTCATGTGCTATCTTTGCGGGTCGGGCTAAATCTTGCTAGCACGACTACATTTTTGTCGTAGGAAACAAATATTGTCAATCATGGACGAAAATTGTCGCTCGTTTAACGAAAGCTGGATCGAGTCGCTGTGCGATTTGGATTACCAGCACGCTGCATCGCTGATTTCAAATCTGGATTCTGCCGATGCTATGCGGGCGATACGCGAATTGCAGGATTTTGTCCGCCCCATTGTGGTGTCGCAGTCGCCGACCGGTGAAGTGCGGGTTGCGCAAGTCGTGCGCGTTTTAAAAGAGATGTCGCAGGTCGAATTTTATTCTCTAATAACACCGTTCCTCATCGACTGTTGCTATTACTCTTCGCGCATAGGCAAAAACGCACCGTGTATTTCTCTTGCTCTCGAATTGTTGCCCCGAACTGAGAAATTCGAAGACGAGTCGAATCAACGCCGTCTTCATAATATTCTTGGCGTTGCGTTTCTCAGCGGCGCTGATTTTGTCACGTCGCTATATCATCTCGAATATGCTTTGAAAATTGCATATAAGATTGGTGACAAATTCTTCGAAGCAGCTAGTCTGGCTAACAGCATGCTTGCCCTTAAGGAGCTTGGGCACTACCGCGATGCAATCAGGATTGCGGCGCCTATATTGTCGCTTGATCTCGATACAGCGCAGGCGAGGTCGCTAAAATTCCAATACGCGGCGATTGGCTTGTTCTGCGCGCATCGTCTTCAGGACCCTGAATTGGCCCTGCATTTCCTGGAAACCGGGAATGACATACTTGCGACGTTTGAAGCCGATCCGGTTTCAAAAGCCAACTACGAGTATTTTCGCGCTCTCTATTTGATAGATACTTTCGATCACGAAACTGCGGAAGATCTGATTAGCGCCGCGATACGAACGTTGGGGCCATCGAAAAATCCGCGCGTGGCGATCCTTCTCGGGATCCCCGAAGCCCTTTGCGAGTGGGCGCATCGAACCGAGGAAGGCTTCGCCTCCTCCCGCAAGAAACTTCGTGAACTGTACGAAGTAACCAAGAAATCCCGCCTCTATCACGACGACGTGCTGCGCGCCCTGATGAAGGTGTACGGCAACGCAACCGACCGGGAAACGGCGAAGCTCGGGATGCGGTTTGCGAAGGAGCTGGTCGAGTACACGACCGGCGTCAAGCGCGCGAAGTTCTATCGGCAACTCTCGGATCGCGGGGTCGAACTCGATCCCGCTCCGCCCAAGCTCGAATATCCGTTCGATCCTTTTGCCAACGTGCGGGAGTGGCTCGCGCCGTCTTCACACGACGACTATCCCGAGGGCAAGCCGGCCGACGAGATCCACGGCCCCTCCGCGCGCAAACGCAATGTCGCGAAACACGAGGAGCTGGCCGCAATTCACGAAGACCTCGCAAAACTGCGCACCGACGCGATCCTGAAGGAGATTCGCAGCGTTGCGTACGACACCGCGGAGAACTGGGCGCTTGCGGCCGAGTTCTTCGACGATCAGACCGGTCAGCATTGTTTTCGAGTCGGACATCTTGCCGGGATGCTGGCTCGCGAGATCGGCCTCGAGAATTCATATTGCGCGCGGATCGAACATGCCGCGCGCCTGCACGACATCGGCAAGATCGGCGTCAACGAGATGATTCTGCTCAAGCCCGGTCCGCTCGATCCGTCCGAACTGACCGCGATGCGCGCGCATGCCGAGGTCGGCGCCTACATGCTGCAGGGCGCGAAGGATCCGGTACTGCAGATGGCTGCTGTCATCGCCAAGCACCATCACGAGTGGTGGAATGGCGCGGGCTATCCGTCATCGCTGTCGGATCGCCGCATTCCACTGGCCGCGCGTATCTGCGCTTTGGCCGATGTGTACGACGCGCTCACACACGTGCGCCCATACAAGGGCGCGTGGCCGCATCGCGTGGCGGTCGAAGAGATGCTCAACCTTTCGGGCGTGCAATTCGATCCGCACCTCATGCGCCCCTTCCTCAAGGTGCTCGAGCGCTATGTTCCCGCGCTTGCCGAAGGGCGTATTCCCGGCCTGCACCAACTGAAGAACAATGGCCTCATCGCTTCGCGCAAGAAGCTGATGGAAACGATCTCGGGATCACAGCTCTAGTCGACAGCTCTGATCGACTGCCCTGATCGAGGCGGCCGCGATCACGCTTCGCGCAACGTCCGTAGCGGCGGCTCGTTCATCACGGGCCGCAAGCCGAGCCATCCACCGAGCAGCGCGAGCGCGATGCCCCCGGCTATGCCGAGCACCCACGCCATCGGCCCGAACGAATAGGACAGCTCGAACGCGCGCGTCGCGAGCACCCATCCGATCGCGGTCGCGCCCGCTGCCGCAAGCAGCCCCGCCAGGGTACCGATCCCGAAGAACTCGGCCAATTGCGCCCGGGTCAACTGCTTTCGCGACGCACCCAACGCACGCAGCAACGCCGCCTCGCGAGTTCGTTCGTCGCGCGATGACAGCAATGCCGCATAGAGAACCAGTACGCCCGCGGCGAGCGTGAACACGAACAGGAACTCGACCGCGCGCACGACCTGATCGACGATGCCCTGCACCTGTTTGAAGATGGTGCTCGTATCGATCACCGTGATGTTGGGAAAGCGCTGTACCAGGCGGTTCGTGAGTCCGGCATCGCTGTCGGGTAGATGGAAGGCGGAGATCCAGGTCTGCGCCATCTTGCCGAGCGCCGCAGGTGGAAAGATCACGAAGAAATTCACGTGCATCGAATCCCAATCGAGCTTGCGGATGCTGGTGACCCGCCCATCGGCGAACGCGCCCGCGACATCGAAGCGCAAGCGGTCGTCGAGCTTGATCCCCAGCGACTTCGCGATACCTTCCTCGATCGAGATCTCACCGCTCGCGTTCGGGGCGAACCATGTACCGGCGACGACTTTGTTGTTGCCCGGCGGATCGGTCATGTACGAGAGGTTGAACTCGCGATCGACCAGTCGTTGCGCGCGCTCGTCCTTGTAGTTCGTGGTTCCGATGGTTCGGTCATTGATGGCGACCAGGCGTCCGCGAACCATCGGTTCGAAATCGAAGTTCGCGACCTTCGCGGCTTTCAGCGCGGCGACGAAGGCCTCGCGCTGATCGGGCTGCACGTTGATCACGAAGCGGTTGGGCGCGTCGGGCGGCACCGCGCGCCGCCATGCGGCCACCAGGTCGGTACGCGTCACCGAAAGCAGCAGCAGCGCCATCAGCCCGATCGCAAGTGCGACCGTCTGCACGATCGTGTTGATCGGCCGGCGTTGCATCGACGCGAGCGCGAAGCGCCACGATGCATCGAGCCGGGCACCATGCCGCGCGGCCGACAACGCACGAAGCACAACGAATGCGACCACCGTAAATATCGCGAACGCGCCGACGAAACCTCCGAGCGTGATCGCGCCCACCTTCACGTCGCCAGCGCTCCACAAGGTCAATGCGGCGAACGACGCGATGCCGAGTCCATACCCGACGATCGCGCCCGCACGCGGCAGGCCGACGTCCCGGCGAAGCACGCGCAGCGGCGGGATGTGCCTCAGCTGCACGACCGGCGGCAGCGCGAAGCCCGCAAGCAACACCACCCCCACCAGCAAGCCCTGCAACGCCGGCCATGCGGACGGCTGCGGCAAGCTCGCTTCGAGCAGCGAAGACAGCAACGCGACGAATACGAAGTGCGCCGCATAGCCGAGCGCGACGCCGAACACGGCGCCGGCAATTCCGATGATCAGGAACTCGGACACATGCGTGATCAGCAAGGCATTCTGCGTGACGCCTATGCATCGCATCACAGCGGTTGCGTCGAGGTGCCGTTCGGTGAAGCGCCGCGCCGCCAGCGCTACCGCAAGTGCGGCGAGCATCGCGGTCAACAAGGCGACCAGCGCGAGGAAACGCTCGGCGCGATCGAGCGTGTTCCTGACTTCGGGACGCCCGGCTTCGAGCGATTCGAGTTTCTGGCCGCGATCGAGTCGCCCATCGAGCCAGCTGCGAAACGCAGCGACGCGCTCGGGTGTCCCGGCAATCAACAGGCGATGCGTTTCGCGGCTGCCGTTCTGGATCAGGTGGGTCGCGGCCAGGTCGTCGATACGCATCAGGACACGCGGCGCGAGATTGACGAACGAGAGGCCGCGATCGGGCTCCAGCGTGACGAGCCTTGAAATCGTGAAGCGCTTGTCGCCCAGATCGATCGCGTCGCCGACGCGCACGTGCAGTGCGGGCAACAACGCGGCATCGACCCATACCGTGCCCACATCCGGAAGCTGCGTGGTGACCGCATCGGCCGCACCCGGCGCGGCGGCGATCCGCAATGCGCCGCGCAGCGGATAACCGGGCGTGACCGCCTTGACCGACGTCAATTGCGTTGCAGGTTCCGCATTGGGAGTCGATGTCGATGTCGCAGTCGACGTCGCAACCGACAAGGCCATGCTGGGAAACACCACGGTTTCGGCAATCGTCAAGCCGCGCGTTCGCGCCTCGCTGCGCAGGTTCTCGGCAATGGGCTTGTCGGAAATCAGGACCAGATCGGCGCCCAGCAATTGCGCAGCATCGCGCTCCAGGCCGGCACGCAGGCGATCGATGAAGAAGCCGACGCTGGTCATCGCGGCGACCGCGACCACCAGCGACAGCACGAGAAGCCGCAACTCGCCTGCGCGCCAGTCGCGCGTGAAGGCGCGCGCGCCCTGGCGCACGGGAAGAACGATGGATGCGATCACTCGATCAACTCTTTCTCCAGCTTGTCGAATACACGTTGGGTTGCACCGCGCGTCTGCAATGCGAACAGCAGCACCGATCGCGCCGTGACCTGATAGATGTCGTTCGCGGCAAATTCGGGAAGCTCTTCACGCACCGGCATGTTGGTGTCGACCAGGCACGTCCAGCAATCGCTGCCCTTGATGTCCGGCAATTCGAAATCGACCGGTTCGTGATGTGCGTTGAAAACCACGAGTATGGTCGCATCCGACGCGAGCTTCCGTATGCCCGACGCCTGCGCGCGCCCGTCGATCAGCATGCCGAAGCAGCGTATCTGCGGGTCGTCCCATTGCTCGTCCGTGATCGGAATGCCCGAGGGAGTAAGCCACGTGGCATCGCGCACTTCGAGCGCCTCGTTCCATTGCCCATCGAACCAGCGCTGCCTATGCAATACCGGCAGCACGTGCCGAAGGGAAATCAGGCGCGAAACGAATGCGGTCAATGCAAGGTCGTCGGCACCGCGCCCCTCCCAATCGACCCAGCTGATCTCGTTGTCCTGGCAGTACGCGTTGTTGTTGCCCTGTTGGGTGCGCCCGAACTCGTCGCCCGCAACCATCATCGGCGTGCCCTGCGCGAGCAGCAACGTCGCCAGCAGATTGCGCTTCTGGCGCTCGCGCAATGCGCGAATGTCCGCGTCGTCGGTCGGCCCTTCGACGCCGCAGTTCCACGAACGATTGTTCGAGCTGCCGTCCTTGTTGCTCTCGCTGTTCGCGTCGTTGTGCTTGTCGTCGTAAGACACCAGGTCGTTGAGCGTGAAGCCATCGTGCGCGGTGATGAAATTGACGCTGGCCCACGGACGGCGGCCGCGATGATTGAACTTGTCGGACGAGCCCGAGAGCCGGGTCGCGAGATCGGGCACCATGCCTTCCTCGCCGCGCCAGTAGCTGCGCGCGGTGTCGCGAAAGCGATCGTTCCACTCGGCCCACCCCGGCGGAAAGCCACCGACCTGATAACCACCGGGACCCGTGTCCCATGGCTCGGCAATCAGCTTGACCGTCGAGAGGATCGGGTCCTGCCTACACGCGTCGAGAAAGCCGCCGCCTTCGTCGAAGCCATGCGGCTCGCGTCCCAGGATGGTCGCGAGGTCGAAGCGAAAGCCATCGACATTCATCTCGGTCACCCAATAGCGCAGGCTGTCGGTGACCATCTGCAGCACGCGCGGATGCGACAGGTTGAGCGTGTTGCCGGTACCGGTGTCGTTGATGTAATAGCGCGAGTCATCCGGCATCAGGCGGTAGTAGGACGCGTTGTCGATGCCGCGAAACGAAAGCGTTGCGCCGCGCTGATTGCCTTCGGCAGTGTGGTTGTAGACCACGTCGAGGATCACTTCCAGGCCCGCGCGATGCAGACGGTTGACCATCGTCTTGAACTCGGCGACGGTGTTTTGCGCGAAGTAGCGTGGGTCGGCCGCGAAGAATCCGATGGTGTTGTAGCCCCAGTAGTACGTCAGCCCCTTGTCGAGCAGCGTGCTGTCGTTGACGAAGGTGTGGATCGGCAACAACTCCACCGATGTGATGCCGAGCGTGGTGAGGTGTTCGATCACCGCGTCCTCGGTCAACCCTGCGAAGGTGCCGCGCTTGTGCTCGGGTACCGCGGGATGTCGCCTGGTGTATCCGCGCACGTGGGTCTCGTAGAAGATCACCCGATCCCATGGCACGCGCGGACGCGTCGGATGCGTCCATTCGAACGCGGTGTCGACCACCACGCACTTCGGCATGAAGGCCGCGCTGTCCCGGGTGTCGAAAGTCAGATCGGCCGCATCGTCGCCAGCGACGCCGTCTTCGAGCCGATAACCGAATACCTCGGGCGCCCACTTCAACTCTCCGACATGGGCCTTGGCGTACGGGTCGAGCAACAGCTTGTTCGGGTTGAAGCGATGTCCTGCGTTCGGATCGTAAGGTCCGTGCACGCGGTAGCCGTAGATCGTGCCGGGCTTGAGGTCGTGCACATGGACGTGCCAGACCTCGTCGGTGAATTCGGGAAGGGCGATGCGATCGACTTCCTCTTTCCCCTCGGCGTCGAACAGGCACAACTCGACCCCCGTCGCATGCGCCGAGAACAGCGCGAAGTTGACGCCCTTCCCGTCCCATGTCGCACCCAGCGGATACGGCAGTCCTTCGGCGGTGCGGTCGTCGTGGCGGGACTGCGCGTGAGAATGGCGGGCAGGTGGCGCGTCGTTTGGCATTGCTGACTCTCGGTCGATTCGCCTCATGGCGAATTTCGGTACCATCGCGACACTATCATCGGCGGGGAGAAACGTCTTGCTTGCACGTTGGCAGTTCTGGGTGACCACCGTGATCGCGGTCGTCGTTGCCGTCGTCGCCGGATACGACATGATGCTGTTCGGTCAGAATCGAAACACGCAGGTCGAACTGGGCCGCCGCACGCAATACATCCAGCAGAGCGCTCAGCTCGAGGTCCTGTACCGCGAGCTGGTCAAGACGCTGGCCGACCTTTCGGCTCGCACGCAGGACAGCGGGTTGAGTTCATTGCTGGCAAGTCAGGGCATCACGTTCAATACCTCGCCGGCGACCGCGGCTGCGCGCCCTCCCGTGCCCGCAACCGACGCGGCGAAAGAGGCCAAGCCATGAGCGCGCGTTTCGAACGCGAATTGGATCGCGACGCCGACGCCGAGTCGACCTTGAGCCCTTTCGTCCCTCTCGTGATCCTGGGCCTCGTGCTGTTCGCCTGGTTCAGCTTTCAAGCCATGCAATTGCGGGCCGAGCGCGATGCGATGCAGGAAGTCATGACCAATCAGGACAAGCCGATGCAGGAGTCCAGGAAAGTACGCGATTCGCTCGACGCGATCGCGCGCGGCACCGTCAAGCTCGCAGACGAAGGCAACGCGAATGCGCGGCTGGTGGTCGATGAGTTGAAGAAGCGCGGCGTGACGATCAACCCGAATCCGCCCGCCGCTGGCGGCAACTCGACCGTGCCGGCCAAGTAAGCATCGGCGGCTCTCATTCGCGACGAGCCGTATCGGCAGGGGCAACGACTTTCATTCGCTCGAAGACCGACGCCAGTCGTGACGAACGCGCTCCGATCCCTCGATACCTTCCGGAGAACAGGAACCGCCTCATGATGATGACCGCCTCCGACTATCGCGATTCGCTGCGCGCCTATCGCCCCACCGTTTATGTCGATGGCTGCAAGGTCGAGGCCGTGGTCGATGAACCCGCCTTCGCACCGGGCGTGAACGCCATCGCGCTCACCTACGACTACGCGCTCAGGCCCGAGTACGCGCCCATCATGACAGCGACCGACGCGGCGAGCGGCAAGACCGTCAACCGCTTCTCGCACATCAACACCGGTGTGGGCGACTTGCTCAACAAGCTAGAGGCCGTGCGCCTGGTCTGCCAGGAAACCGGCTGCGCGCAACGCTATCTGACGCACGATGCGCTGAATGCGATCGGACAAGTCTCGGCACGCATCGACGATGCGCGCGGCACACGCGAGCACCGCGATCGCTTCGCCGCCTATCTCGCCGACGTGCAGGAGCGCGACCTCACGCTCGGGGTCGCGATGACCGATGCCAAGGGCGACCGCTCCAAGCGCCCGCACGAGCAAGGCAATCTCGATGCGTATGTGCACATCGTCGAGCGCAATGCGAAAGGCATCGTGATCTCGGGCACCAAGGCGATCGTCACCGGCGCGCCCTACATGCACGAGCTGCTGGTCATGCCCTGCCGCAACATGAGCGAAGCCGATGCCGACTTCGCGGTGTGCTGCGCGGTGCCGGTCGATGCGCCTGGCATGACGATGGTCGCGCGCCCGGCCGGCAGACCGGGGGAGAAGGCTGCGCTGTTCTCGAACAAGTACGGTCAATCCACCGCCGTGGTGATGTTCGATCGCGTATTCGTGCCGTGGGAACGCGTGTTCTATGCGGGCGAGTGGGAGCACTCGGCCTCGCTGACCTACAACTACGCGACCCATCATCGGCACACCTGCATCGCCGCGCGCGCGGGCTTCGGCGACCTCCTGATCGGCGGGAGCGCATTGATGTGCGAGGCCAACGGATTCGATCCGGGCAAGGAGACACATCTGCGCGAACAGATGGTCGAGCTGATCAAGATTGTCGAAGGCTTCTATGCGTGCGGCGTCGCGGCCTCGACCTATGCGGTGCTCGACCCGTGGTCCGGGACCTTCATGCCCGACGCGGTGTTCTCGAACATCGGCAAGCTCCTGCTCGCGACCCAGATCTACGACATGCAGCGCATCGCGCACTACGTGTCAGGCGGCCTGATCGTCACGCTGCCCGGTCCCGACGAAGACCACAATCCCGCGACCGCGGCGAACCTCGCCGACGTGCTGCGCGCCAATCCGAACGTTCCCTACGAGCGCCGCATCCAGACCGCGCGTTTCATCGAAGACCTGACCGCGTCGTATCAGGGCGGCTGGTATTCGGTGATCAGCCTGCACGGCGGCGGATCGCCGGCCGCGATGAAGCAGGAGATCTATCGCAACTATCCGCTCGGCGACAAGGTCGCGCTGGTCGAGCGCCTGCTCGAACGCGGTGTCGTCGCCGGGGATGTCGATGCGCCCGATCGCGCCATCACGCAGAATCGCCAGCCCGGCAAGTGCTGCGCGCAGGGTTGCGTGGTGCCCGGGCAGCAGGTGATGGTCGATCTACCCAGGCCCGTCGCAAACGCGGCCGACAACGTCGAGAAACCGATCGCGACCATGCGTCGCGTGGCCTGAGGCATGGCGGTATGGTTCATCGTGACCGGCGTCATCCTGATCGGGATGGCGCTGCTCGATTCGGTGGTCGATCGATTGCCCCTGTCCAAAGGCCTGATCTATCTGGCGATCGGTTTGCTGCTCGGCCCGGGCGCGCTGGGTTGGCTCAAGCTGCATCCGGTCAACGACGCCGCGATGCTCGAGGTGCTGTTCCTGATCGCGGTGCTGGTGTCGCTGTTCACGGTCGGCCTCAAGCTGCGGACGTCGAGCACGCTCTTCGCCAAGAACCTGTGGCGGCTACCCTTTCGTCTCGCAGGTCCCGCGATGCTGATCACGATCGCGCTGCTGGCCGGCTTCGGCGCGCTGGTGCTCGGCCTGCCGTGGGGCGCCGCGATCCTGCTCGGCGCCATTCTCGCGCCGACCGATCCGGTGCTTGCATCCGATATCCAGGTGCGTCACGAAGACGATCGCGACTACGCGCGCTTCGCCTTGTCGGCCGAGGGCGGGCTCAACGACGCGACCGCCTCGCCGTTCGTGTTGCTCGGGCTGGGCCTGCTGGGATTGCATGAACTCGGCCAAGCCGGCTGGCAGTGGCTCGCGATCGATCTGGTGTGGGGCTCGATCGCGGGCTTCGGCGTCGGATGGCTGTGCGGCCTCGGCGTGGGCGCGATCGTGCTGGTGCTGCGACGGCGCTACAAGCAGGCCTACGGCCTCGAGGAATTCCTCGGCCTCGGGCTGATCGCGTTGTCGTATGGACTCGCCGATGCGATCCATGCGATCGGCTTTCTCGCGGTGCTGGCGGCGGGGCTTGCGATGCGCCGCTTCGAGTCGCGCGACCTCAAGGGCCAGGCGATCGCGTCGGTCGAGAAGCCGCTCTCCGACAGCGAAGGCAAGGCCGCACTGCCGCCCGAGGCGCCGACCCACATGGTCGGCGACGTGCTCGATTTCAATCAGCGCCTGGAAAGCATCGTCGAGGCGGTGTCGGTGTTGATCGTCGGCGGGTTGCTCTCGGCCGGATACTTCAGCCTCGAAGGCCTGATGGTGGCGCTCGCGCTGCTCTTGTTCATCCGCCCGCTGTCGGTCTATGCCGCGATGATCGGATCGAAGGCGTCCGCGCGGCACAAGCGCCTGATCGGCTGGTTCGGGATCCGCGGCGTGGGCACGCTCTACTACCTGATGTTCGCGATCGATCACGATCTTCAGCAAGGCCTGATCCATCGCTTGATGCCGATCGTGCTGACCGTCGTCGCGACATCGATCGTGGTCCACGGCATCTCGGCCACGCCGATGATGGAGCATTACGAGCGCAGCAAGCGACGCTCGCGTGAAGCGGCCTGAACGCGTCGCCTCGGCGTAGCTTGCGTCGATCAGTGCAACTGTCGATGAATCTCTTCGGCCAACTGATGCGACACACCTTCGACGGTCGCGAGCTCGTCGATGCTCGCGGCGATCACGCCGCGCAGGCCGCCGAAGCGCGCCAGCAGTTTCTGCCTGCGTTTGGCACCGATGCCCTCGATCTCTTCGAGGCGCGAGGTGGTGCGCGTCTTCGCGCGTCGCGCGCGCATGCCGGTGATGGCGAAGCGATGCGCCTCGTCGCGGATCTGCGCGATCAGCATCAGTGCGGCGGACTCCTTGCCCAGTTCGAGCGCTGTGCGTCCGTCGGCGAAGACCAGCGTCTCGAGACCGACCTTGCGATCCTCGCCCTTGGCGACGCCGACGATCAAGCCGATGTCGAGCCCGATCTCGACGAACACCTGACGCGCGATCTCGACCTGGCCCTTGCCGCCATCGACCAGCACGACATCGGGGAACGATGCGGCCGGGATGTTCGAGGTGCGTGAAGCGCGCTTGCCTTTGGTGGGCAGGTCCGGTGCGTCATCCGATGTCGCATCCGACGTCGCATCCGCAAAGGCCTCGCCGTCGCGCGGCTCGCTCTCATCGGTGATCGTGCCCTCCCCGGCGTCGCGCGCTTCCTTCGCGAGCTCGAGATCGGCCGCTGCCGCATCGATCGCGTCCGCGCCGGTGGCGGCTTCGACAAGCTTGGCGTACCGACGCGTGAGGACCTGGCGCATCGCCGCGTAGTCGTCACCGGGCGTGATGCCGGCGATGTTGTAGCGCCGGTATTCGCCGTTCTGCATCGCGTGGTGATGGAACACCACGCACGAGGCCTGCGTCGCTTCGCCCATCGTGTGGCTGATGTCGAAGCACTCGATGCGCAGCTCGGCGAGATCCTCCTTCTCGTTCTCGAGGCCGAGCACTTCGGCCAGCGCACGCGTGCGCGCCTGCTGCGAGCCCTCTTCGGCGAGCATGCGCGCCAACGCCAGCGCGGCATTCTTCTCGGCCATCTCGAGCCAGTTGCGACGCTGGCTCTGCGGTTGATGCAGGAGCGCGATGCGATGCCCGCATTGCTCTTCGAGTGCGGCGATCAGCTCGGGCGCGTCCGGGTCGAGATTGACGATCAGCGTTTGCGGGATGAACTTGTCCAGGTAGTGCTGCGCGAGAAAGGCCTCGAGCACCGCGGCTTCGATGATCTTGTGCGACAGGCGACCGCCCGATTCGACGTGCGTCGGGAAATAGGCGCGATCCCCGAGGTGCCGGCCACCGCGCACCATCGCGAGATTGACGCACGCGCGTCCGCCTTCGACGCGCACCGCCAGCACGTCGACGTCGGCATTGTTCCCTTCGCTGTTGCCCAGCTCGATGTTCTGCTGTTGCAGCACGCGCGAGAGCGCGCCAATCTGGTCGCGTACCGATGCGGCCTCCTCGAAGCGCAGCGCGCCGGCGGCCGCCTGCATCTTCGCGTCGAGAAAAGCAAGTACCTGCGAAGTCTGGCCGCGCAGGAAGCGCGACGCGTTCTCGACATCCTGCGCATAGGCCTCGGGCGCGATCGCCGACACGCAGGGCGCGCTGCAGCGCCTGATCTGATGCAGCAGGCAGGGTCGCGATCGATTCGCGAACACCGTGTCCTCGCAGGTGCGAAGCATGAAGACTTTCTGCAGGATCTGGATGCTTTCCTTCACCGCCCACGCATTCGGAAACGGTCCGAAATATTGCTGCCGCTTGTCGACCGCGCCGCGGTAGTACGCCATGCGCGGATAGCGATGCCCGGTGATCTTCAGGTAGGGATAGGACTTGTCGTCGCGAAAGACGATGTTGTAACGCGGCGCCTGCGTCTTGATGAGGTTGTTCTCGAGCAGCAGCGCTTCGGCTTCGGAACGCGTCGGCGTGGTGTCGATGCGCGCGATGCGCTCGACCATGTGCGCGATGCGCGGGTCGCGCGCGCCCTTGTTGAAGTAGCTGGCGACGCGCTTCTTCAGGTCGCGTGCCTTGCCCACATAGAGCAGCGCGCCCGCCGCGTCGTAGTAGCGATAGACACCGGGCAGGCCGGGCAGCTTCGCGATGATGCGCTTGGGATTGAAGCCCGGCGGCTGCGCCGGCGGTTGCACTTCAGTCATCGTGGGTCGAGATGCGAACGAATATCGGCGAGTACCGCATCGAACATGTCGGGGGTCAAACGCCGGGTCTGCGTGTTGTAGCGGCTAACGTGATAACTATCGAACAGAACGGCGCCGCGTTGCAACCCGCTTTGCAGCCCACCACGCAACTCGTGACGCGCGTGATGCGCGAAGCGATATGCGCCTGCCTTCGATCCGCAAGCTTCCACCACCGCGCGATGCGCGATCGTGCCGAGCGCGAGGATCGCTTCGAGGCGCGGCAACATCGCCATCTCCGCAGCGAGATATCCGTTGCAACGCCTGATCTCTTCGAGCTCGGGCTTGTTCGCGGGCGGCAGGCACTTGACCGCGTTGGCGATGCGGCAGTCGACGAGCTCGAGCCCGTCATCGCGATGCTCGCTGGTCGGCCGGGTCGCGAAGCCGTGTCTGTGCAACGTCGAATACAACAGCGGCCCGCACCAGTCGCCGGTGAACGGCCGCCCCGTCGCATTGGCGCCGTGCAGACCGGGTGCGAGTCCGACGATCAGGAAGCGCGCGTCGGGGTCGCCGAACGACGGCACCGGCCGCGACCAGTAGTCGTGATATTTCTGGCGCACCTCGTCGAGGAAACTCGCGAGGCGCGGACACCGGCGGCAGTCCGGGTCATATGCGGGCGTTGCGCCACCGAGAGGCTCGCGCCTCGTCGAGTGGAGGATCGCGATGGGCGCCGGGCCGATGGTCGACCGCGTCACTTCACGCGATTGCGATACTCGCCGTTGCGCGTGTCGATCTCGATCTTGTCTCCGGTCGCCACGAACGCCGGCACCGAGACCTCGAACCCGGTGGGCTTGATGCGCGCGGGCTTGAGCACCTTGCCGGAGGTGTCGCCCTTGACGGCGGGCTCGGTGTACTCGACTTCGCGCACCACGCTGTTGGGCAGCACGACCGAGATCGCCTTGCCGTCGTAGAACACGACCTCGCAGGCCATGCCGTCGTCGACATAGTTGATCGCGTCGCCCATGTTGTCCTTCTCGACTTCGAACTGGTTGTATTCGTTGTCCATGAAGACGTACATCGGATCGG
>JBBQCA010000042.1:0-19037 GCA_038318315.1 Burkholderiales bacterium | reverse complement strand
GCGCTGCGCGGCCGCCGCCTCGAAGTGATCTACACGCTGCGCGACATGGCCGACGACAGCATCGGCCTGCTCGACGCGCTGGGCATCGATCGTGCGCACGTCGTGGGCGCCTCGCTCGGATCGGCGATCGCCCAGGCGATGGCGATCCATCATCCGCACCGGCTCTCGAGCTTCACGTCGATCATGGGCATGACCGGCAACATGCGCGTGCTCAGGCCCGGGCGCGAGGCGCTCGCGGTCGTGTTCGCACGGGCCGCCACGACCGAGGCTGCATATATCGCCGGCAGCCGGTTGGCATGGCGCGTGATGCGCGTCGGAAGTTATCCCGATGACGAAGCGCGCGATACCCATCGCGCGCGCCTCGCCTGGCTGCGTGGCTACAATCCCGATGGCAAGCTGCGTCAGTTGGCCGCGTTCCTCGCATCGGGTAACCGGACGGTGGCCCTGCGCGGACTTACCGTGCCCACGTTGGCCATCCACGGCGACATCGATCCGCTGGTGCCGCTCGAGGCGGGCAAGGAAACGGTCGCGGTCATCCCCGATGCGAAGCTGCACGTCGTCGCGGGCATGGGACACGCGCTGCCGATGCCGATGTGGAGCGGGATCGTCGAGGCGATCGCGCGGCACGCGCGCTGAGCGTGTTGCGACGAGCCCGCCCGTTGCCCGATCGAGTACAGTCCCGCGAACCCGTCGATCGCGCCGCGCTGTCGACGCATCTCAACCCAACTCCATCCGCCCATGCCCGATGCATCCCATGAAGGTTCGTCCGTTGCCCGCGCCAACGGAATCGATCTCTGCTACCAGACCTTCGGAGATGCGTCGAAGCCGGCGCTGCTGCTCGTGATGGGCCTGGGCACGCAGATGCTCGGCTGGGACGAGGGTTTCTGTCGCCAGCTCGCCGAGCGCGGCTACTTCGTCATTCGCTTCGACAATCGCGACATCGGCCGCTCCACCTGGTTCGACCACGAGCCCATTCCCAATCTGATGGCGTTGATGGCCAAGCGCGGAATCGGGATCAAGCCCAAGGTCCCCTACACATTGAAGGACATGGCCGCGGACAGCGTCGGCCTGCTCGACGCATTGGGCATCGCGCGCGCACACGTGGTCGGCGCATCGATGGGCGGCATGATCGGTCAGGAGATCGCGATCGATCATCCCGAGCGCATGCTGAGTTTCACGTCGGTCATGAGCACGACCGGCAACTCGAAGCTGCCGTCGGCCAGGCCCGCGGTCGCATCGCTGCTGGTGGCGCCGCCGGTCAAGGACCAGGCCGCGTTCATCCCCGCCTATCAGAACCTGATGAAAGTGCTGCGGGCCGGCGAGTTTCCCGAGGACGAAGCGCGCGATGCCGAACGCGCCGCCGTCGCGTGGACACGCGGCTATCACCCCGCGGGAAGCGCCCGGCAACTCGCGGCGATCATCGCGTCGGGCAATCGCACCAAGGCGCTCGCGAAGGTCAAGGTACCCACGCTCGTCATCCACGGGCGCGCCGATCCGCTGGTGCCGGTCGAAGGCGGCATCGCGACCGCCGAGGCAATAGCCGGCGCGAAGCTGCATATCATCGAGCGCATGGGTCATGCGCTGCCGATGTCGATGTGGGGCGAGATGATCGATGCGATCGCGGGGCACGCGGCGACGGTGGATTCTTCGGCGCACTGAGCCGGTCCTTCATCGACGACTGTGCTTTTGGTGGCTCGACTTACCCAACGATCCGCGATTTCGTTGGGTAAGTCATTCAGGCACGAACAATTCCATGGCCACCATCCGGTTGACCGGACGCATCCTCTTCCTGTCGAACGATCCGACAGCCATCGACGCGCAACTGGGCGGCGCCGATCTGCCGCTCGACCAAGCGCTCCCGCTGCGCGACGAGATCTCCACCGACGAGATCACGCCGATGCGCGTCGCCGTCTATTACGACGAGCGCCTCGGTCGCTATCCGTACATCGCGTTCAACGCGAACGGCCGCACGCCGATCGCGACCGACGCGGTGAAGAACGGCGGCTTCGTCGTCACCGTCGCGGGCAAGCGCTACGGCAAGGGCTCGTCGCGCGAGCACAGTCCCGTGGCCGAACTTGCCGCGGGCATTCGTCTCGTCATCGCCGAGAGTTTTGAGCGCATCTATCGACAGAACGCGGACAACCTCGGCCTCTACACATCGACCGACTTCGGACTGATCGAACGCATCCGTCGCGGCGAGGTGATCGATGTCGAGGAACTGGTGGCCGGACGCGATGCGCTCGCTGCCGACATCCTGCGCGCGGGCGGCCTGCTGAAATACGGCGCGTCGCGGCTGCGCGATCTCGCGCCGGTGCACGTCGATGCTAGCGATTCACGCGACGCGAGCGTTGCCCGCGACGCGCGTCCGCAGACGCTGGTCGAGAAGATCATCGAGCGCCATCGGCTGCAGACCGGCGACAGTCGCGCGGTGCTGGAACCGGGGCAGGGCGGCTTCATGCGCGCCGACTGGCGCTTCATGCACGAGTACTACACCGGCATGGTCGCGCACCTGCTGCACGGCGGGTTCGGCAATCCCGCGCCGCTGTTCGATGCGGGCAGCATCCTCACCTTCGAGGATCACCTGTCGTATGCGCATCGCAGTCCTATGCATCAGGTCCATCGACTGATGCCCAACGTGCTCGAACTGTCGCGCGTGCATCGTGCATTCGCGCGGCAGTACGGCCTCGTCGAGCACGGCTATCTCGACGAAGAGGCGTTGACGAGAGGCGATGACGGAGGCGGCTCCGAAGGCATATGCCACGCGATGATGGCCGAGCGCTATGCGCTGCCGGGACAAGTCGTGGTCGGCACCGACTCGCACACGCCGCACTCGGGCGCGACGGGTTGCCTCGCATTCGGCGTCGGCGCGACCGACATGGCCAACGCCTTCGCGACCGGCGCAGTGCGCTTCACGATGCCCGAGTCTCTGCTGATCGATTTCGACGGCACGCCACCGGACGGCGTGACCGCGAAGGACATGGTGCTGCATCTGCTCGCGCTGCCCGCGATCCGCGAGGGGCTCGGGATCGGCAGGGTGTTCGAATTCGCGGGCACGGCGATCACGCACCTGTCCATCGATCAACGCGCGACATTGACCAACATGGCCGCCGAGCTCGGCGGGTTCACCGGCATCGTCGCGCCCGATTTTGAGACCTTGCGCTTCTTGAAGGAACGCCGTGATATCGACTTCGCACTCGAACCGTGGATGAAGAGCGATCCGGGCGCGCGCTATGCCGAAGTCATTCGCATCGACTGCACGACGCTGTCACCGTTGGTCGCGCGACCCGGTGACCCCGGCAACGGCGTGCCGCTCTCGTCGCTCACCGATCGCGTCGCGATCGACATTGCCTACGGCGGCTCGTGCACGGCCGGCAAGCGTGCGGACTTCGACGACTATCACGCCGTGTTGTGGTGGGCCGCGCAACGCGGAATGAAGGTCGCGTCGGGCGTGAAGCTCTATCTGCAATTCGGCACGATCGATGTTCGCGACTACTGCATCGAGCGCGGCTATCTCGACGCATTCGAGCGCGTCGGGGCCGAGTTGTTGCAACCCGCGTGCGGCTCGTGCTCGAACTGCGGTCCGGGCGCATCGACCGAGAGCGACCAGGTCACGGTGAGTGCGATCAACCGGAATTTTTCGGGACGGTCGGGTCCGGGGCAGGTCTGGTTGGCCAGTCCGTTGACGGTGGCGGCGAGTGCGATCGCCGGGACGCTGACGTCGTATGAAGAGTTGAAAGGACGCTTATGAAACGCGTGATCCTGACCGTCGCCCTCTGCTTGTATGCGCTAGCGGCCACCGCGGAAGACACCGACGCAACGTCCGCAGCGCGGCGCGTGCTCATCGTCCAGCGCGACGCGTGGAATCGAGCCGACATCGACGCTTTCATGAAGGGCTACTGGCAGAGTGAAGACATCCGCTTCGCGAGCGGAGACGCGTTCAAGTACGGATGGCACGCGACGCTGGATGGCTACAGGAAGGCCTATCCCGATGCGGCGGCGATGGGCAAGCTCGACTTCGATCTCGTCGAGGTGCGCGAGTTGAGCCCCGACGCGGTGTACGTCTTTGGCAGATGGAATCTGACGCGTGCCGATGAAGCGAAGGACAAGGCGCCGCACGGGCTCTTCACGCTGATCGTCGAGCGCAAGGACGGTGCGTGGGTCATCACGCGCGATCACACGTCTGCCGCAGGGCATTGAGAGGCAACTGCCTGCCGCTCGCACCGTTCAAGCCGGCCCGACACCTTCGCTCGCCTCGAGCGTTGCCCATTCTTTTTCGGTGAACAGCCGCGAGCGGGTCAGGAAGCGAAGCCCTTCGGGTCCTTCCAGCGAGAACATGCCGCCACGACCGGGCACCACATCGATGATCAGCGCGGTGTGCTGCCAATACTCGAACTGCGGGCCACTGATGTAGAACGGCGCGCCGCCGATGTGACCGAGCAGCCGATCGTAGTCGCCGACGATGAACTCGTCCTTCGGATAGCACATCGGTGCGCTTCCATCGCAGCACCCGCCCGACTGATGAAACATCAACGCGCCGTACTTGGCGCGCAGCTTTGAAATCAGGTCGAGCGCGGGTTGGGTCGCGGTCACGCGCAACACCGTTTCAGCCATCACAGTCTCCGGATTCTTCGGCGCAAGAAAATCCCCGCGCGTCGCAGCGACGCGCGAGGGGATGCTCGGTACAGCCGATCAGAAAAAGCCGAGCTTGTTCTCGCTGTAGCTCACCAGCACGTTCTTGGTCTGCTGGTAGTGGTCGAGCATCATCTTGTGGTTCTCGCGGCCGATGCCCGACTGCTTGTAGCCACCGAAGGCGGCGTGAGCTGGATAGTGGTGATAGCAATTGGTCCACACCCGTCCGGCCTGGATACCACGGCCCATGCGGAATGCCGTATTCATGTTTCGCGTCCACACCCCGGAACCGAGTCCATACAGCGTGTCGTTCGCGATCGAAAGGGCCTCTTCCTCGTCCTTGAAGGTCGTCACCGAAAGGACCGGGCCGAAGATCTCCTCCTGGAAGATGCGCATCTTGTTGTGGCCCTGGAAGACGGTCGGCTTCACGTAGTAACCGCCTTCGAGTTCGCCCGGCAAATGATTGCGCTCGCCACCCGTCAGGACCTTGGCACCCTCCTGCTTGCCGATGTCCATGTACGAGAGGATCTTTTCCATCTGCTCGCTCGATGCCTGGGCGCCGATCATCGTCGCCATGTCGAGCGGGCTGCCCTGGATGATCGCCTCGACGCGCTTGATCGCGCGTTCGATGAAGCGTTCGTAGATCGACTCCTGCACCAGCGCGCGCGACGGACAGGTGCAGACCTCGCCCTGGTTGAGCGCGAACATCGCGAAGCCTTCGAGCGCCTTGTCGAAGAAGCCGTCGTCCTTGTCCATCACGTCGGCAAAGAACACGTTGGGCGACTTGCCTCCCAACTCCAGCGTCACGGGGATGAGGTTCTGACTCGCGTACTGGGAGATCAGTCGACCGGTGGTGGTTTCGCCGGTGAACGCGATCTTGCCGATGCGATTGCTCGATGCCAGCGGCTTGCCGGCTTCGAGGCCGAAGCCGTTGACGACATTCAACACGCCGGGCGGCAGCAGGTCGCCCACGAGTTCCATCAACACCAGGATCGAGACCGGTGTCTGCTCGGCCGGCTTGAGCACCACGCAGTTGCCCGCCGCGAGCGCGGGAGCGAGCTTCCAGACTGCCATCAGGATCGGGAAGTTCCAGGGAATGATCAGCCCAACCACGCCGATCGGCTCATGGTAGTGGTACGCAGAGGTTTCGTGGTCGATCTCGCTGACGCCGCCTTCCTGCGCGCGCACGCACCCGGCGAAGTAGCGGAAGTGGTCGACGGCCAGCGGCAGGTCGGCCAGTGTCGTCTCGCGGATCGGCTTGCCGTTGTCCCACGTTTCGGCGGCGGCGAGCATGGGCAGGTTCTGCTCCATGCGATCGGCGATCTTGTTGAGGATGTTGGCGCGTTCGGTCGGCGACATTTTTCCCCAGCCGGCCTTGGCCTTGTGGGCTGCGTCGAGCGCGAGCTCCACGTCTGCGGCCGTCGATCGCGGGATCTCGCAAAAGACCTTGCCGGTTACCGGCGTGATGTTCTCGAAGTATTGCTTCTCGACTGGTGCGATCCATTCGCCACCGATGTAGTTGCCATAGCGCTTCTTGAAATGCACCGCGGTTCCAAATTTGCCCGGTTCGAGCATGTCCATGTCATCTCCGTTTTGGATGAATGCCGCCGCGACGCGCAGCGACTCGCCGGGCACCTAAGCAAGTCGTGTACCCGGTTTGATAAAAGCGTGATGGTTCAGTGAGTAGCGGCACGCGCTGCCGCCGAAGCGAAGGCCGATGCGAAACATCGTGGCGCCGCGCTGGGATCAAGACGGGGGCCGACGCAGTGTTTCATCACGGCTCGCCGGCGGCTCGCGTTTGTTCAACAACGGAACAACTGTGCCATCTGTCCGCGCGATACGGCCCTTCATCAGGCCTGCATGAAAACGTCGGCTCTCGCAGGACGCACAGGCCGAAGCGAGGACTCGCGCAAGCCCTGGCACGCTAGTTGCGGTATGCGTTCCCGGCCACCGGGCCGAGGTGACGCAGCGTTGTAAGCCACGCATCGTCAACAAGAAGAATTTCACACTTAGAGGGAGGATTTATGAGGATTCGCATTCTTTCCGCGATTGCGGCTGGCGTGACGCTGGCTGCCGCTGGTCCGGCAAGCGCGTGGGAAAACCAGTCAGGCGACTGGTTATTCAGCGTCACCGGTACGGTCAACGGCTTCTATGTTTATCGCACCGTGACTGACGGCGTTAATCCCAGGACTTCAAACTCCGCAGTCGAGAACGGACTGCTGCCGGCGTGGATCAACTTCCAGATGTCCACACAGATCGAGGGCTGGGACGTCAAGGCGCACATCGGGTTGGCGCCCGGCATCAACGACAAGAGCACCATCGTCGGATTGCCGGAGAAGGCCGACCCATCGACCGGCTTGAGCCCGTTCGCGCAGATCGATACGCGCAATGCCTACCTGTCGTTCGGCAACCCTGGCGTCGGTACTTTCAAGTTCGGGCGCGATATCGGCCTGTTCGGCCAGACCATCATCCTGTCCGACATGACTCTGCTGGGCGTGGGCGGTAATGCGAACGCCGCGGTGCCATTCAACACGACGTTCGGGATGATCAGCCACGGCTACATGTACGTCGGCTTCCAGCCGCAGATCACATGGACTGCGCCTGCCATCGATGCAGCCAAGGGCCTGCATTTTTCCGCGGGCATTTTCCAGCCCAACAAGTTCTCCGGGACCGAGACCAAGACACCCGGTGTCCAGGCGCTTCTCGATTACGACTTCAAGGCGGATACCGCATCCGGCAAGATCTGGGGCGGGCTCACGAACCAGCACACCAATGGCACTGGGGGATTCACCGCGAGCGGTTACGAGGTGGGACTCAAGGGCGGCGCTGCAGGTTTCGAGGGCGTCCTCTACGGCTTTCAAGCCAAGGGTCTTGGCGCATCGACCATCGGCGCGCTCTACTTTCTGCCCGAGAACAATCACGGTGCCCGACAGAAATCGAACGGGTGGTTCACCCAGGGAAGCTACCGCTTCGGCCCGACCAAGGTCGGCCTGTCGTATGGACAGAACACCGACAAGGATTCGCCCCTGTGCGGTGGCTGTGATCGCAAGACGCCTGCGGTCACTTTCGGCGTCTATCACAGCCTGAACAAGTACGTGACGCTCACCGGCGAAGCCGTACACGAGCAGATCAAGTCGACGGGGCCGACGACCAAGATCAACACGTTTGCGCTCGGCGCAATCCTGTTCTTCTGATGAGGCGGACATGAGATCGAATCGACGAAATCATCCGCTACTGCTTGCCGCACTTTCGATTTGCCTGGCCATCGTTGTGCCCACGGCTTTCGCGGAAGACGAACTGCAAAACCTGTTGATCCATGCGCCTGCAAACAACCAGGGCATGGTGACGCGCCAGAGCTACCTGAAACAGGCCGCGGCTGCCTTCGATGCAATGGACAAGGACAAGAAGGCGAGAATCAATTCGAGAAGCGAGATGAGCGACAGGAACCTGCAGAACATCCTCGTGCATGCCGGTCCAGACAGCGAAGGCAATGTTTCGAAGACGGCGTACATGAAGCATATGGGCGCGATGTGGGACAAAGCCGACAGGGCCAGGAGAGGAATGATGGCCGAGGACAGTTATCGGAAATTCGTCGAGGAGTTATCGAAGCGTTAAGGAATGACCGGTGCCGCGCGGTCGTCGAGACGATGGCCGCGCGCGGGCGGGAAATATGGAAGTGGCTCAACTGCGTCGGGCCGAGCGAAGCGCGAAATGATTGAGTGATCGCGTCCGCCGGGCACCCGCGCCATTGAAATCAACATCACCGGAGATAGAAGCAATGATCAAGCAACGCGCTCGATTCCTGCTGGGCCTCGCAGCGACCTCGCTGGCCGCACTTGCGCTCGGCACCGCGGCCCAAGCGGCCGATGACCCGAATGGCTGGCCGATGTACGGCAATGGCTACGACAACACGCGCTTTTCGCCGTTGAAGCAGATCAACACGGGCAACGTGGGCAAGATGAAGCTCGCGTATTCGTTCCAGCTCGGCTCGCTGCGCTCGAACGAATCCTCGCCGATCGTGATCGGCGACACCATGTACGTCAGCACGTCGTGGGGACCGAAGTTTGTCTATGCGCTCGACGCGAGGACCGGCGCGACCAAGTGGACCTATCAGCCGGAAATTCCCGACGACACCCTGCAGTACGCCTGCTGCGACGTGAACAACCGGGGCGTCACCTACGACAATGGAAAGATATTCGTCGGCCGACTCGATGGAAAACTCTCCGCGGTGGATGCCAAGACCGGCAAGGAATTGTGGACGACGACGGTCGTCGACTACAAGCAAGGGTCGGTCATCACCTCGCCGCCATTGGTCGTCAAGAACCTGGTCATCACCGGCTTTGGCGGTGGCGAATACGGCGCACGCGGCAGCCTTCAGGCCTATGACGTCAACACCGGCAAGGAAGCCTGGAAGACCTGGACCGCGCCGGCACAAGGTGAAGTCAATGGCGATACCTGGAAGGGCGATAGCGCGCAGCATGGCGGCGCCGCGCCGTGGCTGATCGGCTCCTACGATACGAAGACCAACACCGTCTTGTGGGGCACGTCGAATCCGGGTCCGTGGAATACGGTCGTGCGTAGCACGGGCGACGGCAACTTCGGCAAGCTGACCAATCTCTACAGTGCGAGCACGATCGCGTTCGATGCGGATACCGGCAAGATCAAATGGTGGGTGCAGGGCACGGCCGCAGATGCATGGGACTACGACGGCGTCAACGAATTGGTGCTCGCCGATCTGAAGATCTCCGGCAAGACCATGCCTGTCTACATGAAGGCCGATCGCAACGGTTTCTTCTACGTCGTCGATCGCGAGAAGGGCAAGATCATTTCGGCCGAAAAGTACGTACCGACCACTTGGGCGAACAAGATCGACGTGGCCACCGGCAAGGCCGATGAAGTTGCTGACAAGCGGCCCGGTCCGAACCATCCTGCCAAAGGCGTGTGTCCGAACCTTATAGGTGGAAAGAACTGGCAGCCGATGTCGTACAACCCCGGCACGGGACTCGTTTATATCCCGACCAACAACGTCTGCATGGACTGGGCGGTGTCGGACGTCAACTATAAGAAGGGCGTGTTCTTCCTCGGCGCCGAGTTCCCGACCATTCCCGGCCCCGGTGGCTACATGGGCGAGTTGATGGCCTGGGACCCCGTCGCGCAGAAAAAGGTGTGGGGCGTGAAGACCGATCTCCCATTCAACGGCGGAACGCTGACGACTGCGGGCGGCCTGACGTTCTGGGGCGATCTGCACGGCATCTTCCACGCCTACGATGCGAAGAACGGCAAAGAGCTGTGGAAGGCTTCGCTGGGCTCGGGTATCGGTGCCGGTCCGGTCAGCTACTCGGTGGATGGCAAGCAATACATCGCCATCGTGGTCGGGCGGACGGCGGCGATCCCGGCGTTCCTGGGTGACGTCGGCAAGCAGATGACTGCCGCAACGCCTGAAGGCGGAGCGCTCTTCGTGTTCACTCAATGACGTTGCGATTCATCGCATCAGGCAGCGTGGCAGCGGCCCTCTTCATGGGGGCCGCTGCCACGTCCGCCGCGAGCGAGCCACTGCGCCTGTGCGCCGATCCGGCCAATCTGCCGTTCAGCAGTGCCGAGCCCGAAGCCATCAGAAGCGGCGCGCCGGGCCTGTATGTCGAGATCGGCCAGGCGATCGCCGAAGCACTCGGCCGACCGCTGGAGACTGTCTGGTCGCTGAGTTACTTCGGCAAACGGAACCTGCGCACCACGCTGCTTGCGGGCCAATGCGACTTCGCGGTCGGGTTGCCTCCCGAACGCGACTTCATGGGCCCCAGCGTGATTTACTCGCGTCCGATACTGACGCTGGGCTACGCGCTGGTGTTGCCCAAGGCGCAGGCATCCACAAGCATCGACGGTCTCAAGGGAAAGCGAGTCGCCGTTCAGTTTGCATCGCCGCCGCAAAGCCTGCTCGCGGCGCGCGACGACGTGACGTTGGTGACGACGCTGGATCCCGAGGATGGCATGCGCCGCCTTGCGGCCGGTGAAGTGGACGCCGCATTCATCTGGGGACCCTCCGCTGGTTACGTCAACCTTACCGTCTTGCACGACGCGTATCAGGTGATCCCTGTCGATGCACCCCAGATGGTGTGGTCTGCCGCCATCGGCTTCTCGTCCAAGCAGCCGGCGCTTCGCGACGAAGTCGATGCCGTGTTGGACCGCCTGGCACCGCGCATCCGTGAGCTCGCAACCAAATATGCAATTCCGATGGGCCCGATGTCGAAGCTGTCCGACGCCGGGCCGATCCAGGGCGCAATCAACGTCGCCGACGGCCAGCCGGCCATCGACATGCCCTCACGGAAGGACGTCTTTACCCACAGGGACTTCGCCAACATTCTTGTCTACTTCGATACGGTTCAAACGCCATGAGCATCACACCACCACCACCCGAAATATCACTCGGAAGTAAGCGATCGAATTTGAAGCTGATAGCGGTCGCTAGCGCCCTGACGCTTTGCATCGCGTTCAGCGGCAGCGCCGCGGCAGCAACGATGGATCCGAAGTCGACGCTGCCGGACGCCAGGCCTATCCAGCTCGCGGCCAACGACGAAGCAGCCACGGCCAAGGCGGATGCCTCATCGAAAGGAGATCCTGTCGCAGGAAAGGAAACCTTCAACGGGACCTGTTCACACTGCCATGGCCCGAACGCAGACGTGGGTGATATGCGGCTCAACCTGAGGCGGCTCAAGCACAAGTACACTGACCAGATGGAACCGGTTTTCTTCACCACCGTCACCGCCGGCCGACCGGCCAAGGGCATGCCCGCGTGGAAGGATGTCTTCACCCATCAGGACTTCGTCAACATTCTTGCCTACCTCAATACGGTTCAGGAGCCATGAGCATCCCACAGCGACCCGAGATACTGCTTGGAAACAAGCGTTTGAATTTGAAGCGGCTGATTGGGGCAGCCAGCGCCCTGTCACTTTGCATCGCGTTTTGCGGCAGCGCCGCGGCGGCCACGGCCGTCGCCAGGGGCAAGACGTTATTCCAGAAGACTTGCGCGAATTGCCACACCACCCAAGTCGGCCTCAACAAGGTCGGCCCCAGCTTGGCGGGGATCGTCGGGCGACCGGTCGCATCGGTCCAGGACTACGCCTACTCGGAGAAGATGCAGTCGATGCGCGCCGAATGGAAGGTGTGGGACGAGGAGCATCTCGACGCATACCTGACCAATCCCCGCCAGGTTCTGCACGGCGTGAAAATGTTCTTCGCGGTGCCCGACGCGAAAGATCGCGGCGACGTGATCGCCTACCTGAAGACACTCAAGTAGGCGGCCTTCTCGAGAACCCCGAATTTCCCGCGTCCAGTCCCATTCATAGGAAAACAAGGCGCCATGAACGCAAAAAGATATCTCCCTGCCCTCGTGGTTCTGTTGTTGATAGGCTGTGGCGCAGCCGGCCAATTTCCCGGAAGGGAGGGCGGGAGGGCCGACTGGGAAAGAACGGGAACCACGCCGACCACGCCGGTCAATGCCGCTGGCCCGGATCGCAGAACTGTGTCGAATCCAGTTGAGGCCTTGCCGACTGCAGCGGTGCCGGCAGCAGTGCAGCCATCAGCAGCTCCGCGATACGCGCAGCACGCCGAGCAATTCGCCAAGGGCGCCGGCTGCGTGCGACCTACCGCGACGATGAGCTACAGGACCACGGTTTCGGAAACCTTCACCGTCGTTTGCTCGAACGCGGACGCCAGGTCGATACGCTGCGACAACGGCGACTGCAGAGAACTCAAGTAATTCTGGGCCTTGAGAATCAGCGCCCTCGCTCTCGAAAACGCCTTTCGACGCGTCTGGCATCGACTCGCCGCCAAGTTGGTCGCAACGCTGAAGCGGCATCGCCACGGTCCGTTTGCAATACGGAGGGAGGGCGAGCATGCTGTTATGGCTCCCGAACTCCGAGGCTCTCCGGCGCCTACGCGCTTGCTCGTGCCGGGTGAGACGCCTCCGGTGCGATCGCAGTCATGTGCGCGTTGCTGCGGGACAACGAGCCCAGCCTTCGTCGATGATCCAGATCAAGAGTTCGATACGGCTTGGCCATGTTGAGCGAGCCGCGCGTTGTAGTATCAGTTGGTTTGTCCCGCAAGGTCGTCGACAGTACGTTCGCCGGGAGGAGAAGCATTGGATACTGAAGTGGAAGCAGCAGACGACGCGTCGGCCGCGCTCGGTAAGGACGCTGCCACCATGCGACCGAAGATCACTGCGCTCTGGCACGAACGTTCGCGCGCGTTCGGCCTGAACGAGTCGGATGTTCCGGATTTCGGCATTGTCGCCTCGTCAGAGCTCAAGCAGGTCATCGAAAAAAATCATTGCTTGCAGGTGCATGCCGTGCCTGTCATGGAGACGCTCTACGAGCAGATCCGCAACACGCACAGCATGGTGATCCTGACGGATCAGCGCGGCCTCATCATCCATGCACTCGGCGACGACGACTTCCTCGAGAAAGCAGGACGAGTCGCATTGCGCACCGGCGTGCTGTGGTCCGAAGAGAGCAAAGGCACCAACGCGATCGGCACGGCGTTGCTCGACGGCCGACCGACGCTCGTACACGCTGCCGACCATTACCTGCGGGCCAATCGCTTTCTGACGTGCTCCTGCGCACCGATCATCGACAACAAGGGAGCAACGATAGGTGCGCTCGACGTCAGCGGTGATCAGGCAAGCTATCACCAGCATACGATGGCGCTCGTGCGGATGTCGGTCCAGATGATCGAGAACCATCTGTTCGCAGACAATTTCTCGCAGGCGGTACGGGTCCACTTCCATACGCGTCCCGAATTTGTCGGCACGCTCGTAGAGGGCATCGTCGCGTTCGATGCCGCTGGACGGTTCCTGGGCGCCAACCGCAGTGCGCAGTTTCAGCTCGGCATGTCGGGAAGCGTTCTGCAGATCCACACGATTTCGTCGCTGTTCGGCATTCCGATGTCGTCCTTGTTCGACCATTGCCGAACCGCAAATCCCGGCTTGCTCTCGCTTTGCATGCACAACGGGGTCGCGGTTCACGCGCGAGCCAAGTTCCGCACGTCCGGGCCGATGGTGACGGGTCCGTGCGGCGAGCGCGAAGCACGCGAAGGAAATCGTCGCTCCGTCGAGGCGCGGCCGGCGTCTTCGGCGAAGACGGCTGCGCATCACTGGACGCTCAACGAGCTCCTCACAGGCGACCCGCAAATTGCGCGCGCAATTTCCAAGGTGCGCCAGGTTCAAGGCCATGACATCCCGGTGCTCATTCTGGGCGAAACCGGCACCGGCAAGGAGTTGTTCGCGCAGGCGATCCACAACGAGTCGGCACGTCGGGAAGGTCCGTTCGTCGCGGTGAATTGCGCATCGATACCTGATTCGTTGATCGAGGCCGAACTCTTCGGATATGAAGACGGAGCATTCACCGGCGCGCGCAAGAAGGGCAGCATCGGCAAGATGCAACTCGCCAACGGAGGCACGCTGTTTCTCGATGAGATCGGCGACATGCCGGTCAACCTGCAGGCACGGTTGCTACGCGTGCTTCAGGACCGCATGGTCAACCCACTCGGCAGCGTCAAGTCCATTCCCGTGAACATCGCGGTGATCTGCGCCACCAACCGCAACTTGCAGGAAATGATTCGGCTGGGCGAGTTCCGACGGGACTTGTATTACCGGCTCAATGCTCTCGTCATCAAATTGCCGCCGCTTCGCGCGCGCACCGACCTCGAGGCGTTGATCGCCCGGATACTCGTGGTCGGCGGCGATCACGACACGCCGCGTGCCGTAGCACCCGACGTCCTCGCGCTGTTTGCGCGCTCGCCGTGGCCGGGCAATCTGCGCCAGTTGACCAACGTTCTGCGCACGGCACGCATCATGGCGCATGGCGCGGAGATGATCGGGCTCGATCATCTTCCGGATGATTTTATCGACGATCTGCAGCAGGACTGCAGGGCGGCCGGACTCGACGACGCGTCAAGAGCCGATGCTTCGGCCCCGCGGGAATCGAGCCCCGATGAACCCGCATCGGCGACGCGCGCTCCGTTGCAGGTGCATCCCGCCGTTCTGTTTGGCGACGGGGCAAGCATGGGCGAAGTGCAGACATCGGCGATCGCGGCTGCCATGAAGCAGTGCAACGGCAACGTTTCTGCGGCAGCGCGCGCACTCAGCGTGTCTCGCAACACGATCTACCGCAGGCTCGGCATCAACGTCGACAAGACAGGTGGACGAACGCCCTGACCGTCCCAGGCAAATCGCGCATTGCGATTGGCGGTCGCCGCGACCGCTCGACCATTCATCTGTCCCGCCGACCTTCTGATTTTCGTTACTGCTCGCAGATCGTTTCGCGGGGCGAGCGGCCCGATGCTTCCGATACACTGGGTCGATGAAACCAGCAGGTGAAGTATCGATGCGGGACGGGAAAGTCCTCGCGCTGTGGCGCGAATGGATAGCCGCGCTCGATCGCAACGAGGTTCGCGTCGAGCAATCGGTGGCGCTGGTTCGCCATCTTCCTGTCATTGCGATCGGCAACGGCGCGGGCGCCGTGATCGCAACCGTGGCGCTCTCCAACTACCTCGATGCGTCGTTGCTGTGGCCCCTGATCGTCAGCATCGCATTGCTGATCGCACCGATGGTTTCGAGCTGGCTACGGTTGCGTCGTCGCCCCGTGCCCGCATGCGTCTCGCGACGGCGCATCGTCCGCGTGATCGCGCACTCGACCGCGCTCGGTCTGGTATGGGCTGCGCTGATGCTCTTCTACTTTTCGCGAACGCCGTTCGAAGTGTTCGCGGCGCTGCTTTCGGGCGCGACGTTTCTTAGTCTTGCTTCGGTCACCGCGCTGTCGGTGATTCCGTTGGCATGCATCGGCTACTCGACGCCGATCATGTTCGCGGCGATCGTGCTTGCCGCGTCGTCGGCAGACCCGATGCGTGGAACGCTCACCTCGGCCCTGCTGCTGATGTGCGTGGGACTGGCTGGCTTTCTCGCGGCGAACTGGCGTACTGCCAGGAAGGTGATCGACCTTTCCGCCGAGAAGTCGGGGCTCTTGCAGAACCTCGCTGCCGAACTCGATTCGACTCGGGTTGCGCTCCAGGCGCAAAGGCAAAGCGATGCGGCGCTGCGTGAAAGCGAAACTGCACTTGCGCACAAACGAGCGATGTTTCAGACGACGCTCGACCGGATGGACCAGGGCATCTTGATGATCAACGCCGAGCGCATCGTCGAAGTGTGCAACAAGCGCGCGCTCGACCTGCTCGACCTGCCGGCTCAACTGATGGCGGCCAGACCGGCATTTGCCGACGTGCTCAAGCATCAATGCGAGGCGTCGGAGTTCATGCACACACCGGCAGACCTTCTCAAATTCATCGAGTCGGGCGGCGTGCTAGACACGGCGCGAACGTACGAGCGCCGACGTCCGAACGGCCGATACATCGAGGTACGCAGCGTGCCGCTCGCGGACGGAGGCGTCGTTCGCACCTACACCGACACGACCGACAGGAGAATTGCCGAGCATTCGCTGGTCGAAAGCGAAAAGCGTTTCCGCGCCGTGTTCTCCGCCTTGTCCGAAGGCGTGATCCTGCAGGATCGGGAATCGAAGGTCCTCGCCTCCAACAGCAGCGCAGCGCGCATCCTCGGGATGACAGCCGAAGAACTGGCCGCGCGTCATTTCACGCCCGAACCCGGCTCGGCTACTCGAGAGAACGGCGAGTTGTTCCCCGACGAAGAGCATCCGTCGCTGCTGGCGCTGCGCTCGGGACGGGCCGTGCACGGCGCGGTGATGGGCTTGAAGAGACATGACGGCTCGCAGATCTGGATCTCGATCAACGCTGAGCCCCTGTTCTCCGACGATGCGGCCGAGCCTTACGCCGTCGTCTGCTCATTCGAGGACATCACCGACCGCAAGGCGTTCGAGCAACGGCTGCTCGCGCAATCGATGACCGATGCGTTGACGCGCGTTGCGAACCGCAGACGCTTTCTCGAGGTCGCCGAGATCGAGATCGACAGGGCGCGCAGCGCTGGCGCCCCACTTTCGTTCCTGATGCTCGACATCGATCACTTCAAGCGAGTCAACGACAGCTTCGGGCACGATGCCGGCGACGACGTGCTTCGCGCGATCAGCGCGGAACTCGGCGCGCGCATCAGGACCTCAGATTGCCTCGCCCGGATGGGCGGCGAAGAGTTCGCGGTGCTCCTTCCGGGAACGCCACTTGCCGACGCCCTCAGAGTGGCGCAGACGCTCTGCGATTCGGTTCGCGACTTGACGATCGATTCGACCGGCGGAAAGAAGATCCGCATCACGATCTCGGCCGGCGTCGCGACGTTCGCGGTGGACGACTCAGGCTATGCGGACGTGATGCGGCGCGCCGATCACGCTCTCTATGCCGCGAAGTCCGAAGGACGCGACTGCGTACGCATGGAGGCGAGCGGTCGCTAGTCTTGCACTCGCGAGTCGGGCCCTCGCTGCAAAAAAGCTAGGATAGTGGCCCGCGCCATCAGTACGATCGGCGTTGTGTCAAAGGCGCACATGCCGCGAGTCATATGAAGCGCCTTTGTCCGCAACACCATGCATAACAGGGGCCGAGCTTGATGCATCGCGGGCGCGTCGTATGCTAGCCTTTCGCAAGAAGAACACTGGAGGCGCCATGCATTCTCAATCGTTCGTCGGGCCGCTGAAGGCGACGGCCTTGGTCGTGCTCTTGCTCATGTTGTTGGCGGCGCTGTATTCAGGCTACATGGCTGTGACCCACTGGACCGGCATCGGTGTCTGAGGAGCGGCCATGAACAAGCGTCAGACCCGCCTCTTCGCGATCGTTTCGACTGCTATCGCAGCGGTCGCATTCCTGGGAATGACGATCGATAGCCATCGGCAGTTCGACAAACTCACCAACGCGCAGAACATCACGCCGGCCGTCTCGCATGGGAAGGAGGTCTGGCACAAGTACAACTGCGTCAACTGCCACACGCTGTTCGGCGAGGGGGCTTACTACGCACCCGACCTGACCAAGATCGCGCAGCATCGGGGTGCGCCCTACCTGCAGGCCTACATGCGCGACCCGTCCAAGTTCTACGACGAAAAGCGCAATCGCCGGTTGATGCCCAGGCAGAATCTCTCCGAAGCCGAGATCACCGACCTGATCGCCTTCCTCGACTGGGTCTCGAAGGTTGACAACCAGGGATGGCCGCCGCGCCCGATCCTCGTGACCGGCGCATCCATCCCGGGCACCGATCTGAGCGCCGAACAGCAATCGACCAACGCCGAAGGAGGAGGCGCGCTGCCACCTGGTGCACGGCCTGTAGCCGCCGGGCTGGACCCGATCGCGCTCGGTCAGTCGCTGTTCCGCTCGGTGGCACCGGCGTGCGGAGCCTGCCACTCGGTAGCGCCGGGCGTGAACATGGCCGGTCCCTCCCTCTCCGGCATCGCCAGCCGGGCGCAGCAATACATCGGGTCGGGCGACTACAAGGGCAGCGCAAAGGACGCCGCCGGCTACATCCGCGAGTCGATCGAGCACCCGAGCGCCTACGTCGTGCCGGGCGCCATGTATTCGGCCAACGGCCAGTCCTTCATGCCCGCCACCTATGCCAAGGACCTCAAGCCGGAGCAGATCGACCAACTGGTGGCCTACCTCGCCACGCTCAAATAGACGTAACGCAGGGAGACACCAGTCATGAGATACCGCTCGCAGGAAGTCGCCTACTGGTACTTCGCCGTCGCGATGGTGCTGTTCGGCCTGCAGATCGTCTTCGGCCTGTTGTCGGCCACCAAGTACCTGGGTCCCGACCCGCTGCTGTACATCCTGCCGTTCGACGTGACCAAGATGATCCACACCAACCTGCTGATCGTGTGGGTGCTGACCGGCTTCATGGGCGCCACGTACTGGATGGTCCCCGACGAATCGCGCACCGAGCTGTACAGCACGAAGCTCGCCTACATCCAGCTCGGTTTGTGGACGGTCATGGGCGTGGCCACGGTCGTCGGCTATCTTTTCCGTTACGGCACCGGCAACAAGCTGCTGGAGCAGCCGCTGCCCTCGAAGATTGTCATCGTGATCGTGATGCTCATGTTCCTCTACAACATCGGCATGACGATCCGCAAGTCGGGGCGCTTCACGACCACCGAGGGCGTGCTGCTGCTGGGACTGGCGCTCGCTGCGGTGCTGTACCTGCCGGCGCTGCTCGAGTTCCACAACTACACGGTCGCCATCTTTTACCGCTGGTGGACCATCCACCTCTGGGTCGAAGGCGTGTGGGAAATGATCCAGGGTGGCTTCCTCGCCTACCTGCTGATCCGGCTGTCGGGTGCCGACCGCGAGGTGATGGAAAAATGGCTCTACGTGATCGTGGGCCTGGTGTTCATCGCCGGCATCATCGGCACCGCGCACCACTACTACTGGGTCGGCGTGCCGCACTACTGGCTTCCGATAGGCGGCTTCTTCAGCGCGCT
>JBBQCA010000041.1:0-19830 GCA_038318315.1 Burkholderiales bacterium | reverse complement strand
GCGGTGGTGGTGTCGGACGCGTCGTCGAGGATGATGTATTCGACGCTCTTGCCGCCGATCGTCTTGGGCAGCAGGGTCGCGGTGTTCTTCTGCGGAATGCCGAGCGACGCGGCGGGACCGGTGGCCGACAGCGTGATGCCGACCTTGATCTGCGCTTGTGCGGCAAGCGGCGTCGTCGTCAGCCCCATCGCAAGCCCAACGCTCGCCGCGATGCCGGTCGCATGCGCGACGATTCTATGGATGGATGTCATCACGATATCTCCTGTTTGTTGATTTCGTCCGCGCATGTCGTCCGCAGTGGCGGCTCGCAGCGTGCGCGAGAAGCTTCAGGCTTCAAGCATCGTCGCTCGAAGCACTGCTCGCGGGTCAGGACGCCGAGCATAATGCAAAGCGACACCCCCAACCTGCGCGGGAAAACCCTGAAGCGATCCATGCACGCCCTTCCACTTTCGCGCCGCGCTCGACACAAGACCCTGTTCGCGATCGCCGCGATCGTCACGCTGACCGCATGGACGCAGTCCGCATGCGCATGGAGCCAGAAAGCGCATGCGATGGTCGGCGACATCGCGACCGGCTTACTGACACCGGCGGCGACGCTCGCAGTCGCCGAGTTGTTGCGCGGCGATCTCGGCCCCGACGGCAAGCCTTCGGGCCGTGCGACGCTGGCCCAGGTCGCGAGCTGGCCCGACGAAGTCCGTTCGCTGCCCGAATACCGCGCCACCTTTCCGTATCACTTCGACGATATTCCGATCTGCGGCGCGGTTGATCCCATCGGTGACCGCGCGAAGTATTGCCGCGACGGGCAATGCGCGACCGCGTGGTTCGACAAGCAGCTCGCGATCCTGAAGGACAAGTCCGCGGACAGGCGCGCGCGCAACGAAGCCTTGAAATGGATCGTGCATCTGGTCGGCGACCTGCATCAGCCCCTGCATGCGTCCGACGACGAGGACAAGGGCGGCAACGATGTGAAGATCACTTTCTTCGGCAAACGCATGGACGATCCCGTTGAGGGACGCACGCAATATCCGCACAACCTGCATACGGCATGGGATCGATTGATTCCCTATCGCATGTTCGACGAGCGCGGCGGCTACGACGGCTTTCTTGCCGACTCGCCGAGCGAGGCGACGCGCAGGAACTGGGAGGTCGGGAACATCGACCGATGGACGATGGAGAGTTTCATCCTCGCGCGCGACTTCATCTACCCCGCGTTGCCGACCGGCTTCATGTGCGGGCAAGCGATCACCGCGGTGGAGGCGCTCGACGAACCCTACTATCGACCCGCATCAGAGCTTGCGGCCGCGCAGATCAGGAAAGCCGGCGTGCGCCTGGCGAAGGTGCTCAACGATGCGTTGGTGGCCCGCTGAGAACTTGACGGCGTGCGACGGGTCTGTCGAGTTCCTCTTCGCTGACAGAGATCCATGTCCCACCCGATTGAAGATTACGCGCTGATCGGCGATTGCCAGACCGCCGCGCTGGTTGCGCGCGACGGCGGCATCGACTGGCTGTGCGTGCCGCGCTTCGATTCGAACGCGTGCTTCGCGGCGCTGCTGGGCACGGCCGACAATGGACGCTGGCGCATTGCGCCCCAGCGCCTCGCAAACTCCGGGCCGGTGCGCGTCACGCGCCGTTATCGCGACGACACGCTGATCCTCGAGACGGTCTTCGAGACTGCGGACGGCAGTGTCGCGCTGATCGACTTCATGCCGCCGCGCATCGACGGCGTCGTGTACGTGATCCGCATCGTCGAAGGTCGCAGAGGTCGGGTCGCGATGCGCAGTGAAACGTCGGTGCGTTTCAACTACGGATCGACCACGCCCTGGGTCACGCGCCTGTCCGACGACGATGAAGGTGTCCGCGGTGTCCGCGCGATCGCCGGTCCCGACATGGTGACCTTGCGCGCCGATGTCGAGTTGAAGGGCGAAGGCATGCAGACGGTCGCGAGCTTCGACGTCGAGCAGGGCCGGCGCGTTGCATTCGTGCTCAGCCACAGCGCGTCCCACCTTCCCGTTCCCGCGGCGATCGACGCCGAGGCAGCGCTCGAGAACAGCGCGAAGATCTGGGCGAAATGGAACGAACGCGCCGTCGATGCAGGCCCCTACACGAAGGCGGTGCGGCGCTCGCTGATGGTCTTGAAGGCGCTGACTTTCGGACCCACCGGCGGCATAGTGGCGGCGCCCACCACGTCGCTGCCCGAATCGATCGGCGGCGTGCGCAACTGGGACTATCGCTATTGCTGGCTGCGAGATGCGACGCTGACCTTGTTCGCGTTGATGAATGCAGGCTACTACGAGGAAGCTCTGGCGTGGCGCATGTGGCTCGAGCGCGCGGTCGCGGGAGACGCCTCGCAGTTGCGCATCATGTACGGCCTGGGTGGCGAACGGCGGCTCGAAGAGTGGGAGATCGAGTGGCTCCCGGGCTATGAAAATTCGAGGCCGGTGCGCATCGGCAACGCCGCGTCGAATCAGTTGCAGCTCGATGTCTACGGACAGGTGATGGCAGCGCTTCACTACGGGCGCCTGGGCGGCCTGGGGAGTGGCAGTAAGGGCGACGAAGTCTGGTCCTTCCAGTTGAAGATGCTCGAACACCTCGAGACGGTCTGGCGCAAGCCCGACTCGGGCATCTGGGAGCCGCGCGGCGGGCCGCAGCACTTCACGTTCTCGAAGGTGATGGTGTGGACCGCGTTCGATCGCGCGGTGAAGTCGGCCGAGAAGTTCGGGCTCGAAGGTCCGGTACTTCATTGGCGCGCGCTCTGCCAGATGATTCATGACGAGATCTGCGAGAAGGGTTTCGATGCCGAACGCAATGCCTTCGTGCAGAGCTATGGATCGAAGGCGCTCGATGCGAGCCTGCTCTTGATGCCGCTCACCGGCTTCCTGCCGCCCGACGATCCGCGCGTGATCGGCACGGTGCATGCGATCGAGCGCGAACTGTTGGTCGACGGCTTCGTGCTTCGCTACAGCACTGCGGAAACCAGCGACGGCCTGCCGCCGGGTGAAGGCGTATTCCTCGCGTGCAGCTTCTGGCTGGTGGACAACCTGCGCTTGCAGGGCCGCGTCGAGGAAGCACGCGCGCTGTTCGAGCGGCTGCTTGCGATCGCCAACGATGTGGGCCTGCTCGCCGAGGAATACGACCCGGTCGCCCGCCGTCAGCTCGGCAATTTTCCGCAGGCGTTCTCGCACGTGTCGTGATCAATTCGGCGCTCGGCCTCACGCGAACCGCCTGCATGCATGCCGATACCAAGGCCGATGCGATCGGTACGCCCGTCGCGCAACCCGAACTCGTCTTCTAGACGCAATCAACCTTCAAGGAGTCATGGCGATGCAATTGGGCGTAGTGGGACTCGGACGCATGGGCGGCAACATCGCGCGTCGTCTGACGGAGAAGGGACATCGCTGCGTTGTGTACACGCGCGACGCGGAGACGGTGCACAAGTTCGCGGCCGAGGGCATGACGGGCGCCGCGAATCTCGAAGACCTGGTCGCCAGGCTGGAGAAGCCGCGCGTGATCTGGCTGATGCTGCCCGCAGGCAAGGTCACCGAGGACAGCATCGCCGCATTGCGGCCGCTGCTGGCCGCCGACGACATCGTCATCGACGGCGGCAACACCTTCTACAAGGACGACATCCGCCGCGCCACGGCCTTGAAGGCCGAAGGCATCCACTACATCGACATCGGAACCTCGGGTGGCGTGTGGGGTCGCGAGCGCGGCTACTGCATGATGATCGGCGGCGTCGATGCGGCGGTCGCGCGCATCGATCCCATCCTCGCAGCGCTCGCGCCCGGACGCGGCGACATCTCGACGACACCGAAGCGCGAAGGCCGCGACGATCTCGATGCGCGCGCCGAGCAGGGCTATCTTCACTGCGGCCCGGTCGGCTCGGGGCACTTCGTGAAGATGATCCACAACGGCATCGAGTACGGGTTGATGCAGGCCTATGCCGAAGGCTTCGACATCCTCGCCAACAAATCGTCCGAGAACCTGCCCGAGGACGAGCGCTATACCTTGAACCTGGCCGACATCGCCGAGGTATGGCGACGCGGCAGCGTGATCTCGTCGTGGCTGCTCGACCTGACCGCGATCTCGCTGGCCGAGGACGCGAAGCTGTCGGCCTTCACAGGCGAGGTCGCCGATTCGGGCGAAGGGCGGTGGACGCTCGAGGCGGCGATGGAAGAAGCTGTTCCCGCGAACGTGATCAGCGCCGCGCTCTATGCGCGCTTTCGCTCGCGGCGCCAGCACACCGTGTCCGACAAGATCCTCTCGGCGATGCGCCATCAGTTCGGCGGCCACGTCGAAGAAAATAAGAAACCATGACGAGCGAAGCCAGAAACGTCTCGAAGGGCGCGAACCGCAGATCGGACGCGAGGACCAGCGCAAAAAATGCCGGGGACGACGGCAGCAGCACCGGGCTGCCGCGGCTGATCGACCAAGTCGATGCGCCGCCCGCGCCACCATGCACGCTCGTGATCTTCGGTGCGTCGGGCGATCTCACGCACCGGCTGCTGATGCCCGCGATCTACAACCTGGCGCGCGCCGGCTCGCTCGACCAGAATTTCCGCATCATCGGTGTCGCGCGCACGCCGATGACGGACGAGCAGTATCGCGACGAGCTGACGACCTCGTTCAAGAAGCGCTTCGCCGAGTCCGGCGGCGAGTTCGATCCCAAGGCCGACGGGGAGTCGTTCCAGCAGAAGGCCTGGGCCGCGTTGCTCGAGCGCACCCACTACTTCGCCGGCGACCTTCGCGATCCCGCCGCTTACGCAGAACTCGCGTCGCGGATCGAGCAGGTCAATGCGGCGCCGGGCCGGGCGGACGAAAGCGCCACGACGCGTCACGCCGATCGCGGCGCCGGCGGCAACGTGATCTTCTATCTCGCGGTCGCGGCTGCGCTCTTCGAGCCCACCATCGAGCATCTCGCCGCGGCGCATCTGCTCAAGCAGACTCGCAAGGGTTGGCGGCGCGTGATCATCGAGAAGCCGTTCGGCCACGACCTGGCGTCGGCCAAGGCGCTCGACAAGTCCATCCTCAAGGTGCTGCGTGAGGACCAGGTGTTTCGCATCGACCATTTTCTCGGCAAGGAGACGGTGCAGAACATCATGGTGCTGCGCTTCGCCAACGGCATCTTCGAGCCGCTGTGGAATCGCCAGCATATCGATCACGTGCAGATCACCGCGAGCGAGACGGTGGGCGTCGAAGGACGCGGCTCGTTCTACGACGCCACCGGCGCGCTGCGCGACATGGTGCCCAACCACATGTTCCAGCTACTGGCGATGTGCGCGATGGAAGCGCCCAACTCGTTCTCGGCCGACGCGGTGCGCAGCGAGAAGGCCAAGGTGGTCCAGGCGATTCGGCAGTGGACGCCGCGCGAGGCCGCGGCCAACACCGCGCGCGGCCGCTACACGGCCGGCACCGTGCACGAGCGGCGCATGAAGAACTATCGCGACGAGCCCAACGTGGCACGCGACTCGAACACCGAGACCTACGTCGCGACGAAATTCCTGATCGACAACTGGCGCTGGGCCGACGTGCCGTTCTACGTGCGCACCGGCAAGGCGCTCGCCAACCGCCGCACCGAGATCGCGATCCGCTTCAAGCAGGTCCCCTACGCGCTGTTTCACGACCTGCCGAAGGCGACCCTGCCGCCCAACGACCTGGTGCTCCACGTGCAGCCCGAAGAAGGCGTGTCGATGCGCTTCCAGGCCAAGGTGCCGGGGCAGACGCTCGCGATCTCGGGCGTGAAGATGAACTTTCGCTATCGTGATTATTTCCAGGCCGAGCCCAACACCGGCTACGAGACGCTGATCTACGACTGCATGACCGGAGACGCGACGCTGTTCCAGCGCGCCGACAACATCGAGTCGGGCTGGGCCGCGGTGCAACCGATCCTCGACGCGTGGGACAAGGGGTACGGCGAGCTCGAAAACTACAAGGCCGGCAGCGACGGGCCATCGGGCGCCGACGATCTGCTGGCACGCGACGGCAGACGGTGGTGCGACCTTTCATAAGACCGCAGAGCTATCCATCGCATGGCCGATTCAGCCCGCATTCGCTTCCTGGTTTCCGACGTCGACGGCACGCTCGTCACGCCCGACAAGATCGTCACGCCCGCCGCGCGCGACGCGGTGAAGGCCTTGCGCGACGCGGGCATCGGCTTCGCGTTCGTGAGCAGTCGGCCACCGAAGGGGCTGGCGTCGATTGCCGAGGCCTTGTCGCTCGCGGCGAAGGACGCCGTGCGCGGCCCCGCGGCCGCGGCATTCAACGGCGGCGCCATTCTCGATGCGCAACTCGCGCCGCTGTCGTTCACACCGCTGCGTGACGACGATGCGCGTATCGCACTCGACGTGCTTGCGGCCATGAACATCGATGCATGGGTGTTCACGCTCGACGAGTGGCTGATCGTCGATCGTGACGGCCGCTACGTCGCGCACGAAGAGAAGACCATCGGCTTCGCACCGCGCGTGGTGGAAGACTTCGACGGCGTGAGCGGCATCGGCAAGATCGTCGGCAGCGGCGAGCATCCGGCTCTACTCGAGCGCGCGGGCATCGCGATCAATCAGCGGTTCTCGACCAACGCTCCGGCCGGGGCGTCCACCACCGCACACGCCTCGCTTTCGCAAGCCTATTATCTGGACATCACGCACGCCGACGCCAACAAGGGAAGCGCCTTGCGCGCGATCGCCGCACACACGGGCCTCGCGCTCGCCGAAGTCGCGGCGATCGGCGATATGAGCAACGATCTCGCGATGCTCGAGATCGCGGGCTTCTCGATCGCGATGGGCAACGCACCCGCCGAGGTCAAGGCCGCGGTCGATGCGGTCACCGCGAGCAATCGCGAGGATGGCTTTGCCAAGGCAGTGCGTGAGCTGCTGCTGCCCCCGCAGTTGCCGGATTCGAAAAGGGAGAAACGATGAGTACCAGCGATGAGCCGCAAGCCGACAAGGCAGGACGGGCGAGGCTACGCCATGCCGTCGAAGTCGTCCCCGATGCGGGATCGGTCGCCACGCGCGCGGCCGAATGGTTGATCGGACAGATCGCGCACGCGATTTCGAAGCGCGGCCGTGCGGTGATCGCATTGTCGGGCGGCTCCACGCCGCGCGCGCTGTACGAGCGTCTCGCGCAGCACCCGTGGTGCGATCGCGTCCAGTGGGACGCGGTGCACGTGTTCTGGGGCGACGAGCGCTTCGTCGCGCCCGACGACGACGCAAGCAACGTGCGCATGGCGCGCGCGGCGCTGCTCGATCGCGTCGACGTTCGCGCGTCGCACGTCTATGCGATGCCCTCGGATACCGACGCATCGAACGCGGACACCGAGGCCGCGTTCACGCGCGCGAAAAGGGCCGCGACGCTCTACGAGACCACGCTGCATGCGTTCTACGGCGGCACCCGCCTGGGCGACTCCAAGCTCTTCTTCGACGTGGTGCTCCTGGGCCTCGGCGAAAACGGACACACCGCATCGCTGTTCCCAGGAACCGACGCGCTCACCGAGCGCGCGCATTGGGTCGCTGCAGTCAGGACCGACGACGCCACCGCGCCGATCCGCATCACGCTGACCTATCCGATCCTGGAATCGACGCACGCGGTCGCGTTCCTCGTCGCGGGTGAGGCCAAGCGCGAGATCGCGCGACGGGTGCTGGATGGCGACGAAACCCTGCCCGCGGCACGCGTGCATCCCGTCGGCGGGACCTTGTGGATCATGGATGAGGCGGCCGCGAAGCGCTGACCACCGTGTCACGGGATCGTGCGATCGTTACGCTGTCGCACGCCCTCTGGACAAGTCAGTCGCGCATCCCCAGCAAATCCAGCATGAACGCGTATTCCTCCGCGACTTCGTGCAGCCTGCGGAAGCGCCCCGACTTGCCGCCGTGCCCCGCTTCCATGTTGATCTTGAAGACCAGCGGATTGTTGTCGACCTTCATCTCGCGCAACTTCGCGACCCACTTGGCCGGCTCGAAATACTGCACCTGTGAATCGTAGAGGCCGGTCGAGACGAACATCGCAGGATAGGCCTGCTTCTTCACGTTGTCGTAGGGCGAGTACGACAGCATGTAGTTGTAGTAACTCTTCAGCTTCGGATTGCCCCACTCGTCGAACTCGTTGGTGGTCAGCGGAATGCTCTCGTCGAGCATGGTCGTGACGACGTCGACGAAGGGCACCTGGGCGATCATGCCGCGATAGAGATCGGGCCGCATGTTGACCACGGCGCCCATCAACAGGCCGCCGGCGCTGCCGCCTTCGATGAAGATCTTGTCCTTCGCGCCGTAGCCCTTCGCCACCAGCGCCTCGGTGACGGCGATGAAATCGGTGAAGGTGTTTTTCTTCTTCAGCTTCTTGCCGGTCTCGTACCACGCGCGGCCCATCTCCTCGCCGCCGCGGATATGCGCGATCGCATAGACGAAGCCGCGATCGAGCAGCGAGAGCACGCTCGAGCGGAACGCCGGGTCCATCGAGGCACCGTACGAGCCGTAGCCGTATTGCAGCAGCGGCGCTGAACTCTTCCCCTGCGCATCGCGTTCGAAGCCCTTGCGATAGACCAGCGAGACCGGGATCCGGGCGCCATCCCTGGCCGTCACCCACACGCGCTCGGTGACGTAATTGTTCGCGTCGAAGCCCCCCAGCACCGGTTGCTGCTTGAGCAGCTTCTTCTCGCCGGTCTTCATGTTCACTTCATAGACCGACGCGGGCGTGGTCAGCGACGTGTAGTTGTAGCGCAGCGTGTCGGTGGCCTGCTCGTCGTTCGCGCCCAGCGAAGTCGTGTACGCCGGTTCGGTCGAATCGATGTAGACGGGTTTGTCCCCGGCCTTTCCGCCCGACCAGGGAACGACGCGCAGGCGCCGCAGCCCTTCGCTGCGCTCGTCGATCGCGTAGTAGTTCTCGAAGAGCGCGAAGTCGTTGATGAAGACGTGATCGCTGTGCGCGACCAGCGGCTTCCACGCGGCGCGATTGCCGATGTCCTTCTCGCCCACCTGCATCAGGCGGTAGTTGGGCGCCTGCCAGTCGGTGCGCACGATCCAGCGCGCGCCCGCGGCTTCGTGATGCGCCCCGGTCGCGATGTGGCTCGCGTGATAGTGGAACTTCGCGCGACGCGGCGCGAAGACCTTGAACGCGCCGTCGGGCTGGTCCGCCCGCAGCACGCGCTGCTCGTCCGACTCGGTCGACGAGAGATCGATGACGATGTACTGCTCCGAGGTCGTGCGATGCACGCCGGTGTAGTAGGCCTCGTCCTTCTCCTCGTAGACCAGCACGTCCTTCGCGGCATCCGTGCCCAGCACATGCTTCTTCACGCGATAGCTGCGCAGCGTCTTGGGATCGTTCTCGACATAGAACAGCGTGCGGTCGTCGGCGGCCCATGCGATGTCGCCGCTGACATTAGGCACCGTATCGGCATAGGTCTCGCCGGTGACGAGGTTCTTGATGCGGATCGTGTATTGGCGACGACCGACCGCGTCTTCCGCATAGGCCAGCATCTTCTGGCTCGGGCTCACGTCCATGCCGCCGACCTGATAGAAGTCGTGGCCGATGGCCAGCGCGTTGACGTCGAGCATCACGACCTCGGGCGCTGCCTTGGGACCTTCGTCCCTGTAGGTCGCGCCGCTCTCGCGCCGTGCGTAGATCGGGTACTCCTCGCCTTCGACGAAGCGCGTGTAGTACCACCAGTCGCCCTTCTTGGCGGGCACGGTCGCGTCGTCCTGCTTGATGCGGCCCTTGACCTCTTCGAAGAGCTTGTCTTCGAGCTTCTTGTAGTGCGCGCTGTACTGCTCGAACCAGGCGTTCTCGGCGTTGAGGTACGCGAGCATCTCGGGGTTCTTGCGCGAGTCGTCGCGCAGCCAGTAGTACTCGTCGTTGCGCTCGCCGTTGGGTGACACGACGCTATGCGGCTTCTTGGCGGCGATCGGGGCTGCAGCTTCGAGCGCGGCTGCGTTGGACGAAAGAGCGATGGTGGAAAGGGTCATGGCAAATGCAGAAAGGAGTTTGATGGGAAGCGACATGGCGACGAAAGCGTGCGAGGAAAACAGCGATGATGCCGTAAGCGCCGGTGGCCGCCGATCTTGGGCGCGCTCCGCGGCGTGGCGACCAGGTCGTTGAAGTATTCTTCGACGCGCTGCCTTCCCCTCGTGCCCATGGAGATGTTGATGAATCGGTTTTCGCTGCTCGGCATTGCACTGGCTTTCACGTTCAGTCATTCGGTTCTGGCCGAGGACCGCCTCCCGAAGATTCCGCCGGAGAAATATTCCGACGAGCAGAAGAAGGCGGCCGACGAGTTTCTCGAGGCCCGCAAGACGCCGGTCTTCGGGCCGTTCGAGCCGTTGATGCACAGCCCGAAGATGATGACCCAGGCGCGCGCGATGGGCGATTACCTGCGCTACAACTCGGCGATCGGCAACACGCTGAGCGAACTCGCCATCCTGATCACGGCGCGCGAGTGGACTCAGGATTACGAATGGTATGTGCATGCGCCCATCGCCTTGAAGGCCGGCATCAAGGCCGACATCGTCGATGCCATCTCCGAAGGTCGACGCCCCGCCGCGATGAGCGACGACGAGGAGATCGTCTATGAGTTCACGACCGAGCTGTACCGAAACAAGCGCGTCTCCGATCGCACGTTCGCGCGCGCGGAAAAGCGATTCGGGAAAAAGGGCGTGGTCGATCTGCTCGGACTCGATGGCTACTACACGATGCTCGCGATGCAGCTCAACGCCGCCAAGTACGAGATCCCGCGTGACGGCAAGAAGCTTTCGCGCTCTCCCGACTGAGCTGCAGGCACTCGCGCTGCAGTGAGGCATACCCGCTCGCGCGGATACCCAGCTTTACTTCGCGGCTTTACTTCGCCGCCGCGGGCGCCGCGCTCGACGATCCGGGCGCCGTCATCCCCAACCGATCGAACACGAAGGCGAATACATCCGCATCGAGTTCGATCGCCGACGACAGCGACATCCCCTGCCCGTGGCCCGCGTCGCCCGCCACGCGCAACAGCACCGGCTGACCCTTGGGATTGGCGGCCTGCAGGCGCGCCGTCATCTTCATGCTCTGCCACGCATCGACACGACCGTCGTTGATGCCGGTCGTGAACAGCACCGGCGGATAGGCCTTGCCGTCTTCGATGTGATGCAACGGTGAGTACGCATACAGCGCGTCGAACTGCGCCGGGTCCTTCACGGTTCCGAATTCGGTCACGTTGAATGCGCCGTTGGGCGTGAGCTCGACTCTGAGCATGTCGTAGATGCCGACGTGGCTGACGACCGCGCTGTAGAGATCGGGATGCTGCACGAGCTCGGCGCCCATCAGCAGGCCGCCGTTGCTGCCGCCTTCGATGGCGAGCTTCTTCGGGCTGGTGTAGCCGCGATCGATCAACAGCTTGGCCACTGCGGCGAAGTCATCGAACACGTTCTGTTTCTTCGCCAGGTTGCCCGCGAGATGCCAGTCCTCGCCGAACTCGCCGCCGCCGCGAATATTCGCAAGCGCATAGACGCCTCCGTGCCGCAGCCAGAAGACGTTGCGACGCGAGAAATGCGGCCGCATCGAGATGCCGTAGCCGCCATACGAGCTGAGCAATGCGGGGTTGCTGCCATCGAGCTTGATGTTCTTCGGTGCGACGATGTTGACCGGCACGTCGGTTCCGTCCCTGGACTTCGCCATCAGCCGCGTGACCGCGACATCGTCCATCGCGAGCTTGTCCTGGGGCGGCGACAACATCGTCTTGACCGGCTTTCCGCCGTCGCGCTGGGGATCGAGGCTGTACCACGCGAACGGCGTGACGAAGCTCTGAACGCCGTAGAGGATTGCATCGCCCGCGAGGCGCGCGCCGACGGTTGCGCTCGAGACCGGTTCGCTTGGGGGAGCAGCAAGCGGCTTGCCGTCCAACGTATAGACGCGCATCTCCGACGGCCCGCCCACCATCACTTCCAAATACAGACGCGTCGCGGTCGGCACGACCGCCTCGATCACGACATCGGACTGCGGCACCACCGTGGTCGCGTTGGCGAGCGCGAGTACGCTCGCATCGAGATTGATTGCAACCACGCGACCGCGCGGCGAGCCTTTCAACGCCAATGCGTAGAGCTTGCCGTCGCGACCGAAGCTCGCTTCGCGATAGCCATCGGTGAAGTCCGCTAGCTGGTTCCACTGATCGTTCGCGCCGCGCAGCCAGAAGCCGTGCTCGCCGCCGTCGCCGTTGCGCACATCGGCCATCACGTACTTGCCGTCTTCGCTGGCTTCCAGATGAATCTCGGCGATGCGCGGCAGCTCGCGGCCGAACGCATAGCGATCGGCGTCGGGCTGCGTGCCGAGCTTGTGGAAATACACCTGCTGATAGAAGCCCGCGTCTTCCTTGGGCCGTTCCGTGGGCGCCGGATAACGCGTGTACCAGAGACCGCTGCTGTCGGCGTTCCACGCGACGCTGCCGCCCCCGGTGGGGTTCTGCACCCGTGGGATCGCGTCGCGCAATTCCTTGCCGGTCGCCGTCTCGAAGATGCGCAGCGTGCCCTTCTCGCTGCCGTTGTCCGACAGCGAGACCGCGACCCTGCGACCATCGCGCGACGGCACGAACCAGTCGATCGCGGTCGTGCCTTTCCGGTTGCGTTGATTGGGGTCGAGCAGGACGCGCTCGGACGCCAGGGCTTCGGGCCCGTCGAGCATCACCAGCATCGGCTGATTCTTCGGCGGCTGACGCTTCAATGCGAACAGCTTGCCGCCGGCGTAGGCGAAGTCGTAGCGCGTGATCGGCGCATTGCCGATCAACTGCTTCAGCTCGTCGCGAATCGCAGTGCGTGAAGGCAGCGTATCGAGATAGCCGCGCGTGGCGGCATTCTGCTTCGCGACCCAGTCCTTGACCGTGGGGTCGGTCAGCGTTTCGAGCCAGCGATAGTCTTCGTTGACCTTGCGCTCGCCGGCCGTTCCCGCGTACGTGTCGGTCACCGCGTGTCTGGCGGTCGCGGGATATGACGAGGCCAACGCCGTCTGCGCCAGGGCTGTGTTCAGCGTGAGCCCGACGATAGCCAGAAATGCGCAGAGCAATGCGCGCGTCGCGGCGCGCAGGATGAAATGGTTGTCCATGGCATTCGAAAGAGTTGGATCATCGGGCTGCCCTTCGATGCGAAACCTCGATCGAGGGCGATGGCGTGTGCACCGGTCGCCGATGAAAAGACCGCGATGGTAGCCGAATCACTGTGCTCTAGAAACGGTGCGCGCATGCGCATGCGACGAAACGCGGCGCGACGGATGTCGCCTGCGCCGCAGGTTTCTTCAGACACGCAACAGGCCCGCGCGACCGGCACCTTCCATAGCGTTGGTATGGTGCAGCCACCGCACGTTTTGTCCTGCGTTCACATCCTGCAGTGCGCCTCTTTCGCGTATGAATCCACCGGACAGGCAATGAAGCCGTCGATGATGCGCAGCCGCAAGGACCCCGGGGCGATGGCCGCGTAGGCTTCCCTTCAAGGCGTCTCCGCGGCAATGCGCTGGAAAAGCACTTCACTTTCAAGGACGCCTCTGGAAGCGGATAACTCCGCAGACACCGGTAAGAATCCCAGCCGCTCCGCAAGGCGTATGGAGCGATGGTTCCCCACCGAGCGGAGCAGGAAGATCCTTGCTCCGAACTCGGCTGCCACGACGCGCAGCATTTGTTCGACCGCCCGGTGCGCGAAGCCGCGGCCCCAATGCGCAGTACCGATGACATAAGCGACGTTGGCTTCCGAGTTCGGATGGACGGTTGCCTGAACGTAGCCGACCACTTGTTTGAAATCATTTCGCACGACCCAATTGAGCCAGTGTTCAGAACCGTCTGGCGACTTGCGGGATTCGCTGCGTGCGAGTTTGAGCCTGAGTGCCTCTACAGATGCGGGAGGGTCTTCGTCCAGGTATCTGTAGAGGGTCGGGTCGGAAAGAACGGCAAACAATTCTTCTGCGTGGGCAACGGTTCTTGGCTCGAGCGTGAAGCTGGGTGATCCCACTGGGCTTATGCAGCGCATGGGGCACGCGATTGGCGACTACGCATTGACGCCCATGAGAAACGTGTCCCCGACATCCACCTGCACAGCCAGGCTGGCCCATGCGCCCGTAATCGCGCTGTATGCGCGCAACTGGTTCTGGGTCGGCTGCGCGACCAGGGCCACGTTGGTACCGACCCTGAACGTATCGCCTTGATCGACCTGGACAGCCAGGCCGGTCCATGTACCCGTGACGGCGCTATAGCCACGCAACTGGTTTTGCGTCGGTTGCGCGACCAACGCGACGCGCGCGATGAAGAAGTTGGGGTTTTGCTCAGACATTTGTCCTCTCCTAACGGTTGCTACCGTTCGATCGTAACGACGTGAGCTTGAATCCGGCCGTCCACCGCGCCCGGGCCGAAACGACTTGCGATCGCCGCGGTCGCGACGTCGGTGGCCTCGCCCAGGCGTAGAGGACCGCGTGCCTCGATTTCACTGCGAAGTGGTGTTCCCTGGCAATACGCCACGGCGGGAATTCCTGGCGAGTCGGCGCGACTGCGCTCGGCTACGGTGGTCAACTCCAATGCGCGATTGAATCCGCCGCGCTGCAGATCCCGAGCGATGACCGAAGCGTCGTGGTAGCCGTGCGGAACCCGCGCCATGAAGCGCGGCGGATCGAGCGGGAACAGGGCTTCGAGCGCTTCGGTCACGGTCGCGGCAAAATCGTTCTGATCGATTCGATCCCACACATTGAAGACGAAGACGCCTCCGGCACGGAGCACACGTCTTGTTTCGGAGAACGCCTTCGATTTGTCCGGGAAGAACATGACGCCGAACTGGCAGACGACCACGTCGAAGGCCTCGTCGGGGAACGGCAATTGCATCGCATCGGCTTGGCGCCACTCGACGGGGCGGCTCGTGCCGACCGCGGCCGCGTGATCGAGCATCGGCTCGTTGAGATCACTGGCGACGATAGCCACCGAGGGAGAAAGAGCATCCGCAAGTCGACGCGTGACCACACCGGTGCCGGCTGCGAGCTCGAGCACGCGAGCAGGTTGGAGCAGAGAAACTCGACGGGCCAGGTCCACAGCGTAGGGCTCGAAGATGAGCGGCACCAGGTACCGCTCATACAGTTGCGGAATCGAGCCCGCGAATGCTCTGTCGGAGTCGGGAGGATTCATGGGAAGGACAAGGTTGATCGCGACCCTTGCGACGCCTCACGTCAGAGATGACCGCGCTTGCGACTCACCGCCAGTTGCGGGGCCTGAACCAAGGTTTGGAACACGACGCAATACCTCTCCGTCAGACGCAGGAGCGTGTCGAGTTGTTCATCCGAAGCATCGGTGTCGAGCGTGAACTGCAATCGGATGTTCTGGAAGCCGACCGGAACATCCTTCGACAGACCGAGCGTTCCGCGGAAGTCGAGATCACCCTCGGCCTGAAGCCAGGCATCCCGCAAGTCGATGCCCAGCGCCGTGGCTACAGCATTCAGCGTTACGCCGGCGCAGGCCACGAGAGCTTCAAGCAGCATGTCGCCCGAACAGGCAGCTTGCCCGCTTCCCCCGGTGCCCGGATGCAACCCGGCAACCACCAGCGCCTTGCCTGTTTCGATCCTGCAACTGACACCTTCGCCGATACGGCCTTGCGCGCGCAGAGTGATCAAGGCCGCCTCGGGAGCCTCGCGATAGCGTTGCTTCAGAGGAGCTTGGACAGTGCGCAAGTCGTCGGCATTCATGGTTGAGCGGCCTTTGCGATTCAAGTCGGAAGGTCGGGAGGAGACCCCGCATCACACTTCGCGCAGTTCAGCGAGCGACCCAGAACTGAAGCTCGACCTTCGGGCGAGACCACCCAGGGACGGCTCGTCCAAGGGGGATTGTGGCGTACGTGCTGGTTGTGACCGCACTCGAGCTCAGCGACCCAATGATGCTCGTCGTCCTGGTGATAGCCAACAATTCGCTGCTCCATCCTCATCGCGCTTCAATGGCATTCCACAACTTTGACAGTCTTCGAATACACGTCACGTTGTTTGCTCCGTCATTGTGAAGCCGAAACATTTGACACGAGAAAGGGTCGGGCCACGTCTTACGGGAAAGTGGCCGGGGACGAGAACGGTTTGGTAGCGTCGACTACGAACATCACCAAAGCGTGAAGATCCGTCGAGCCGCTACTCGAGACCTGCATCGGCATGTCGGCGCCATGGCCCGCTTCGGGCTGGCCGGACTGGACCCGCATGATTCCGTGAGGACCCCGGATACTTTGTTCCCCGCTCAGTACGAAGAATGCCTCCGAGCCCGGATGGGTATGCACCGGCGTCACGCTGCCCGGAGGCCCGCTGGCCTGGTTGATTCGCAGCAGATACTGCGGCGCAGTGATCCGAGGGATCGGCCCGACCTCCGCGACCTTGACGGCGCCCGTCGATGACCCGCCCGCCGGGCCGAGGGTGAAGAGCCAGACCTTGCCCGCCGACTCAGCGACCAACGCGTAGGTGCCCGCCGCAGCCTGCGCCTCGGCGAGCGCGGCAAAGTTTTCTATTCGCCAAAAGAGCGGTCCGGCCGGCAACTCGGCTACTTTCTTTTCGGCCAACGGCATGATTGAGAGCGGTGTCTGCGCCGTCGCTGCCGATGGCAGCAGGAATGTTCCCAACACCAAGACGGTGACCAAGCGGACAAGATATCGCATCATGAGAACCCCCTCGGCATCAAGCGGACTTCAGCAGGCAGATTCGCTCGAATGAAAGTTTAGTCGTCATCTTCTACTTCGAGAGCTTCGCCTCGGCCACGGCGTCGTTGATCGCCGCTGTCATCTTCGGAATCAGTGACTGCATTAGCGACTGCGACAATCCGATCGACTTCTGCATGACCACCGGCATCTTGTTCACGAATGCTTGACCCGTGGGGCTCGTGTAGAACGCGAGGAGGCCATCGACTTCCTCCTGCTCAAATGTGTCGCGATAGAGTTGAACATAAAGAGGCCGCATCTTTCCCCAGTTGAATTCCTCGCGCATGACGGTGACAAACTTGGCCGGCACGGCATCGAAGATGCGCTGTTGTTCCGGACTCAGCGTATTGCCTTGGACGGCCTGCTTCATGCCTTGACGCATCATCTGCTCCATGCTTCCGTATATCGAATCCATCATCGACTCAGTCTTCATGACGGCGAACAGGCTCTCGACCGACTCCTGACTCGCCGGAGAAGCATGAGCGCTGAACGTGATGAAAGCTACGGCGAGTATCAGAAGTTTGCGCATGATGTTTTCCTGGGGATCGACGACGAAGTCAGGCACGACAGTAGCTGCGACTCGTGGGCTCCAACGTTTGACATGAGAGACGTTGCCTCGATGAAAGGGTCAGGTGTCTCCACAAACTACTGCCTGGCTTGAAGCATGGCGGCCATTTTCTGGTGAATCAGGTTGACAGCTTTGAGAGGCCGAATGAGCACCTTGAACTCAATGATCTTGCCCTCTTCGTTCCACTTGAGCATGTCGACTCCGTTGACGCTGATGCCATCGATTTCAACTTGAAATTCGAGCGCCGCATCGTTTTCGCCCGTGAGCTCGCGGACGTAGCGGAACGACTCGTTGAAGAACACTCGGAACGCAGCGGAAAGGTATTGAACCGTGATTGCCTTCCCGACCTGCGGCGTATGCACAACTGGCGAGTAGAAGACGGCGTTGTCTGCCACCAGCGAACTCAGACCCGCGACATTCGTGGAGCGCACAAGTTCGTGCCATGCCGCGACAGTGGAGATAGTCATGCGTGCCGGCCCGTCCGGTTGAGCGCGGGGTCAGGCGCGCTCATGACGAATAACGTTGAAGCGCTCTCCAGGAGCAGGCGCTTCAATGTAAGCCGTGATCGCATCGAACTCGGCATCCGTCGTCCCCGCAGTGCCGGCAGGAAGGTTCCTGCTGCGATCTCCGAGTTGACGCTCGCATACTTCGTCAGACGCATCGATGAAATGGAGCTCATGCGCTGCATCAGCTTGCTCAAACAAAGTCCGGAACCAGGTTCGCTGTTTCTTCGTATTGCCAGGGAAATCGAGTACCAGTTGCATCACTCGAACGTGAGGACTCATTCGCTGCCTAGGTTGAACTTGCTTCGACTATCTTGGTGACAACCCAGTGACTCTTGCCGATGAGGCGGACTTTCTCGAACCCCTGCTTCTCGAACATCGACATGCCGCCGTTGTAGAGAAAAGACGAGGAAACCGAGCGACCCGAAAGCTCTTCGGGGTAGCTCTCGACTGTCCCGCCGCCTAGGCGAGCGATTTCCTGCAACGCCCCCGCGAGCGCCTCAGCTGCCACGCCCTTCCCGCGGTAGGCCTTGTCAACGAAGAAGCATGTGATTCTCCAATCTGGAAGGCGCGCAAAGCCTTCGCGGTAAGCACGCTGGCGCTTGATGCGGGGCAATTCGGCGGGAGAGCCGAACTGGCACCAGCCGACGCACGTGCTGCCGTCATAGACCAGGGCCGCGTGGGCAGTGCCTTCACGGACACGGCATTCCTTCTTGTTGCGGCGCTGTGCGCTGCGCTCCGCGCCCTCTGGATGAAACTCGAGACACCAGCAGCCACCCCAAACTCCGTTATGCCGTTCGACAAGGGTGGCGAAGTCCGGCCATGTGGACGGATTCAGTGATTTGACGGCAAAGTCAGGCATGGCGGAAACGGCGCTTTACGGGTCCTGACGTTTGACATGAGCGGCAGCCGACAGTGGGCGAAGCGTGCTGCTGGACGGGATCTTGCACCGCTTTAATTGACGCATGGTTGATGTCCCTGCTGCTGCTCGAAGGCGACTCGCAGGAGGTAGCGCGATGAAGAATGTATGCGCTGCTGGTTGCAGAAGGCAACGTAACTTTGCAATGCCCGGCCAGGCTGGCTGCTCATCTGCACCGCCTTCAACTTGAATGCGACGCCGTACCGGTTGATCTTCTGCGGCCCTGACATTCCTATTGAACACTCCTTCGTTAGGTCAGAGTGTCAACTAAAGCGAAGAAAGCTCCGCGTCCCCTCGATGGAAGGGTTAGGCGTCACCATGGATCGTAGGTACCGACGTTCCACAGGTGACCCTCCAGATCGCGGCAGCTAAAGCCTCGACCTCCGTAGTCCTCGTCTTTAATATCAATCTCGATCTTTGCGCCGGCAGCCCTCGCCCTCTCGTACACCGAATCGGCGTCTGAAACTATAAGGTATGGGCTTTGCGTTTCCATGCCGCCAAGCTCATCGGGCTGCTTGGTGAGGCGACCGAACTCGTTCTCGGCTTTCGAAACTGAGCCCAGCATGATCATGCCGTTCCCAAAGGTCAGCTGCGCATGGGCAATTGTTCCGTCTTCGTTTGGTACGACCAGTTGCCGCTCAAACCCGAAGACTGAACAGAGCCAGTCGATGGCTTTCGGTGCATCGCGATACCGGAGACAGGGCACCACAGTCGCGCGTGTGTTCTTCGCCGTGCTCGACATTACAACTCCTTTGAGAAAAGCGCGGGGTGAATGCGCTGTGACGCCTAACGAATCGAGGTAACCGGCGACCCGACGCCGGCGCGAAGCGCCGCAGACGGGGCGTCCGTGTTGACCGCCGGGTTAGGCCGCGCGCTCGGATGGTGACCTGCCCCCTCTCGCCATGCCATTCATAAAGAGGAAGTCCGGGTTGCAAGGTTATTGGGTATCGATGCTTGGTGGGTGCAACCCCTCAGCCGGGTGGCGCCGATGCAGTTCGGCGAAGCGAGCCGGCGGGATCCGACCGATGCTGCTGTGTGGTCGGACTTCGTTGTAGTCGCGGCGCCACGTAGCGATCATGGCTCGCGCCTGCTGCAACGTCTGGAACCAGTGGTCGTTAAGGCATTCGTCGCGGAACTTGCCGTTGAAGCTCTCGATGTAGCCGTTCTGCATCGGTCGTCCCGGCTGGATCAGGATGTGCC
>JBBQCA010000040.1:0-20073 GCA_038318315.1 Burkholderiales bacterium | reverse complement strand
GAGGGCTCGTTTCGCTGCGACGCCAACGTGTCGGTGCGGCCGATGGGCTCGACCACGCTGGGCACGCGTTGCGAGATCAAGAACCTGAACTCGTTTCGCTTCATGCAGCAGGCGATCGACTACGAGGTCGAGCGCCAGATCGCGCTGATCGAAGACGGTGGCAAGGTGGTGCAGCAGACGCGCCTCTACGACCCCGATCGCAACGAGACGCGCGCGATGCGCAGCAAGGAAGACGCGCACGACTATCGCTACTTCCCCGATCCCGACCTGCCGCCGCTGTTGATCGCGCCCGAGTGGATCGCGCGCGTGAAGGGCGAGATGCCGGAGTTACCGGGCGCGATGCGCGAGCGGCTGATGAGCATATATGCGTTGTCCGCGTATGACGCGCAAACCTTGACCGCATCGAAGACCACCGCGGTTCTCTTCGACAACGTGGTCGCGAAGCTCGGTGCGTCCCACGCCAAGCAGGCCGCGAACTGGATCATGGGCGACGTGTCGGCTGCGGTGAACGAGCGCGGCGGCGACTGGAACGATCTGCCGATCGACGCGGATGCGCTCGCCACGCTGATCCAGCGCGTCATCGACGGCAGGATCAACGCGAAGCAGGCGAAGGCGCTGTTCGGCGAGTTCGCTTCGAGCGTCGCATCAAGCGTCGGGGCGGCATCCGGTAAAAGCACTGCTAGAGCAATCGGGCAGGGCATTCGCGTCGGCAGCATCGACATCGACGCGCTGATCGCCGATCGTGGTCTCGAACAGATCTCCGACAGCGGCGCACTGGAAGCCGCGATCGATGCGATCCTCGCTGCGAGCCCGTCGCAGCTGGCCGACTATCGCGCCGGCAAGGAGAAGCTGTTCGGCTACTTCGTCGGCCAGGCGATGAAGGCCACGCAAGGCAAGGCCAACCCGCAGCAGTTGAACGAGCTGTTGAAGAAGAAGCTCGCGAACTAGGACGAGCTATCTCGACGCGCCCTTGCCCGCCTCCGTCAATTCGCGAAAGCGCTTCAACTCCTCGTCGTAGTGCTGGTTGACGCGCTCCACATCGGACTGCCGCAGCTTGATGGTGGCTTCCTCGTCGGAAATCGCGGCCTCGTTGTCATCGACCCTGCGCCTGACCAGCGGCGGCATGCGCTTGCCCTTGTAGAACTCGGCCTCCTGCGCCAACGTCTTCTTTTCGGCATTGAGGTCGGCCAGATGGGAATGCGACGTCTTGATGTTTTCCTGCGCGTCGGCGAGCGCGCGGCGGCGCGCGCTTTCGATTTGCGCTTCGTTCGAATAGGCGGCGAGCAGCGCCGAGTCGCGCCGTTTCTTCTCGCGCGCGGCATCGTCGGCCACGCGCTTGTTGCGGTCGTCGATTTCCTTTGCGCGTTGCTGCTCGGGCGTCAGCGGCGCCGCGATCTCGCGCTTGAGGATGCCGCTCGGCCCGAGCTCGCGCACCGTGCGGTCGCTGCATTCGGGGATCGGCCGATCGGATGTGATCGTTCGGCCGGCGCGATCGCGGCACGAGTAAATCGTCCCCTGCTCTGCAGCATTCGCGGCGAGCGTTCCCGACGCCAGCGTCAGCATTGTCGCGAACGCGATCGAGCGACTGAGCGAGCGCGTCTTCATGTGGACCCTTCGCTCATGCGCGCCACCGCGCCATAGCGCGACCGATAGGCCGCAACCGCATCGGCGTGGGCGGCCAGTTCGCCGCTGTTGTCGTTCTTCAACCAATCCATGATGTCGTCGAGATTCGCGATGGCGTATACGGGAATGCGGTACTGAGCTTCGAACGCGGCAACCGCCGAGCCGGTGGACACGTCGCCTTCGTCTCTGCGTTCCATGCGGTCGAGCGCGATCACCACCCCGACCGGTTCCGCGTCCGCGGCACGAATCATATCGACCGATTCGCGCTTGGACGCGCCGTCCGTCAGGACATCGTCGACGATGATCACTTTCCTGCCGGCCAGCGCGGCGCCCACCAGCTTGCCGCCCTCGCCATGCGCCTTGGCTTCCTTGCGGTTGTAGGCGAAGCCGATGTCGCGTCCGCCGTCCTCTTCAGGCATCGCCGCGAACGCCATCGCAGTCGCGGCCGCAAGCGTGATGCCCTTGTATGCGGGGCCGAACAGCAGGTCGAACGTCAGGCCGCGTTCGCGCTCGGCCGCGACCAGCGTCCTCGCATAGAATCTTCCGAGCGCCGCGAGCGATGCGCCGCCATCGAAGCGGCCGGCGTTGAAGAAATACGGAGAGCGGCGTCCTGCCTTGGTGGTGAATGCGCCGAAAGCCAATGCCTGGCTCTTCAGCGCGAAGGCGATGAATTCTCCTCGGTGATTCGTCAACACGTCTCCTTCATTGCTCGCTCTTCGGCGATGCGTTCAACACAAACCCATCCAGCTTTCCATGACCGCAGCCAAACCCGCAGGGCCACCGTCGCGCCGCGCTTCGCAGACCGCGAAGTTGCACGCCCCGGTTCGCGCCCAGTCTCGCGCGCCGTTCCGCATTATCTCGCTGAACCTCAACGGCATCCGCTCGGCCGCGAGGAAGGGCGTGTTCGAATGGCTCGCCACGCAACACGCCGACGTGATCTGCGTGCAGGAATTGAAGGCGCAGGAAACCGACATGGCCGCGCATTTTCTCGCGAACGCGACGCATACGGGATGGTTCCACTACGCCGAGAAGAAGGGCTATAGCGGCGCCGGCCTGTACGCGCGCATCCCGCCTGCGACCACGCATATCGGCTTTCGTTCGCAGGAGTTCGACAGCGAAGGCCGCTACGTGCGCGCCGATTTCGATCGGGAGACCGAAGACGGACTCGACAGCATGTCGGTGATCAGCCTCTACATGCCGTCGGGCTCGAGCTCGCCCGAACGACAGGAGGCCAAGTTCCGGTTCCTCGACGAGTTCCTGCCGCACCTCGCGGCCTTGAAGAAGGAAAGCGAAGAGACCGGCCGCGAGTTCGTGATCTGCGGCGACTGGAACATCGCGCATCGCGAGATCGACCTGAAGAACTGGCGCAGCAATCAGAAGAACTCGGGCTTCCTGCCCGAAGAGCGCGCGTGGCTGAGCCGCGTGTTCGACGAACTCGGCTGGGTCGATGTCTATCGCGTGCTGCATCCTGAGGCGACCGGCGAGAGCTATACGTGGTGGAGCAATCGCGGGCAGGCGTGGGCCAACAACGTGGGGTGGCGGATCGATTATCAGATCGCGACGGCCAGGATAGCCAACCTCGCTCGGGCCACCGCAATCTACAGAGAGGCCAGGTTCAGCGACCATGCGCCTCTCACGATCGATTACGACGTGTCCTTCTGAAGACTTTCCCTGCGCGCCGAAGCAACGCTGGTTCAAGCAATGCGCTGGCGAAGGCGACCGTTCATCTCGAAGCATGCACCGTCGCCGCGTCGGCCTTCCCCGCCTCCCCCAACGGTCCATGCGTGGTCAGGCGCGACGGTCGCCGGGGCCGCGCTGAATACGCCGTTGATCATGCAGACCGAGACTTTGCACCTGCAGCGGCCTTGAGTCGGGGCGGTCGATCGGCTCCGCGTGATCGGCAATCGGCTCGGTCCAGATAGCCGACTCCGTGTCGACGGACCTTACAGTCGTATCGGGTTCGCAGACGTCACGTGCCGCCGCAGCGCACTCGTTTGTCTGCATTCGCCCCCAAGAATCGACATTGCGCGACCCTTCGGCACGCAATTTGCATCAAGTGTTGCCGACGAATCCTCCCGACTGCGAGGATCGTTGGTGGGGTCGGACAAGCGCGCATTGCTCGTTGCGTTATCGACTCCTGCCCATCGAAGAGACCAACATAAATCAAGGGGTATTCGCATGAGCTTGTTCTCGAAAGCGGTCGCTGCTGCCGGGCTGTTGCTGGTGAGCTTCACGATCCAGGCGGCCGTGGTGCGGACCATCGATCTCACGCCGATCGACGGTACGACGCTCAGCAGCTTGACGACCGCCGGTGGCTTGGTCTTCAACTTTGGCGCCTATGGCAAGGGGCGGGTGACGTTCACGTCGCTCAGCAATGGCGCAAGCTTCTCCACCTTGTTCCTCGTACAACGCGCGACGACTGTCGTGGCACTGGACAATGGAAACCAGTTCCTATCGAACAACGCGATCGGGTTCGACGTCCTGGGCAACGGTTCCAGCTTCGTCATCAATGTGGCACTCGATGCGGGCGTCCTGCCTGCGGGCTCGATCTTCGAGATGTTCAGTCTCGATCGGACCAACGCGGCGGCACAGTATTTCCTGCCAGGTCCTGGAATGGGCGCTGTCGATTCCAACCAACTCGCGTCAGACGGCAACATCCCGTTGATCGCGGGCCCGGGCGGCGTGTTTTCCGCAGCCGGAAACGGCGTCAGCGCGGGACGGGCGTGGGATGTGGGCGGCGTCACCTCGTTCAGCGGCACCTTCAGTCAGGATCGGCATTTCGGTGGCGTGGGCTTCACGATCGCCGTGACGGATATTCCCGAGCCGGGCAGCCTCGCCCTGCTGGTCGCCGGCCTCGGTGCCGCCCTTGCGACCGTGCACAACCGCAGGCGGCAGCGCGATCGCACCAAGGCGTAACGGGGCGGGCAGGCGATTCGCGCCGTGATCGGTCGGCGCGCCGGCCGATCGACCGCCATCCACCCTGCCGGGCTGCGCAGTCCTGTCATCGGCAACTCCAACCGGAAAGCGCCGCGACCGGTAGCGGCATCGCACTGGTCGTGCATCCGCGATGTGGCAGGCGCAATCGTCGGTGGGGTTTCGTGCGCGTCCGGAAAGCTGAAGCAATCCGATGCGGGTTTCTTGCGCCTCGACTAACGGATCGCGACGCCGGGGGATGGTTGCGCCGGCGACGTCGGCGAGCATCTGGAAGGAGGCGCGGTGCAGCGATCACGCGTCGCGCACGATCGACTACGGATCGGCATGAGGCGACTGCAAGCAAATCCTTCTGCGGTCCGCCGGCGACCGGGCGATCGCAGCGAAGAACGCCGGGCGACGCAAGGCGGTCCATTAGACGACTTGCTGACACTGTCGGAACCCATGCATCCGTCGCGGTAGCCTCCGCCGTGACGATCGGGTCGTGGGCGCCGCCCGCCTTATGCGTCGGAGGCGGAACGGGGCGAGGAATGAGCCGGTCAGGTTGTCTTGGGGCGGCAGTCAAACATCGACCCCGTATATGGGTTTTTTGCGCAAGCCTCTATCAGATCGCCACGCCAGGGCTGGCCGCGAAGGCGAAGCAGGCGAGCATCTGGAAACAGACGCGATTTTCGGATCACGCGCCGTTGATCATCGACTATGCGATGACGCGCTGAGCGCAGCGCGCACCTCCGCTAGTACTTGTAGCCCAGCGCCGCCGCCTCCTTGTAAACCGCGTCGATCCACGTCTTGCCGATGCGACTTTCCATCTCTTTGTGCACGGGCCGTAGCGCGCGGCGCAACGCGCTCTGCTCGTCGGCGGTCAACTCGTAGACCTCGATCCGGCCGGCCGCCTTGATCTTGGCAATGTCTTCGTCGTTTTCCTTGAGCGAAAGCTCGTTCTCGTATTGCGTCGCTTCCTGCATCGCCTTGTCCAGGATGGCGCGAATGTCCGGCGGCAGGCCTTCCCAGAACTTCTTGTTGACGATCACCGCGTATCCGTCATAGCCGTGGTACGACAGCGCGGCGTACTTCCGGACCTCGAAGAATTTTTGCGTGTAGAAATTCGGCAGGCTGTTTTCCGAGCCGTCGACGACTCCGGTCTGCAGCCCCTGATACACCTCCGAGAACGCCGTCACCTGCGGCGTCACGCCGAGCGCGCGCATCTGCGCATCGAGCACCTTCGAAGACTTGATGCGCATCTTGAGTCCCTTGTAATCGGGCGGCACGTGCAGCGGCTTGTTCGCGCTCATGATCTTGAAGCCGTTGTCCCAGTAGCCCAGGCCGACGAGTCCCTTGGCCTCGAGACTCTTGAAGAGCTCCCTGCCCAGAGGACCGAGCGTCACGCGGTGCAGGACTTCGCGATTGGGAAAAATGTACGGCAGGTCGAACAGCTCGAACTGGGGTAGCCCCAGCGGCCCGAACTTGGAGGTGGACGGGGCCAGCATCTGCACCGCGCCGAGTTGCGCGGCTTCCAGTTCCTCGCCGTCCTTGTAGAGCTGGCTGTTCGGATAGACCTCGACCCTGACCCGGCCGCCGGAGCGCTCTTCGGCAAGCTGCTTGAAGCGCTCGGCCGCCATGCCCTTGGGCGTCAAGCGGGACACCACGTGACTGAACTTGATGACGATGGTCTGCTGCGCGTGCGCGACGCCCGTACTCAGGAGCAGGGCGGCACTCGCAATGGCAATGATGAATTTCAAGGCGTACTTCTTCAGGTCCGATGTGGTTGTGCGCGGTCCGCGCCAGGCACCGTCATGCGGCCGAGGGCGCCCGCATCGCTCAGCGCGTCGAGACGCCAGCACTGAGCGATCAGCGCGCTGACCACTTCGTCGCCCAGGATCGGCTTGCACAGCGCTCTGCACTTGGCCTCGAGATCGCCATCGCTCATCGGTCTGGCGAGGCTGCCGATCGCGTGCTCGACGCGCTTGTTCAGAATGCGTCCGTCGTTCAAGGTGACGCGTATGTCGACCGCATCCTCGTGAATGGCGGGGTCGACCACGGCATCGACGCGATCGCGCAGCGCCACGACCTCGGGATCGCTCACGCGCGCATCGGAAAACTCGGCTTCGCCGCCCGCGCCGTCGATGATTGCCGCGGCCGCGCAATGAAAGACGCTGAACTTGCCTTCGAGACCCGACAGCGGCGTGCGCTTGCCGGTCAGCTCGAGCACCAGCGGATGCACGGCCAGATCGATGCGCGCGATCCAGTCCGCCTTCAGGCCATGCTCGTTGCGCAGCTGGATGCAGCCGTCGATGGTGGGATGGATGACGATGCCGCAGGCGAACGGCTTGTAGGTGTTCTCCAGGAGCTCCCAGGTCTGCCCCAGGCGTTCGGTGATCTCGTCGTAGTTGCGCTCGGTGGCCAGCACATTGGCGAAGCCGCGCTTGCCTTCGATGCCGACTTCGGTGCTCGTGAAATCGCGGCTCGCGAGCAGCGCCGCGTACAGCCCGTTCTTGGCAGCCATGCCGGGATGCAGCGGCTTGCACATCGAGCCGAACATCTCGCGCAGGCCCGAGGCCTGGGTCGCCGCGATGCCGATCGCCCACACCAGCTGCTGCTCGTTGAGGCCGAGCAGCTTGCCCGCCGCAGCCGCGGCGCCGAACACGCCGGTGGTGCCGGTGATATGCCAGCCCACGTCGTAGTGGCTGGGATAGACGGCGTTGCCGATGCGGCACTCGACCTCGACCCCGAGCACGAAGGCATGGATCAGTGCGCTTCCACTGACGGGCATGTATTCCGCCAGGGCAAGGATCGCGGAGGCCACCGGTCCGGCGGGATGGATCACCGTCTTGAGGTGGGTGTCGTCGAAGTCGAAGGTGTGCGACGTGATGCCGTTCATCAGCGCCGCGTGGAGGATGTCGAGGCGCTCGCTGCGCCCGAGCACCGTGGCCTGCTGGGCGCCCATGAAAGGCGTCAGCGCCGTCAGGGCGCGGACCACGGTCGGGTGTTGCGACGCGCCTACGGCGCAGCCGATCCAGTTCAGGATCGCGCGCTTGGCTTCGTGGACGACGCGTTCGGGAATTGCATCGGGATGCGACTGGTTGATGAAGCGGGCGAGGGCGAGTGTGGGTTGCTGGGACATGGAACTCCTGGATCAAAGAAAACCTATCGAAAGCCAAGGCACGACGGCCACGACCACCAGCCCGATCAACAGCGCCACCAGATACCCCACGATCGGCCGCATTCCCGCATCCGGATCGACGCGCCCGATCGCACAGGCCGCGTAATATCCCACCCCGAATGGCGGCGCGAACAGCCCGATGCCCATCGCGAGCACGACCACCATCGCGCAATGCACTTCATGCACGCCGACGATGCGCGCGATCGGAAACAGCAGCGGCCCGAACAGCACGATCGCGGGAATCCCTTCGAGCACGCTGCCCAGAATCACGAAGGCCACGATCGAGATCGCGATGAAGCTCGCCTTGCCGCCCGGCAGTGAACCCATCGCGTTGGCGAGCGCGGTCGAGAATCCCGACTGCGTGAGCGCCCAGGCCATCGCGGTCGCCGTGCCGATGATGAGCAGGATCGCACCCGACAGGCTCGCGGTATCGACCAGCAGCCTGGCGAGTGCGCGCGGCGGGCAGCGTCGATAGATGACGGTGCCGATGACGAGCGCGTAGACCACGCCGATGGTCGAGACCTCGGTCGCGGTGGCGACTCCTTCGATCACGGCGGCACGAATGATGAAGGGCAGCGCGAGGCCGGGCAGCGCGATTGCGAAGAGCTTCACGATCGCTCCCCAGGACACGCGCGGGCCGACATGCGGCACCTCGTCTTTCGCGCGCCAGCGCGCGACGCAGGCCAGCGCGATCGCGAGTACCAGCGCAGGCACCAGGCCGCCGGTGAAGAGCGCCGCGATCGACACGCCGGTGACCGATCCGATCGTGATCAGCACTAGGCTCGGCGGGATCGTCTCGCTCATCGCGCCCGACGCGGACAGCAGCGCGACCAGTTCGCCCGGCGCAGCTCCGCGTTCCTTCATCTCGGGAAACAGCACCGGCGCGACCGCGGCCATGTCGGCCGCCTTCGCGCCCGAGATGCCCGACACCAGCACCATCGCGCCCAGGAGCACGTACGACAACCCGCCCTTGACGTGACCGATCAGGCTCGCGAGAAAGTCCACCATCTTCTTGGCCATGCCGGTCACTTCGATCAGCCCGCCGAGGAAGATGAAGAGCGGCACCGCGAGCAGGATCAGGTGCGACATGCCCTCGTCCATGCGGCCCACCACCACCGACGACGGCACGCTGGTGGTGAGCACGATGAAGCCGAAGGCCGCGAGGCCGAACGCGAACGCGATCGGGATGCCCGAGAGCACCATCGCCCCCACGCCGACCACGAAGAAGAGCACGAGGTTCCAGCGGCCGAGCGACGCGAAGACTTGCGGTGCGTACGACGCGAGGCCGAGCAGTCCAAGCACGATGACGAGTGCGGCAACCGCCGTGACCAGCGCCTGTACCCACGTCGCGTGCAGGGCGAGTTGCAGCAGCGCGAACACGCCCATCAACGCGATGCCGATCGGCAGCGCGGCCGCGCGCCACGCGTTCGCGATTTCGAGCGCGGGCGTGACGATGTCCATCTCGCCCTTCGCATATTCGAGCGCGGCCGGAAACAGCAGCGCGAGGAAAACGATCGGCACGATCAGGGCAGCCGCCTCGGCCCACGCGCGCCGCTCGGGCGGCAGGCGCGACACGAGCGCGGTCATCCGCATGTGCGCGCTCTTCTCGAACGCGACCACGGCGCCCAGCATCGCGAGCCACATGAAGAGGATCGACGCGAGTTCGTCGGACCACACCAGCGGTCGGTGAAACACGTAGCGCGACACCACGCCTGCGAACAGCACGGCGATCTCGACGGTCACCAGGATCGCGGCCGGGACTTCGACGGCCCATGCGAGCGCGTGCTCGATGCGCGAGGCGATGCGCGCAAGCGGGCCGCGCAGCCCCGGCGCGCCGGGAACGGCAGTCTCCAGTGCGACGTTCATCTCGTCGGCGACGTGGAACCACGCGATCTCAGAGGCACCATCAGACGCGCGATCGACGATCACCGGAATGCATCGCGACCGCGTCGTCATCGACGCCTACGCCAACGTCCCCGACGCCTTCTCCAGCAGAGCCCACGCCTCGGCGCCGTACTTGGTCTTCCACTCGGTGTAGAAGCCCGCCTTGCGCAACGCGTCGCGAAAATCGTTGGGCTTGGGCTGGTTGAACACCAGCCCCTGCTTGGCGAGTTCGGCCTGCAGATTCGCATTGAGCTTGGCCGTGTCTTCGCGCTCGAGCACGGCCGCCGCGTTCCAGTTGCGCGCGACGATCGCCTGCAGATCCGGCGGCAGCTTGTCCCACGCGCGCTTGTTGGCGAGCATCCAGAAGCCGTCCCACATGTGGTTGGTCATCGAGCAGTACTTCTGCACTTCGTAGAGCTTTGCCGTAGAGATCACCGCGAGCGGGTTCTCCTGCCCTTCGACGATCTTGGTCTGCAAGGCCGAATAGACTTCGGCGAAGTTGATGCTCGCCGGCGACGCATCGAAGGCCTTGAACATCGAGGTCCACAGCGGACTGACCGGCACGCGGATCTTGAAGCCCTTCTGGTCGGCGGGCGTCGCGATCGGCTTGGTGCTCGACGTGATCTGGCGAAAACCGTTGTCCCAAATCTTGTCCATCGCAACCAGGTTGGCCTTGGCGATTTCGCCGCGCACGTACTTGCCGAGGTCGCCGTCCATCGCCTTCCATACTGCGTCGTAATCGGAGAACGCGAAGCCGATGCCGTTGATCGAGGCGACCGGCACGAGCGTCGAGAGGATCAGCCCCGACAGCGTGAAGAACTCGATCGCGCCCGAGCGCACCTGGCTCAACATGTCGGTGTCCGAGCCCAACTGGTTCGACGGGAAGATCTGGATAGCCACGCGGCCGTTGGTCTCCTTCTCGATCCTGTCGGCGGCCTCCTTGGCGCGCGCGTTCATCGGGTGCGTCAGCGGCAGGTTGTTCGCGTACTTGTAGGTGAACTCGGCCGCGCGTGCCGGCATCGCAAAACCCGCCAGCGTCACAGCGACGCCCGCAGTGACGCCCATCGTGCCGAGTGCGCCCGTGAGTTTCAACACATCGCGCCGGGTGGTGTTCCTCGTCAACGTCGTCTCCTCGGGGTTTTGATAGGCATCCCAAGCTGCGCGAGTCTACCCAAGCGCCGCGCGCGCGGCGATAGGCGCGAACCCGCGTTCGCGCATGCGACGATGCGGCGCGACAGCCATGAGGAGACGACATGAAGACCTGCATCGTGACCGGCGGCGCATCGGGCATCGGGCTCGCGACGACACGCGTGCTGCTCGATGAAGGATGGAAGGTCGCGGTGTGCGATCGCGACGAGAGGGCGCTGCGCGAATGCGCGTCCGCGGTAGCGAGCGCCGATGTCTCGTGGCATCGCGTCGATATCACCGATGAGGCGTCGGTGCTGGCGATGGTCGCGGAGATCGCCGCGCGCGATGGCGGCATCGCAGGCCTGGTCAATAGCGCCGGAATCGGCATCGCCAGGCGCTTCTTCGACACCAGCGCGGACGACATGCGACGCATGTTCGAGATCAACGTCGTCGGCAGCTTCATCGTCGCCAAGGCGGTGGCCGTTGCGATGCGCGACGCGGGTCGACGCGGCGCGATCGTCAACCTCGCATCGACCGCCGGACAGCGCGGCAACCTCGAACGATCGGCCTACGGTTCCGCCAAGGGCGCGGTGATCGTGCTCACGCAGGTGATGGCGGTCGAGCTCGCAGGCATCGACATCCGCGTCAACGCCGTCTCACCGGGGCCGGTCGCGACGCCGCTGGTCGATGCGATGCACACCTCCGAGATGCGCGCCCGCTGGACCGCGCTCACGCCCCAGCATCGCTACGCGGAACCGCACGAGATCGCGACCGCGATCGCGTTCCTGCTCGACGACGCGAAGTCGGGCTTCATCACGGGGCACGTGCTCAACGTCGATGGGGGCTTGCTGGGGGCGGGGTTGATGGGGTGAATGCGTATCGCGGCGACCAGGCGCGCACTACCCGACGCTCAAATTGCATTGAGCACATTGCGCACATACGACCGCATGCTGAATTTTTCCTCGAAGGTCCGCAGGCCGGCCTGACCCATCGCATCGATGCGCTCGGGCGAGGCGAGCAGGCTTTCGATCGCCGCGCGCATCGCGTCCGCATCGCCACGCGGCACCAACAGGGCCTGCTCGTTGTCGGCCACATATTCTTCGATGGTCGGCGTGCGGGTGACGATGACCGGCTTGCCGAAGGCCAGGGCCTGCAGCATCACCATCTGGCCGGCCGAGATGTTGTCCACCGCCAGCGGCACGGCCACGATGCTCGCGCCCGCCAGTTCGTCGACGTAGGCGCTGCCGTAGCAAGCGCGCAGCACCACCACATTCGAGGGCGCGTCGAGACCTTCCAGCGCATCCGAGCTGTCGCAAACCACGCGCAGCTGGATGTCGCGTCCGCGCACGGCTTCGAACAGCGTCCGATAGTCGCGTCCCGAGCGCCCGGCCGCCAGCACGTAGCGGGGTTCGAGCGCGCGATGCGATACCGACTCGCGACCGGCCACGTGCAGGCCGAAGGGAATGTAGGCGAAGCGCGCGCGGCAGCCGCGAAAGATCCGTCGATAGTCGTCGAGCTCGAATGCCGAGTGGCACAGCACGGTGTCGGCGAACGCGAAGACGCAACGAAAATACAGCGTGCGCAACGCCATGTGCAGACGGCTCTTGCGATCGGTGAAGATGAAGCCGACCAGCACGATGCGCGGTTTCCTCGCCAGCCGCAGTGCGCGAAACATGCCGAACACCAGGACTTCGATATCGCTGTTGAGCACCACCACTTCGGGACTAGGCGTGCTCGTGACCAGCGAGCGCCAGGCGGACCGAAGCGCGAACAGGAACACCTTGGGCCAGCCCACCAGCACCAGCCAGGCGCGCGAGCGATATTGGAGCTTGAGCTCGGCGGCCAGCAGGCGGTGCTCGACCCCCGACGCCGCAAGCTCGCGCGCCAGCGGAGAACTGGACGCGTCGTTGGAAAATGTCGGGAAGAAATGAATCATGTTGGTGGTCGGTTGTGGATCTCCCATGCCGCGATCCTGAAGCGCGGTAGCCGTGGCCGTCGCAAGACGATGCGAGCACGGCCGATGCGACGGTTCCCGCAACTGCTCCGGCAACTGTTCCCTTACCGCGCCGCGATCGCCGTCTATCGATACGGCGGCAACTGATCGACGCTCTTGCCGACTGCCTGCGCATACACCGGCATCAGGTTCGGCAGGCGCCGTTGAATCTCGACGATGCGATTGCCGCCGGCGGGGTGGCTCGACAACCATTGGGGCGGGCCGCCTTGCGAGGCCTGCGCCATCTTCTGCCAGAGTGCCACACCCGCGCGCGGATCGTAGCCGGCGCGTGCGGCGAGTTCGAGTCCGACCGCGTCGGCCTCGCTTTCGTCGGCGCGCGAGAAGCGCAACTGGAAGAGGCTGTTGGCCGCGCGCGCCCCCAAGCTGGTGATGTTGGGGTCGACGCCCAGCCATGACGACAGCAATGCGCCGCCGGCCCGTGCGGCGAGCTCGCCATAGGCCTGGTTCTTGGTCTGCTCGACGGCATGCTCTTTCAACGCGTGCGTGATTTCATGGCCCATCACGATCGCGATCTCGTCGTCGGTGAGCTTGAGCTTGTTGATGATGCCGCTATAGAAAGCGATCTTGCCGCCCGGCATGCAGAAGGCATTGATCTGATCGCTGCCCAGCAGGTTGACCTCCCACTTCCACTGCCGCGCGGCCGGATTGATCGAGGAGGTGAACGGCAGGAGGCGCTGCTGCACGCGACGCAGCCGCTGCAGATCGGGATTGCTGTCCGATGCGAGCGCGCCCTTGGCCGCGGCCTGCTGCAGCAGGCCGCGATATTGCTGGTCGGCCTGCTGCTCGAGTTGGCGCTCGAGATTCTGCGCGATCGCGATCGCGGGCAGGCTCGAGCAGGCCACTGCGCAAGCAACGATCAGAGCGCGCAGCGCGCGTGATGCAAGTCTCATTGTCCGTCCTTAAGGTTGATGCGCTGGATGTTCGATGACGCGCTTTGAACAGCGTCGCTATCTTGACGCCACGGCGCGACCTTGGGCAACAGCAAGAGGCCCGGCAAGCCGAGCGCGCCGCAGATCAGAAAGAAATCGAACCATCCGGTTCCCGCGACGATGTAGCCCGCGCCCGCATTCGCGAACGTGCGCGGCACAGAAGCGAGGCTCGTGAAGAGCGCGAATTGGGTCGCGGTAAAGCGCGGGTCGGTGCTGCGCGCGATGAACGCGACGAAGGCCGCCGTGCCCAGGCCGACGCTGGCGAAGGCTTCGAAGCCAATTGCGAACGCGAGCACGCCGCGGTCGGGACCGGCCTTGGCCAGCCACGCGAAGCCGAAGATCGCCACCAGCTGCAGCACGCCGAAAACCCACAGGCCACGATTGATGCCCAGCCGCACCAGCAACGCGCCGCCGATCAGGCCGCCGATCACGCTGGACCACAGCCCGACATTCTTCGCGATCAGGCCCACGTCGGTCTTGGAGAAGCCGATGTCCAGATAGAAGGACGTCGACAGCGACGTCGCCATCGAGTCGCCCAGCTTGTACAGAAAGATGAACGCGAGGATCAGCAGCGCGTGACGCCAGCCGTCGCGTGCGATGAATTCGGTGAACGGCAAGACCACCGCGTCGCGCAGCGATTTCGGCGGCGTGCCGTGCGCGGCCGGTTCCGATACGAAGAACACCAGCGCGATGCCCGGCAGCATGAAGGCGGCCGTGATGGCGAATACCGCGTTCCAGGGCAGATGGTCCGCGAGGATCAACGCCAGCGCGCCGGGCACGAGGCCCGCGAGCCGGTAGGCGTTCACATGCACGGCGGTGCCCAGGCCGAGCTCGGGGTCCGGAAGGATCTCGCGCCGGAACGCATCGATCACGATGTCCAGGCTCGCCGAGAAAAACGCGAGCGCCGCGCACAGCGTCGCGATCATAGCCAAGTCGCTCTTCGGATCGAGCCAGCCCAGCGCGGCCACGATGATCAACACGACGATCTGCGTGACCAGCATCCAGCCGCGGCGGCGCCCGAGCATCGCGAGCCCAGGCACGGTGTAGCGATCGACCAGCGGCGCCCACACGAACTTCCACGTATAGGGAAACTGGATCAGCGCGAACAGGCCGATGTCCTTGAGCGACACGCCTTCGGTCTTCAACCAGGCCTGCAGCAGATTGAGCAGGATGAACAACGGCAACCCCGACGTGAAGCCGAGGAAGACGCAGATCAGCATGCGCCGGTTGAAGAGCGCCTGCCACACGCGCTCGCGCGGAGCTGAATCCGCGGACGCTGTCGGAATCAATGCGGGATCAACGCGGGGAGGACGCGGGAACCGCAAGCGTCAGCTCGCGAGCCCTGCCAACGCCTGGCCGGTCATCTCGAGCGAGCGATCGACGACGCTGCGTTTCCACCCGTGCTCATCGACGTAGAAGGCATCGCGAAAACGGCGCTTGATGGCGCGGCCCACCGGCGTGTCGAAGTTGACGTCGTCGTGCGCATGCATCCAGGCCTCGGCGCGCAGCAGGTCGAGCACGATGTCTTCGGGGAGCGTGCCGAATTCGAGCGCAAGCGTGGTCACCTCGGGCCGCGTCTTCTGGCCTTCGAAGAACGAGCTCACGGCATTGATCATCGGCCCCTGCACGATCACCGAACTCGAGGTGCCGCCATGGATCGAGGTCAGGTCGGGCCCGTACCATTCGCGCGCCCGCGCGGCCTCCTCGTCGTTGTCGCCCGTGTAGATCGGTTCGCCATAACCGAACGGACCGAGCCCGGTATGAAAGTCGATGACCGCGATGCGCTTCTTGCCGCGACCGTAGCGCGAGACGATTTCCTTGAAGGTCTCGGTGGACCACACCGGTTTCGCGCCGCCATAGAAGAGCCCGTCGGCGTGCGTGTACTGGCCGCCCACGACGACTTCCCGATAGCGCCTGAAGCCGTGCTCGTCGATGAATTTCCTGATGACTGTTTCGGCGGGCGCGAGGTCGTTCCAGTCGCGCGGCACCAGATGCGGTGCGAGCGCGACGAACGCGTCGCTCGACGCCGGCGGCTTCTCGAAGTCGATCGAGTTGCGATTCAGGTCGACGTTGTCTTCGTTCACGCGCCGTAGCCACGCGAAGCCAGAGGGATTGATCGCATGGACCACGAGGACCGCCGTACGCGCGGGCAGCGCCGCGAAGCGCAGGCCCTCGATCATCGCGATCTGCGCACCCGAACCCGCGAAGCCCTCCACGCCGTGCGTGCCCGAAACCAGAATCAGCAGGTGCTTGGCGTTGTCCGGGCCGAACAGCGCGACGTCGGTGGCAAGCGCCTCGCCCGCGGGGCCTTTGCCCACAGGATTCTCGAACGTCTCGAGCGGCGCCTCGACGCGCGCGACCGCGTCCAGAAAGCGGCTGCGCGCATCGGCGTAGCTTTCCGAGAAGTGTCGCGTGGGGGGCATCGGCGATCCAGAACCAGGGGAATTTTCGCCAGTGTAGCGAATGCCCGTTCGGGGGAGAGCTACATCGAGGCGCGCCGTCACCCCGCGCCAGCGATCTCGGCCGCGAATCGCCGTCGAACTGCGCTCACGCCTTCGCACCCTGCGCCAGCCTGAAGACCGCGACGCGTCCAAACAGATTCGGCAGAAAGCGAACCACGCGCCCGTCGCGCAGCGCGAACTGGTCGCGCAGCGCGAAGCCGCTGCGGGACGCCAGTTCGCGAAAATCGGTGAAGGTCGCAAAGCGAAGGTTGGGCGTGTCGTACCACTGATAGGGCAGCGACCGCGTGACCGGCATGCGGCCGCGCACGATCGCGATGCGATGCGACCAGAACGCGAAGTTGGGAAAGGTGACGATGCTCTCGGCGCCGACGCGTCCGAGCTCGCGCAACATGCCTTCGGTGTGGGTGACCATCTGCAGCGTCTCGAGCTGCACGACGGTATCGAAGGAGCGATCGGAAAACAGCGCGAGCCCGTCCTCGAGGTTCTGCTGGATCACCTCGACACCGTTGATCGCGCACGCCAGCACCTTGGCATCGTCGAGCTCGACGCCCACGCAGCGACAGCCCTTTTCCTTCTGCAGCCATGCGAGCAGCGAGCCGTCGCCGCAGCCCAGGTCGAGTACCGACGAGCCGGGCGCGATCCATTCGGCGATCGCCGCGAGGTCGGGACGCAATGCGCTCGCGCGCTGCGTCATCGTGCGCGTGGTCGCCCGAGTCATCGCGCGTGCCCTTCGGTCAGGCCCTCATGGATGCGGTCGAAGTACGCGCCCACCAGCGCGTGGTAGCGCTTGTCGTCGAGCAGGAACGCGTCGTGCCCGTGGGGCGCGTCGATCTCGGCGTAGGTCACCGGATGGCGGTTGTCGAGCAGCGCCTTGACGATCTCGCGACTCTTCTCGGGTGCGAAGCGCCAGTCGGTCGAGAACGAGACCACCAGAAAACGTGCGGTCGCTTTCGCGAGCGCCTTCGTCAGCGAGCCGTCGAACCGCGCGGCGGGATCGAAGTAGTCGAGTGCCTTGGTGATCAGCAGGTACGAATTCGCATCGAAATAATCCGAGAACTTGTCGCCCTGATAGCGCAGGTAGCTCTCGATCTCGAACTCGGCGCCGTAGCCGAACGCGAGGTCGTCGGCTTTCAACGAGCGCCCGAATTTCTCGGCCATGTCGTCGTCCGACAGGTAGGTGATGTGGCCGATCATGCGCGCCACGCGCAGGCCGCGGCGCGGCACCACGCCGTGCGCATAGAAGTCGCCGCCGTGAAAGTCAGGGTCGGTGAGGATGGCCTGACGCGCGACATCGTTGAACGCGATGTTCTGCGCCGACAGTTTTGCGGTCGATGCGATCGCGATGCAGTGCGCGATGCGATCGGGATGGCGCACGCTCCACGCCAGCGCCTGCATGCCGCCCAGCGAGCCGCCCATCACGGCGGCGAAGCGCGCGATGCCGAGCACGTCGGCAAGCCGCGCCTGCGCATCGACCCAGTCCTCGACCGTGACGACGGGAAAGGACGCTCCGTAGGGCTTTCCTGTTTCGGCATCGATCGTCGCGGGTCCGGTCGATCCGAAGCACGAACCGAGGTTGTTGACGCCCACGACGAAGAAGCGATCGGTGTCGACCGGCTTGCCGGGCCCAACCATGTTGTCCCACCAGCCGAGGTTGTCCGCTGCGCTTTCGTCTTCCTTCCGGTACGCGCCCGCGACGTGATGCGACGCGTTGAGCGCGTGGCAGATCAGGACCGCATTGGATCGGTCGGCATTGAGCGTGCCGTAGGTCTCGACCGCGAGTTCGTAGTTCGAAAGACTCGCACCACTTTGCAACGGCAACGACTCGGCGAACGCGAAGCGTTGCGCCACCACGGTCGCAGACCCTGCGGAGGACGCCGCGCTCGGCGCGGCAGACGATGAATCCAAGGGACGAGCGTCCAGAAAAAACCCGACGGCGCAGACCAAAGCGCGTCGGGTCGGATCGCTTTAGCCGTATTTATTTCAGGCCTGAAGGATTTCCCTTCCGGCCCGAGCGCCCGCAAGCTGAGGCCACCAGAGACGTGGCATCAAATCGGCGCAGTGTGTATCGAGGCGCGACAGTAGCCCAACGCCCCGGGAGCGTCAAACGCAAAGCCGATCGGCCTCACGCCCGATGTCGGCAGGTTCTGCCGGCCGCTCACTTCCACTCGAACGTCACCGGCGCGCCCGACTTGCCCGCGCTCACGGTGCGCGCCTGCGCCTGGCCTTGATAGGTTGCCGTCACCGCATAGCTTCCCGCCGGCAGCTTGAGCAACAGATAGGGGCCGACCGACGGCACATCGAATACCGCATTGCCTTTGCTGTCCTTGATGCTGACCGCGACGTTCGCGACGTATTCGGCGCGCGGGCTCGCCGCACGCGCGAATGCCAGCGCCATCGAATAGTCCTTCATCGACTGCTTGACGTACTGGACCTCTTCGTCGCCCGCGCCGCCATTCAGGTAGGCGACGCTGCCCTGCATCTGCGGCTGCGGCATCGGCGCTTGCGCAAACGCGCCCGCAGTCAGCATGAGGCCAGCAGCCAGGGTCGTGGCCGAGGCCAGATGAAGGAAATTTTTTTTCATGACGCTCTCCGCGAATTGCGCGCGTAGAGACGCGCGAACGGGTGTGACCGTTCGCGCCGCCTCAGGTTCGCGCAGGTGCTTTGGCTCGCGGATCGGGTAACGCGAGGTTCAGCCCGATCGTCCAGCTCGATCGTCCAGCCGAACTCGCTCAGCCCAACTCGATCGGCACGAAGATGCGCGCGCGGCCTCGCTGCACCAGGATCGCGGCGCTCTTGCCGGCCTTGGCGATCAGGCCCTTCAACTGCTCGGCGGTCTGCACCGGTTGGCCGTTGAACGAGAGGATCACGTCGCCCGCCTGGATGCCGGCTTCGGCCGCGGCGCCGCTGGACTCTTCGACCACGAGGCCATTGCCGCCCGCGATCGAGCCCAGTTGCCGGGCTTCGTCGGGACGCAGGGGACGCACGGCGACGCCGAGCCTGCCGCCCTGATCGCCAGGGGTGTCCGCGCTCGCGACCGTGGTCGTGTCCTTGAACTCGCCGAGCGCCACGTCGAGATCGTTGGGCTTGCCGTCACGCCACACCTGCAGATGCGTGGTCGAACCGGGCTTGAGGATGGAGATGCGCGCCGGCAGGTCGCTCGATCGATCGATCTCGCGGCCGTCGAGCTTGGTGATCACGTCGCCGGCCGTCAGGCCCGCCTTGGCGGCCGGGCTGCCCGACTCGACGTCGGACACCAGCGCACCCATCGGACGCGGCAGCTTGAACGAATTGGCCAGACGCTGGTTGACGTCCTGGATGGTCACACCCAGACGCGCGCGCGTGACCTTGCCGTGCGCGACCAGTTGCTCCTTGACGTGCATCGCGAGGTCGATCGGCACCGCGAACGAGATGCCCTGGAAGCCGCCCGACTCGGAGAAGATCTGCGAGTTGATGCCGACCACTTCGCCATTCAGGTTGAACAGCGGGCCACCCGAGTTGCCCGGGTTGACCGGCACGTCGGTCTGGATGAACGGATAGCTGTCGGTCGGCAGCGCGCGCGACTTGGCCGAGACGATGCCCGCCGTCACGCTGTTGTCGAAGCCGAACGGCGAGCCGATCGCCACCACCCACTCGCCCACGTTGAGCTTCTCGGACGAACCGAGCGCCACCACCGGGAGATTCTTCGCGTCGATCTTGATGACGGCGATGTCGCTCTTCTTGTCGCTGCCCAGCACCTTGGCCGTGAACTCGCGGCGGTCGGTCAGCTTGACGGTGACGGTCGAAGCGCCATCGACCACGTGCGCGTTGGTGAGGATCGTGCCGTCCGAGCTGACGATGAAGCCCGAGCCGAGGCCGCGCATGACACCGCCGCCGCGCGGCCCGCGAAACTGCGGGCCGTTGGGGCCGCCCGGGAGCCCACGAAAGAACTGGCTGAAAGGATCG
>JBBQCA010000039.1:0-20191 GCA_038318315.1 Burkholderiales bacterium | reverse complement strand
CAGCGCGGTCAGCATCACGAACAGGCACAGGAAGATCACCACGAAGATGTCGCGGCGCGCGCGCATTTCGAGCAGCTTCAATCCGAGCAGAATCACCACGAACGCCACGCCGGCGTCCTTGCCGAAGATGGTTCGATACTGCAACCACACGGCAATGCCCGCCACGCAGGTCAGCGCGATCGGCAGCAGGCGATGCGGCAGGCGATGGCCGCGCCAGGTGATCCACGCGCGCCACACGATCAATGCCGCGACCGTGGCGCTGACCCACAAGGGCAGCGCCAGCGCGTGCGGCGCGAGCACCCACACGAGCGTGAGCAGCAGCCACAGGATGTCGCGCACTTCGCGTTCGCGTCGCGCGATCGCGGCGATGCCGCGCGAGACCATGCGATCGCGATGCACAGGCGAGGTGAACGATGCAGCGGGCGTCGACGATAGCCCCGCCGATGATGACCGCGCCGGCTGCGGCGGCAGGTTCATCTCTCGAAGAGCGCAAGCGCTTCCAGGCAGGCCGAGCAATGCGCCGGACCGCGCTCGGGTGCGATGCGAACGCTATGCAGGTCGAGGCCATAACGCATCGCCTGCGCTTCGGCATCGAGCACCCAGCGCGCGATCAGCGAGAGCGCGGCCTCCTCGGCGTCTCGATGCGCGCCCTGCTGTGCTCCTGCATGTGCAGCCGTGTGCGCGAGCGCGGCATCGAGCGTCAACCACGCCTCGCCGCTCGCGCCGCCGTCGAACAGCTTGGTGAGGGGGCGCCCTTCGGGATTGCGCGCCATCGCGCGCCAGGCGATGTGGCGCACCGGATCGCCCGGCGCATATGCGCGCAATCCGGCGAAGTCCTCGCTGCCGCGTACGCGATGCGCCTCTGCTTCACGTCCATCGCCTTCGGCGAACGGCAACGGCACGCCGGGCTCGGCGGGACGCGGATAGACCAGCGCCGAGAGCGCCGGCTGCCAATAGCTCCAAGCGCGCCACAGGCCGAGCGGAAAGCGCGTCGCCAGCGTGATGCGCGGCATCGCCTGCATGCCGCGACGCGTGGTCGGCACCGGGATCGTCACGTCCTCTTCAAGACCCGCGGCGGGATCGCAAGGAACGCTCTGCGCCAGGCCGTCGAATCGGAGCTCGATCGCATAGCGGTCGAAGGCGGCCGCGTTGCGAATCACCAGCCGATAGTCGGCCGGCTCACCCGCGAACACCGGATCGACACGCAGCGGCCGCAGACGCAGGTGCGCGAGATTGCGAAACGTCAGCAGCATGCCGATCCAGGCCACGCCGACCACCATGAACGTGAGCGCGAAGCCGAGCGACAGCGAATAATTGATCGAGCCCAGCAGCAGCGCGACCAGCATCAGCGCGAGCATCAAGCCGGCGCGCGTGGGCAGGATGAAGACGCGACGCTGGTTGAGAAAGACCTCGCCCGCTTCGGAGCCGCGCGGCTGAAAGACCTTCGTCGCGATGTATGCGCCGAGGCGCGAATCCTCGACGATGCGACCGACCATGTGTGCGATACGCGCCCGAGGTTTCGACGACGCGGTCGATGACACGGTCGATGACGCGCCCGATGCTGCGGACGTGAAGGTCGCGGACGAACTCATCGGAGCATCACGAGACCGGCACGGTCGCAAGCAGTTGCAACGCCGACTCGCGCTGCGCGACGTGCGATGCGCCGCGCGGCGCCAACGGCCGCAGGCGATGGTTGACCACCGGCACCCACACCGCCTGCACGTCTTCGGGCAGCACGTGGTCGCGTTGCGCGAGCAACGCCCAGGCGCGCGCAGCCTGCAGCAGCGACAGCGCACCGCGCGGCGAGAGGCCTTCGGCGAAGGTGGCGGAGTGGCGCGTGGCCGCGACCAGTGCCTGGATGTAGTCGAGCAGTGCCGACGACGCGTGAACGCCGCGAACCTCGGATTGCAGCGCCAGCAGTTGCGCCGGATCGAGGATGCGATTCAGTTTCTTCATCAGCAGGCGCCGGTCCTCGCCTTCGAGTAGCGCGCGCTCGGCGCGCGCGTCGGGGTATCCGAGCGCGATGCACATCAGGAAGCGATCGAGCTGCGACTCGGGCAACGGAAAGGTGCCGATCTGATGAAAGGGATTCTGCGTGGCGATCACGAAGAAGGGTTCGGGCAGCGCGCGGGTCGCGCCGTCGGACGATACCTGGCGTTCTTCCATCGCTTCGAGCAGGGCGCTTTGTGTTTTCGGCGTGGCGCGATTGACTTCATCGGCCAGCAGGATCTCCGAGAAGATCGGGCCGGGATGAAATACGAAACGGCCCGCGGCGCCAGTGGCCGGCGCGCCGTCTTCGCGCCGCTCGTAGATCGACACGCCGACGATGTCGGTGGGCAAGAGGTCGCTGGTGAATTGCACGCGCGAGAAGCGCAACCCCAGCGACACCGCGAGCGCGTGCGCGAGCGTGGTCTTGCCGACCCCCGGCAGGTCTTCGATCAACAGGTGCCCGCCCGCCAGCAGACAGGTCACGCATTGACGGATGGCGGTGTCCTTGCCGAGGATGACTTCGGAAACTTGCGCGATCAGCGCGTCGAGAGCTTGATGCATGGGCGTGGATTTTCGCATGCGCCTTGCCAAACTCGTGCTCGGGCATAATCATTCGCTCTGCCCCAGTCTCGCGCAGTCATCGCTGTCCGCCCCATCGTCATGAACACAATCGTGGAAGACTCTGTCGGCATCGCGGCCGACGCCGCGTCGGTTTCACCGGGCGCTTCTATCCGTCCCGCGGCGCGTGTGGTCGTCACGGCGTGGTATTCGCATCCCGATTGCTCGGCTCACGAGATGGGCGCGTGGCATCCCGAGTGCCCCGCGCGCCTGGCCGCGATCGAAGACCGCATGATCGCGAGCGGCGTCGGCGACCTGGTGATGCACCAGGACGTGCCGCTCGCCGACGACGCCGATCTGCTGCGCGTCCATACCCAGCAGCATCTCGACGAAATCCGCAACGCCGCGCCCGCATCCGGTTATTCGGCGCTCGACGCCGACACGATGATGTGCCCGGGCACGCTGCGGGCGGTGTGGCGCGCGGCCGGGGCCGCCGTCGCCGCGACCGATGCGGTGATCGAGGGTCGCGCGCGCAATGCCTTCTGCAATGTGCGGCCGCCCGGCCATCACGCCACGCGCACGCATGCGATGGGCTTCTGCTTCGTCAACAACATCGCCGTCGCCGCGCGCCGCGCACTCGACGTGCACGGCCTCGCGCGCATCGCGATCGTCGATTTCGACGTGCATCACGGCAACGGCACCGAGAACATCTTTTCGGACGACGAGCGCGTGCTGATGACCAGCTTCTTCCAGCATCCCTTCTATCCATACAGCGGCACCGACCATCCCGCCAGGAACATGATCAACGTGCCGCTGCCCGCGTATTCCGGCGGCGACGCGGTGCGTGCGGTGGTCGAGGCGAAATGGCTGCCCGCGCTCGAAGCCTTTCGCCCGCAGATGATCTTCATCTCGGCGGGCTTCGACGCGCATCGCGAAGACGACCTCGGCCAGATGCGGCTGGTGGAAGACGATTACGTGTGGATGACCGAGCAGCTGATGGACCTGGCCGAGCGCCATGCCGAGGGCCGCATCGTCAGTTCCCTCGAAGGCGGTTATAACCTTTCGGCGCTCGGTCGCAGCGTCGCCGCGCACGTGAAGACCTTGAGTGAGCGCTGAATGCGCATGAGCATCTCTGCAGAATAGAACGATCGTGCTATTCTGCCTTGGTGTATTTTTCCCGCAGGATCCGCCCACAGGAACGTCATGAAAATTCTCGTGCCCGTCAAAAGAGTCGTCGATTACAACGTCAAGGTTCGCGTGAAGTCGGACCAGAGCGGCGTGGACATCGCCAACGTCAAGATGTCGATGAACCCGTTCGACGAAATCGCCGTGGAAGAAGCGGTGCGCCTGAAAGAGAAAGGCATCGCGACCGAGATCGTCGCGGTCTCGTGCGGCGTCACGCAGTGCCAGGAAACCTTGCGAACCGCGATGGCGATCGGCGCCGATCGCGGCATCCTGGTCGAATGCGCCGACGAACTGCAGCCGCTCGCGGTCGCGAAGCTTCTGAAAGCACTGGTCGACAAGGAACAGCCACAACTCGTGATCCTCGGCAAGCAGGCGATCGACGACGACAGCAATCAGACCGGGCAGATGCTGGCTGCACTCGCCGAGTTGCCGCAGGGCACGTTCGCGTCGAAGGTCGAGGTCGCGGACGGCAAGGTCACGGTGACCCGCGAAGTCGACGGCGGTCTCGAGACCATCGCGCTGACCTTGCCGGCGATCGTCACCACCGACCTGCGCCTGAACGAGCCACGCTACGTCACGCTGCCCAACATCATGAAGGCCAAAAAGAAGACGCTCGACATCTTCAAGCCCGCCGATCTGGGCGTCGATGTCGCGCCGCGCCTGAAGACGCTCAAGGTCGCGGAGCCGCCCGCGCGCAAGGCCGGCATCAAGGTGCCGGATGTCGCGACGCTGGTCGCCAAACTCAAGAACGAAGCGAAGGTGATCTGATGACCGCACTCGTCATTGCCGAACACGACACGGCGACCCTCAAGGGTTCGACGCTCAACACCATCACCGCCGCTGTGGCCTGCGGTGGCGATGTGCACGTGCTGGTCGCGGGTGCCGGCGCGAAAGCCGCAGCCGATGCGGTCGCGCAGGTTGCGGGCGTTGCCAAGGTCTTCTACGCCGACGCGCCGCATCTGGCCGATGGCCTCGCGGAAAACGTCGCGGCCGAGGTGCTCGCGCTCGCAAAGGACTATTCGCACATCCTGTTTCCCGCGACCGCGTACGGCAAGAACATCGCGCCGCGCGTCGCCGCCAAGCTCGACGTGGCGCAGATCTCCGACATCATGACGGTAGAGTCGCCGGACACCTTCACGCGCCCGATCTATGCAGGCAACGCGATCGCGACCGTGCAGGCCACCGATGCGATCAAGGTCATCACCGTGCGCACCACCGGCTTCGACGCCGCCGTTGCGACCGGTGGCTCCGCTTCGGTCGAAGCGGCAGCGTCCGCGGCGGACTTCGGCAAGTCGTCGTTCGTCAGCCGCGAGATCGCCAAGCTCGATCGTCCCGAACTCACGGCCGCCAAGGTGATCGTGTCGGGCGGACGCGGCGTGGGCAGCGGCGAGAACTATCACAAGGTCCTGGAGCCGCTCGCCGACAAGCTCGGCGCGGCGATGGGCGCGTCGCGCGCGGCCGTGGACGCGGGCTACGCGCCCAACGACTACCAGGTCGGCCAGACCGGCAAGATCGTCGCGCCCCAGCTCTACATCGCGGTAGGCATCTCGGGCGCGATCCAGCATCTGGCGGGGATGAAGGACAGCAAGGTGATCGTCGCGATCAACAAGGATCCCGAAGCGCCGATCTTCGGGGTGGCGGACTATGGGTTGGTGGGGGATCTGAATGCGCTGGTGCCGGAGTTGGTTGCGGCCCTTTGAGCGAGCCCACCTGCGCGCATTCCGCACGCCGGCGATCGCCGGTCAACGCCAACGTAGAGTGCACTAAGAAAGTAACGTGGCGTTTCTAACTCCCACCAAGTTCAAGATTCTTGTGGCGCTCGCCATCTGGCTTTCATTTGGAGTCTCCGAATTTCTCGAAGATTATTTCGGCCGCATCTGTATTGCGGCTGCGGCGCCAGAAGTATTCGCGACGCTCGTCGAGCGCATGAGGCCAGCCGTCGCTGAGATCGTCCCTAGCATTCAGTCCTCGACTGGCTCGGCCCTTGGCTTGATACGTTGGGCGTCGCGGAAGCCGACCTTGATATAGTCCCGCATTCCGATCCGTTGAGGCTTGCCATGGAATTCACCGCTGTTTTCGAGAAGGTTCCAGAAGGCTATATCGCCTTCGTCGAGGAGCTTCCGGGCGCCAATACGCAAGGCGCAACCCTCGCGGAAGCAAGAGAAAATCTGCACGAGGCGATTGGGTTGATCCTGGAAACGAATCGCGCCCTTGCCGAGGAATCCGTTCAAGGCCGCGAGGTCTTCAAAGAGCGGCTCGTTTCGGCCGCGTAAGTGAAGCGCCGTGATCTTGTGAGTCACCTCCAGCGGCACGGCTGCGAGCTTTTTCGGGAGGGAGGCAGCCACAAACCGTTTTCGTAAATCGTGCACTGGGCAAAACGACCACCGTTCCGCGTCACCGAGAAATCAATGAACACCTTGCGCGTCGCATCTGCAAGGATCTTGAAGTACCCCACCCGTAGTCTCGCCCCTCGGGGCGCTCCAACCGACTGGCCAAAAAAAAGACGAGGACGACCATGGCCTACATCGCGCCACTGAAAGACATGCTGTTCGTCATCAACGAGCTCGCCGACCTCGACGCCGTGGCCGCGCTGCCGGGCTTCGAAGATGCCACACGGGATACCGCGCAGGCCGTGCTCGAAGAGAACGCGCGCTTCGTGCAGGACGTGATTGCACCGCTCAATCGCGCCGGCGACACGGCGCCGTCGACGTGGAAGGACGGCGTGGTCACGACCACGCCCGGCTTCAAGCAGGCCTTCAAGAGTTACGGCGAGGCCGGATGGCAAGGCGTACAGCACGACGTCGAGCACGGCGGGCAGGGCCTGCCCAAGCTGATCGCGACGCCCTGCATCGAGATGCTGAATTCGGCGAACCTGTCGTTCGCGCTCTGCCCGCTGCTGACCGACGGCGCGATCGAAGCGCTGATGACCGCCGGCAGCGATGCGCAAAAGGACGCGTATCTCGCCAAGCTGATCTCGGGCGCGTGGACCGGCACGATGAACCTCACCGAGTCGCAGGCAGGCTCGGATCTGGCGCAGGTGCGTACGCGCGCCGTGCCCGAGGGCGATGGAACGTTTCGGGTCTTCGGCGAGAAGATCTTCATCACCTACGGCGAGCACGACATGGCCGAGAACATCGTCCATCTGGTGCTTGCGCGCACACCCGATGCGCCCGAAGGCGTGAAGGGCATTTCGTTGTTCACGGTGCCCAAATTTCTCGTCAACACCGATGGCTCGCTAGCCGCGCGCAACGACGTCTATTGCGCATCGATCGAGCACAAGCTCGGCATCAAGGCGAGCCCGACCGCGGTGCTGCTGTTCGGCGACGGGAAATTTCTGGTCGCGAGCGCCGACGGTGGCGAAGCCAAGGCCGGCGCGATCGGCGAACTCGTCGGCGTGGAGAACCGCGGCCTCGAGTACATGTTCATCATGATGAACGCGGCGCGCTTCGCGGTCGGCCTGCAGGGCATCGCAGTTGCCGAGCGCGCGTATCAGCAGGCGGCCGCCTATGCGAAGGATCGCCTGCAGTCGCGCGACCTCGCCGGATCGAGCGGCCCCGTCACCATCGTCCATCATCCCGATGTACGTCGCATGCTGATGACGATGCGCGCGCAGATCGAAGCCGCGCGCGCCCTCGCCTACGTGACCGCGGCCGCACAGGATGCGGCTCATCATTCCGAAGATGCGGCTGCGCAGAAGCAGAATCAGGCCTTCTACGAATACCTCGTGCCGGTGGTCAAGGGCTGGAGCACCGAACTGTCGATCGAGGTCGCGTCGTTGGGCGTGCAGGTGCACGGCGGCATGGGTTTCATCGAAGAGACCGGCGCGGCGCAGCACTATCGCGACGCGCGCATCCTCACCATCTACGAAGGCACCACGGCGATCCAGGCCAACGACCTGATCGGACGCAAGACCGTGCGCGACGGCGGCGCGACCGCGAAGGGCATCGTCGCGCAGGTGAGGAAGACCGCGAGCCAACTGGCTTCATCGACATCGGCTTCCCACGCGAACGACCTGAAGGCGATCGCGAAGCGGCTCGATGCAGGCGCGACCGCGCTCGAAGACGTGATCGAGTACATCGTCGCCAACATCAAGTCCGACATCAAGGGCGTGTTCGCGGGATCGGTGCCGTATCTGAAACTCGCCGGCATCGTGCTCGGCGGCTGGCAGATGGCGCGTGCCGCAAGCATCGCCGCCGAGAAGCTCGATGCGGGCGATGCCGATGCCGCCTTCTATCGCGCCAAGCTCGCGACCGCGCGCTTCTTCGCGGACCATCTGTTGTCGCAGGCCAGTGGACTGCGCGACGGCATCGTCGAGGGATCGGAAGCGGTGATGGCCCTAGAGGCTGGGCAATTCTGAACCGATGCGTACGCTAGTACTGGGCCCCCGGACAGACGGCGTTCTCGCACAGGTTCTGACCGGTGTTGAGCCCCGCACCCGCGATGTTGGCGGTGTTGAAATTCATCGCGTTACCCGAATACGTCGTGGTGCTCGACGTGACGATGCCCACAGGATTGTGATTGAGCACATTTCTCAATATCGTTCCGACGGCCACCGAGATGCCCGCTTGACCATTGGCGCGTGCAACCGAGTCGCGCACGATCCCCGACGTGACATTGAATCCGATTCTCGCGTTCTGATTGGCTTGCACGGATTCGACGATGCCGCTGAGCATGAAGATGCCGTCCTGTCCCATACCCTGCACGAAGCCGTTGCGCACCAGAACGTTGGCGAAGACCAGGCCGACGATACCGGTCCCGGTGCCGGTCGTGGAGCAGGCGATCGACGGGAATTCACTGCAGGTGACCGGACCGATGATGGCGAAGCCGTTCAAGTCGATGCTCACGTTCTGCGCGATGATCTCGATGCCGTTGGTGTTGGCATTCGGAACGGTGAGATTGCCGGTGAGCCGATAACCTCCCGGTTGACTGATCGTCACTGGAAACCCCGGTGAATCGCCCGGGGTGACGCTTCCCGCAAGCGCCTTGTTCTGATCGATCAGGATCACGCCGTCGACGGCGAAGACGGAAGGCGCCGCTGCAAGGAGGGCCGTTGCGAACAGGATCTCCAACGACTTTCTTGCTGCCTTGTTCATGCTTCGCTCCTGGTGGTACTCGCTGACGTCCGTGCGATTCGAACGGTGCTATCGCTCGGGGAATCGGATCTTGGCAGACAGTGACCGGATAGGTCGGCCTTCACGGAGAAGACGGCGAGGCGTCCGAGTGGCGCCTACCCCGTGTCCGCGCGCCGACGAAAGCAGCAAGCGCCAGTGCCGCGAGCGGAAGCGAGCCGGGCTCGGGCACGCTGCTCGCGCTGCAGCCAGCCAGGCAGACTAGGCTGTTCACGCTACCGAGGAACTCGACGTCGTTGCCGAACAGTCGAAACTGGCGAAAAGCGAATCCCGCGATCGCCGGGGGCGACAAAGGAAGCGCATCGCTCGACAACGCGCTCCGCGTCGCGTCTTCGAAGAACAATTCGAGTGTGAGCGCGCCGTCGCTGGCGATGACGCCGTACTGGTCCACACCGATGTTGTTGGCGGTATTGACGGTGAGCGTATCGAGGACCGTGTATAGCGTCCCGTCGACCGTGGCGCGAAACCCGAATGCCGGGCCGGTGCTCTCGAACGATCCCGTGCTCGCACCGGCAATCGAATCGATCGCGGTCGAATCGAAGGTGAAGTTTCCCGAGATCGGCGCGCCGAACGTGCTCAGCCCGAATGGGTCATCGGTGACCGAGCCGGTGAAACCGAAGCTCAGCGGGAGCGCCTGCGCAGCACTGGCGACGAGGAAACCAGCGATGCCCAGCACAGCGCGAGCGACGAACACGGCCTTCCTTCGCGTGAACGGTAAGGAGCCATTCAACGCACGTTCCGTGCCACGAGTGACGGCATGAGCGAAAACAACAAGATAACGGTGGCTCCCGGATCGGCGACGCGAGGCATTGTAAGAACGATTGACAGGAAAGCGGCCCGAACGTCGCGGCGACTCGGGCATCACCGCTCGATCGCATACCCCGCTTCCATCCACGCCTCGATCCCGCCCGTCAGCGGTCGCACGCGCGTGAAGCCGCGCGCCTTGAGCAGCTTGGCGATGCGCGCGGCCGAGGCTTCGTTGGGACAGGCGCAATAGACGATCACCTCGCGGCCAGTGTCGTCATCGGGGATGCGGATCGCGATGGTCTTTTCATCGACCGCGATCGCGCCGGGGATGCGGCCGTCTTCGGCCTGGCTCGCCAACGAGCGCACGTCGAGAATCATCGGTGCGGTACCGGCGTCGAGCATCCCGGCCAATTCCTCGACGCTGACGCGCGCCATGCGCAGCTCGTTGTAGAAGCGTCGGCGATCCCACCACTTGGCCGCGACGAACAACGCGAGCGCGACAAGGATCAGCACGACGCCGATCTCGCCCAGGCGCGCGAGAGTGGCGATCAACTCTTCGATGGCGCCCCTGAACATATAGCCGACGCCGATCGCGACACCGGCCCACAGCGCCGCGCCGATCGCATCGAACAACACGAACGTGAGATAGCGCGTGCGCACCGCGCCCGCGAGCGCTGTCGCAACCGCGGCGAAGCCGGGGATGAATTTCGCGACCGTCAACGATGGCGGTCCGAAGCGTGCGTAGATGTTCTCTGTCTGGCGCACGCAGGTGTCGGGCGACAGCGAGATGCGGCACATCAGGCGCAACACCGGCCGGCCGAGGCGCGTACCCGCGAGATACCAGCCCGAGTCGGAGATCAGCGCGGCGACCACCGCCACCAGCAGCAACGACGGCGCGGAGTAGTTGCCCGACCCCAGCAACGCGCCGGTCAGGATCAGCGTCGGATACGCGGGCAGCGGCAAGCCGGCCTGCGACGCCAGCACGTTCACGAATACGAACGCGAGTCCGTACTGCGTGATGAGTTCGATCAGATGCTGCATGGATTCCCCCTCACGGAGGCCGCTCGGTCCGCAATCAAGTGAAGCACCGCAGTGATGACGACGCAGTGACGACGCATCACGCGCGGTCGAGCACGCGCCGCAGGAAGCGCCCGATCGCATCGACTTCCTCGGCGCACACCGAATGCGGCATCGGATAGGTGTGCCACTCGACCTGGTAGCCGTGCTGGATCAAGGCGTCGCGCGACGCGAGTGCGCGTTCGAGCCGCACCACCGGATCGTAGCTGCCGTGCGCCATGAAGATCGGCGTGTCGTGATTCACTCGATGGCGTTCGCTGGCCACGTGCGCGGCGAGCGGCAGATAGCCCGACAGCACGATCAGGCCGGCGAGCCGCGATGAGTGGCGAAGACCGGTCATCAGCGTCATCGCCGCGCCTTGCGAAAACCCCGCGAGCAGGATGCGCTCGGTCGGGATTCCCTTGGCGACCTGCGCGGCGATGAGTTCCTCGACCATCGCCTGCGAGGCACGCAAGCCCTTCTCGTCTTCGCGCGCGATGCCGCTCGTGCCCACGCCGCCGAGGTCCAGATGCAGGATGTCGTACCAGGCGCGCATCGCCATCCCGCCGTTGATGGTGACCGGCATCACCGGCGCGTTGGGAAAGACGAAGCGGATCGCGAGCGAGCCGCCGTCGCTGGTCCGCAATTCGGAATGCAGATCGAGTTCGGGCACCAGCGAGACGAAGTCGTTGGCATCGGCACCCAGGCCGTGCATCCAGATGACGGCCGCATCGGGATGGGGTGCGGTTTCTCTTTCGATGGTTTGAAGCACGGGGCTCATGTTTTCATGTTTTCTTCGATGCTGACTTGGGTCGGAATGCCTTGACGATCGCTTCGTCGGTCTCGATCCAGGGCCCGCCGATCAGGTCGATGCAATATGGAACCGCGGCGAAGATGCCAGGCACGATGGCCTTGCCATCTGCGTCCTTCAAGCCTTCCAGTGTTTCCTTGATCGCCTTCGGTTGCCCGGGCAGATTGATGATCAGCGCGGCGTGATGGTGCCCTTCGATGTCACCGATCTCGCGGATCACCGCGACCTGACGCGACAGCACGGCCGTGGGGACGAACTCGAGGCTGATGCGACGCATCTGTTCGCCGAAGCCCGGCATCTCGCGCGTGGCCACCGAGAGCGTGGCTTCAGGCGTGATGTCGCGCCGCGCCGGTCCGGTGCCGCCGGTGGTCACCACCAGATCGCAGCGATGCTCGTCGACCAGCTCGATCAGCGCGGCTTCGATCAACGGGCCTTCGTCGGGGACGAGACGCGATTCGATGCGATACGGCGTCGTCAACGCACGCGCGAACCACTCGGTCAGCGCGGGGATGCCCCGGTCTTCATAGACGCCCTTCGATGCGCGATCGCTCGCCGAAACCAGGCCGATGCGCAGGGGACGATCGATCGGTTCGTTGTAGGTCGTGGTCATTGCGGCTCGTGCGCCTCGCCTTCGACCACATCGCGGATCAGTCGAAACAACTCGCGGAAATGCTTGGGCGGCTTGCCTTCGCCGCGTTCCTTGCGGCTCATGCGTATCGCCGCGCGCAGTTGCTGCAGGGTATCGGGGTTGAGCACGGCGCTGTGGGCGCCCGCGAAGTCGGTCAGCGCCTGGTCGTCCTCGATGAGACGCTCGCGCCATCGCTCGACCGCGTGCAACGCCGCCGCTTCGGCGCGCGACGCGCCGCCCCAAGCATCGAGCGCCGCACGGATCGGCTCGACATCGACGTCGCGCATCAATCGGCCGATATATTGCATCTGCCGCCTGCGGCCCTCGTGATCGTGGATCTTCTGCGCGTCGTGGATCGCGTCGCGCAGGCTCTCGGGAAGCTCGACCTTCTCGAGTCGCTCGCTCGATTGCTCGACCAGTTCCTCGCCCAACTTCTGCAGCGCTGTCATGTCGCGCTTCTTCTGGGACTTGCTGATGCGGGCCGCCGCGGCTTCTTCTTCGGCGAGTTCATCGGCGATGCGCGCGACCGCGGTCGCTTCGGAGGGAGCACGATTCATGGGGTGGGGGTCAGCAGCAACCAGTCGAAGATCGGCTGCTATCATAAAGCCCGTCCGCGAGCTCGTCGCGCGAGCCTCGAACCGGCCCGACAACAGCGGCCTTCGAATCATCGCGAATCCGCCGCAAGAACCGCTTCAATCTTCGACGGCTCCTGGCCGTCTCTCCCATGACTCGAGTGATCAAATCGGCCCGCGCCAGCGGCCGCGTCTCCCCCGCGGACGCAGCGCTCTATCCCCTGCGCAGCGACGAAGCCCTGCGCGAAATCGCGCACGACGTGCTTGCGCACGCGAAGAAGATCGGCGCGACCGATTGCGCGGTCGATGTCGACGAAGGCAACGGCCTCACGGTCAACGTCCGCAAGGGGCGCATCGAAACCATCGAGCAGAACCGCGACAAGGGCGTGGGCGTGACGGTGTTTCTGGGCGGCGCGAAGGACGTGCGGCGCGGCAACGCGAGCACCTCCGACCTCTCGCCCTCGGCCTTGCGCGACGCGGTCGAAGCGGCGTATCACATCGCGCGCTTCACCGCGGTCGACGAAGCCGCGGCCTTGCCCGACGACGCCTGGTACGCACGCGAGGAACGCGACTTCGATCTCTACCACCCCTGGAACATCGAGGCCGATGCCGCCGCCGAGATCGCGCGTCGCGCCGAGGCCGCGGCACTCGAGACCAGCCCGCTGATCCGCAATTCCGATGGCGGCAACGTATCGCTGCAACACGGCCGCTTCGTCTCGGCCAACTCGCGCGGCTTCATCGGCGGCCATGCGCACTCGTATCACGGCATCACGGTCGCACCGATCGCAAGCCGCGGGCGCGACGGCATGCAGCGCGACGAGTGGTACGTCTCGCGGCGCGACCCGGCCGATCTGCCCTCGCCCGAATCGGTGGGGCGCTACGCGGCCGAGCGCGCGCTGTCGCGCCTGGGCGCGCGCAAGATTTCCACGTGCACGGTGCCGGTGCTGTTCGAAGCCCCTCTCGCTTCGGGCCTGCTCGGCTCCTACGTACACGCCGCCAGCGGACGCTCGCTGTACCGCGCGTCGTCGTTCCTGGTCGGCAAGCTCGGCACGCGCGTCTTCGCCGATCACATCGACATCGTCGATGACCCGTTCGTGATGAAAGGCATGGGCAGCGGATCGTTCGACGACGACGGCGTCGCGACGCAGAAGCGCACCGTCGTCGAGGCGGGCGTGTTGACCGGCTGGTTCCTCGGCACCTACTCGGCGCGCAAGCTCGGCATGCAGCCGACCGGCAACGGCGGCGGCTCGCACAACCTGTCGATACGAAGCAAGAAGACCAAACGTGGCGATGACTTCGTAGCGATGCTCGAGAAGCTGGGCACGGGCCTGCTCGTGACCGACCTGATGGGCCAGGGCGTCAACGGCATCACCGGCGACTACTCGCGCGGCGCGAGCGGCTATTGGGTCGAGAACGGTCGCATCGCATACCCGGTCGAGGAAGTCACCATCGCCGGCAATCTGCTCGACATGTTCGCTCGCATCGTCGCGGTCGGCAGCGACGTGCTCAAAGGCAGCAAGCGCACCGGCTCGATCCTGATCGAGGCGATGACGGTCGGGGGAAATTGAGACAGTGATCGCGCCGCGGCATGCGCGCGGCGCTCGACTTCATCACGCTTGTGGAGACGTGTGCTGCCATTCGTCCGCCGTCGAGTTAGCATGACCCCGGTTCGACTCGTAGCGTCCCATCCACCGGCATGAGGAACGAAAAATGAAACGATCGATATTGGTTGCGGTGATCTCGTCACTCCTGCTCGGGGCGTGTGCCTTCTTCGATGCCGACAAGGACCGGGGCGGCGGGATCAGACCGTTTGTGCAGATCTCTCCCAACAATCCGCGGGTAACGGTCAGCAACGGCTACGTGGTCGTCGACCAGGAGCCGATCGCGATTGTCCAGCGCGACCGGAACACCATCGTATGGGCGCTCGATCCGAACGGTCCCTACTATTTTCCGACCGATGAGAGACGCCACCCGGGCATCGATTTCCTGCCGCCGAAGCTGACCAACGATTGCAAGCGCGACCCGTCGGACTCCAGGAAGTACCTCTGCAATTACAACCGCGCCAACAAGGCGAAGTACGCCTACCAGATCACGGTCACGAAGAATGACCAGGACTTCCTTCAGTCCGACCCGACAGTCATGAACGACTAGAAGGGGCGAGGCCGGCCAGCCATCGATGCGCGGCCTCCATCGCCTGCGGATACGACCACGCGCGTCCTTCGACTTCGCCCGCCGCGAAGAGGGAAGCATCTTCATGTGACTTGGCGCGTTCGATCAACGGATCGATGAACGCGCCATCCGCGGGATCGCGATGCAGGCCGGTCTGCTCGGTCTGCATTTCGGCGGCGCCGTAGAAGCGCGCGACGCAATCCCATTCGCCTCGTAGCGTCGCCAGGCCCGCGCAGACGTCGAGCAGCGACTGGCCTGCGGCCTTCGATCCGATTTCTTCGGCGATTGCGTGCACTTCGAGGAGCAGTTGCCGCGCGGTGCTCTCATCGCTGCGCCCGACCGCGACCATCGCAAGATTGAGAAGCGCGATCGCCACGATCTCGCGATCGCCCAGGTCGCGCGCCATCGCGAGGACCTTCCGGTAGAGCACTTCGGCGTCATCGACTTCGCCCACCGCGCGATGCCATTGAGCGAGTGCGTTCAACGCCGCGGCGATCTCGCGCGGGTGCCCGAGTGCTTCGGCGAGCGAGAGGCCTTCGGCAAGATGCGCGCGCGCGGTGGTCGCGTCACCCCGACCGAGACAGGCCATGCCCAGCGGTTGCAGAAGCTTCGCGGCCGCCTGCGAGTCGCCGATCTCGCGCGCGATCACCAGACTTTCCATCAGGTAATGACACGCGCTGTCGTAGCGGCCCATGAAGTAACTGATTTGTCCGGCGTCGGCCAAGCCGCGACAACGCGAGGCATTGCGAGACGTCTCGCGCTGCAGCGCTTCGTCGGTCAGCCGATGACCGAGCGCGAGTTGTCCTCGATTGAGCCAGTACGGTTTGATTGCGTGCGACAGCCTGAGACCGAGTGCGGCCCCGCCGTCGGCGCGGCCGCACCACGCGTGCGCGGCGAGCAGATTCTCGAGCTCTATGTCGAGCCGACCGAGCCAGATGCTCTGTTCAGCGCCCGATAATGCGGGCCGCGCCTTCTCGACCCACGCGACGTAATACTCGAGGTGCCGTGTGCGCAGAGCGTCGCGTTCGAAAGGCTGAAGTTTTTCCTGCGCATATTCGCGCACCGTCTCGAGCATTCGATAGCGCCCGTCCTCAGAGGAAAACGCGACCAGCGATTTCTCGACCAGACACGTCAGGACATCGAGCACCTCGTGCTGCGCGAGAGACTTGCCGCTGCACACCGACTCCGCAGCGTCGAGCGTCCATCCCCCTGCGAACACGGCGCAGCCTCGCAGAATCACCCGCTCTTCATCGGACAGAAGATCATGGCTCCAATCGATCAGCTCCCTGAGCGTGCGATGATGCGGCAGCCCGGTTCGATCTCCGCCGGTCAGCAGATGGAAGCGATCGGCGAGTCGTTCCGAGATCGCTTCCACCGACATCGTGCGCACGCGGGCGGCCGCGAGTTCAAGCGCCAGCGGGATCCCGTCGAGACTGCGACAGATCCAGGCGAGGTCTGCCGCATTGGTTCCGGATAGCCTGAACCTCGGCTGTGCCGCCGTGGCGCGGTCCACGAACAGGCGTACCGCCTCGCATCGCGTCAGCTCGTCCACCTCGAGCGTTGCATCACGCGTCGGAATCGACAGCGCTTGGAGCGGATACGTACTCTCCCCGCTGATGTGCAGGTGTTCGCGGCTGGTGGCGAGAAGGGACAGTTGCGTGCCGCTTTGCATGAGCGTCTTCGCGAGATCGGCGCACGCCTGCACGAGGTGTTCGCAGTTGTCGAGGATGACGAGTACGCGGCGGTCATGGACATATTTCGTGAGTGCCTCGATCAGCGGACGACCGATCTCCTCCTTGACGCCCAGCGCTACGGCGACCGCCTGCGGCACGAGTCGTTCGTCGCGCAGCGGCGCGAGTTCGACAAACCAGACGCCGTCGGGATAGTTGTCCATCGCGTCCGCGGCGGCCTGCAGTGCCAGCCGGGTCTTGCCCAAGCCGCCGATCCCCGTCAGCGTCAGCAGGCGCGTCCGTTGCAACATGGCGATGACTTCCCGCACTTCATTTTCGCGACCGACGAACGACGTCAGTTGGCGTGGCAGATTGTTCGGAGTCGCTTCGAGCGAACGTAGCGCCGGAAAATCGGGGCGCAGGTCCGGGTGTACGAGTTGAAAGACCTGCTCGGGCGTGGCGAGGTCGCGCAGTCGGACATTGCCGAGGTTGCGCAAATGTGATCCTGCGGGCAGTCGATCGCCTGCCAGCGACACGACCGCCATCGACAGGAGAACCTGTCCGCCATGCGCGGCACTCATCAGGCGCGCGGCACGGTTCACGGCCGAGCCGAAGAAATCCCCATCGCGCTCTTCGCAGACGCCCGTATGGATTCCGCAGCGCACGCTCAATGGAACGTCTCCCGTTGCCCGCGGATCAGCGATCGCCTGCTGCAGTCGCAATGCGCCCAGGACGGCATCGGCAGGGTTCTCGAATACGGCGTGGATGCCGTCACCCGTCGTCTTCACGACCACACCGCCACTCTGCCGTACGACCGAACGCGCGATCTCGTCATGGCGCGCGAGTGCGGTTCTCATGCGCTCAGGGTCACGATCCCAAAGCAGACTGCTCCCCTCGATGTCGGTAAAGAGGAACGTGGTGGGGGCAGAGGGCGTGGGCACTGCTGCCATTCGATTCTTCCTGATTTCGTTGTTGCAGGCCACGGCGCGGCCTCGCGCATTTGAGGCGGGGCAGCCGATTTAGTCAATCGGATTCGCTGCCGCGCACTTCGGGTTTCTCCGCAGCCCGCGAGCACTCCCGGTCGGTCTTATCGGGTTATTCTCTACGGCTATGTCGCGCGGCTACGGCCAGCGCGCGCCCCAAAAAATCGTTCCTCAAGCACCACCGATTTCAAGGAGAACCTCGATGAAGAAAACTTCGATCGGCATACGGCTATCGATCGTGGCGATTGCACTGGCAGCAGGAGCGTTCGGCGTTTCCGCGCATGCGGCCGACATCAAGCTCGGCGCGGCCGAAGCGCTGTCCGGTGGCGCGGCCCAATACGGCACCGCGATCAAGAACGGCTTTCAGCTCGCGCTCGATGAAGTCAATGCGGCCGGCGGCGTGAACGGCAACAAGATCGTGATGGTGTTCGAGGACGAGCAGGGCAAGAAGGAAGAGGCGATCAACGTCTTCAAGAAGCTCATCTTCCAGGACAACGTGCTGATGACCTTCGGGCCAACACTTTCCAATTCGGCGCAGGCGGCAGACCCGATCGCGCAGGGCGCGAAGGTCGTGGCCTTCGGCACGTCCAACACCGCCGACGGCATCACGTCGATCGGCGACTACGTGTTCCGCAATTCGGTGACCGAGGCCGACGTGTTGCCCGAGACGCTCAAGATGTCGGTCAAGAAGTCCGGCATCAAGAAGGTCGCGGTGCTTTACGGCAATGACGACGTGTTCACCAAGAGCGGCTACGCCAACTTCAAGACGGCGCTCGAGGATCTGAAGATTCCTGTGACGACCACCGAGACCTTCGCAAAAGGCGACGTGGACTTCAAGGCGCAGCTCACCAAGATCAAGGCGACCAATCCCGACGCGCTGGTGCTCTCCGCGCTGCTCGCCGAAGGCGCGCCGATCATGGTGCAGGCAAGGCAGATCGGCCTGAACGTGCCGGTGATCGGAGGCAACGGGATGAACTCGGTCAAGGTCTTCGAGCTCGCCAAGGGCGCGTCCGATGGACTGTACGTGGGCAGCCCGTGGTCGTTCCAGAACGCGACGTCGGAGAACGCCAAGTTCATCAAGGCCTACGCCGACAAGTTCGGCACGCCACCCGACCAGTTCGCGGCGCAGGCATACGACGCGTTCTACATCGTCGTCGATGCGTTGAAGAAGACCAAGATGACCGGCAATCTCGCGGCCGATCGAAGCGCGTTGCGCGATGTGTTGCCCACCATCAAGCACACCGGTGCAACCGGCACGTTCGAGTTTCGCCGCGCCACCGACAAGGCCGGCAAGCCCGCGGGCTACGACGCGCAGCAGACGCCGATCGTGAGCGTCACGAAGGACGGGAAGTTCGTGATCGAGAAGTGATGGCCTTCCCTCCCCTGCCCGGGGAGGGGTGACCCCGCACGCGATGCTCGCGCAGCAGCTCGTCAACGGCCTTTCGCTCGGCGCGCTCTACGCGCTGTTCGCGCTCGGCTTCACGCTGATCTTCGGCGTGCTGGGCGTCATCAATCTTTCGCACGGCGCGATCTTCATGGTCGGCGCCTATGCGGGTCTCGAGGCGATCGCCCGGTTCGGGCTGCCGTTGTGGCTGGCGCTGCCGTTCGCGTTTCTGGTCTCGGGCCTGTTCGGTTTTCTGATCGACGTGCTGGTCCTGAGGCCGCTGCGCAAACGCAATGCGCCCCATCTGATCCCGATGATCGCGACCATTGGCATCGGCATCGCGCTCAACAACACCGTGCAGGGGATCTTCGGCGCGCAGAACCTGCGCTTTCCGGCCGGCACCGTCCCCAACGACACGCTGGCTATCGCTGGCGTCGGCCTGACCGCGCTCGAACTGTCGATCATCCTGCTGTCGTTCGCGCTGATGGCCGCGTTGATGGTGATCATTCGCAAGACCCAGATCGGCCGCGCGTTGCGCGCCATCGCCGAGTCGCCCAAGGCCGCGTACCTCGTCGGCATCGATGTCGAGGGACTCTTCATGCTGACCTCGTTCATCGCCGCCGGCCTCGGCGGCGTTGCCGGCGTGATGATCGGCCTGTACTCGAACGCGATCTTTCCGTTGATGGGCCAGCCTATGCTGCAGAAGGGCGTGGCCGTGATCATTCTGGGCGGCATGGGCGACATCCGCGGCGCGCTCTTCGCGGGCCTCTTCCTCGGATTCGCCGAGGTCCTGTCGGTCGCCTATGTCGGCTCGACGATGCGCGACGCGGTTGCCTTCGGCCTGCTGTTCCTGATCCTGCTGGTCAGGCCCAAGGGGCTCTTCGGCACCACCAACGAACGCAAGGTATAGGCGGAAACCCGTGGCCTGGTTCGACAACTTCTGGGCGGTCTACAGCAATGTCGTGCTCACGCTAGGCATCAACGGGCTGCTCGCGCTGTCGATCTGGCTGACGCTGTCGTGCGGGATGCTGTCGATCGGCAACGCGGCGTTCATGGGCGTGGGCGCGTACACGGCCGCGCTGGTCACGATGAACCTCGGCTGGCCCTTCCCGGTCGCGCTGGTGCTCGGCATGATCGCGCCCGCGGTGCTGGCCTTCATCGTCGGCAAGCCCACGCTGCGACTGTCGGGCATCTACCTCGCGATGGCCACGCTGGGGTTCGGCGAAGTGGTGCGCATCACGTTGTTGAATTGGGAGTCGTTGACGGGCGGCGCGTTGGGTCTCAACGGCATCCCGCAACTGACGCAGTGG
>JBBQCA010000038.1:0-20673 GCA_038318315.1 Burkholderiales bacterium | reverse complement strand
GGCGCCGTGCTGCTGCGCCTGGGCGGACTGCGTGACGTCGCGCTCGCTTCGCATCGCGAAGAGCCGCCGCTTTCGCTGGAGCTTGCCGCGGCCTTGCACGAGCAGGCCCCGCATCCGATCGCCACGGTCGTTCGCCTGTTGCGCGAAGACGGGCTGCTCGCGCCGCTGGCGCTATTGGGCGCGATCGGCATCGCGTCGGGTGCGGTGGTGCTCGAGACGCTGCTGTTTCGCGGCATCTTCGACATCTCGGCGATGCTGGCCCTGGCCAGCCAACGCCTGGCTGCGGTGTTTGGGCTGCTGGCCTTCATGACGGTGATGCTCGCCATCCAGATCCCGATCGTGCTGGAGGCGATGCGACAGGGCCGGCATCTCGAGACGCGCTTGCGGATGGCGTTGTTGAAGAAGCTGCCGCGCCTGAACGATCGCTATTTCCAGAGCCGGCCGGTATCGGACATGGCCGATCGCAGCCACGGCATCCACCTGTCGCGTTCAGTGCCCACGATGGCGCTGCAGTTCGTGCAGTCGGTGTTCGAGCTGATGCTGACATTGGTCGGCGTGATCGTCATCGCGCCGGCGAGTGCCGCGATGGCGTTGGCGCTGGTGATCGCGGCGATGGTGGTTCCCTTCCTCGCACAACCGACGCTCAACGAGCGCGACCTGCGCGTGCGCAATCACGCCGGCGCGCTCAACGGCTTCTATCTCGATGCGCTGCTCGGGCTCGTGCCGATCCGCGCGCATCGCGCGGAGCACAACGTCAGACGTCAGCACGAGAGCCTCCTGGTCGAATGGGCCGGATCGATGCGCGGCTGGATTCGCATGGCGCTCGCGGCCGACGGCGTCCAGACGCTCGTGTGTTCGGCGCTCGCGGGATGGCTGCTGCTCGAACACTTTCTTCGCGCGGGTGGGGTGGGCGGCTCCGATCTGCTGCTGGTGTTCTGGACGCTCAAGCTTCCCGCCATCGGCACGCGGGTCGCGGGCCTGGTGCATCAATATCCGGCCCAGCGCAACGTGCTGCTGCGATTGATGGAGCCGTTGTCGGCGCCTGAGGATCTCGATCGACCGGCCCATGCACATGCCGATGCGATCGAACCTGCGGCAAGCGTGTTGGTAGCTGCGACTTTGACCCCACGCACTCACGCCGGCGCGATCACGCGCGGCATGCGGATCGCAATCGAACGCGGCAACGTCCTCGCGGCCGGGCACGCGATCCTGCGCGACGTCGATCTCGACATTGCAGCAGGCGAGCACGTCGCGATCGTCGGCGTCTCGGGCGCGGGCAAGTCGTCGCTGCTCGGCCTCTTGCTCGGCTGGCATCGCCTCGCGTCGGGCCGCCTGCTGATCGACGACCTGGCGGTCGGAGGTAACGACATCGAAGCGATGCGACGTGTCACGGCCTGGGTCGATCCGGCGATCCAGATCTGGAATCGCAGTTTCCTCGACAACCTCAACTACGCGTCGGGCGACGAGAGCCTCGCGCGTATCGGCGAGGTCATGCAGGCGGCGCGTCTGCGCGGCCTCGTCGAGAAATTGCCGCAGGGTCTGCAGACCTCGCTCGGTGAAGGGGGCGCGTTGTTGTCGGGCGGCGAAGGCCAGCGCGTGCGCCTGGGTCGCGCGTTGTTGATGAGCGATGCACGCCTGGCCTTGCTCGACGAGCCGTTCCGCGGACTCGACCGCGCGCAGCGTCACGCGTTGTTGGGCGAGGTGCGCGCGTGGTGGAAGGACACGACGCTGCTGTGCGTGACGCACGATGTGCGCGAAACGCTGTCGTTCGATCGCGTGCTCGTGATCGAGGACGGCCGCATCGTCGAGGATGCTTCGCCAAGCGAACTCTCGGCAACAGCGACGCGCTATCGCGCGCTGCTCGATGCCGAGACGACAGTGCGCGACCACCTGTGGCGCGGCAGCCAATGGCGTCGCATCGAAGTGCGCGATGGTCAGGCGCAGCCCATCGCGGAGGCCGCGTGAACGACACGACGTTGTCCGCGAGCGCGTTTGCGGTCGTTCCGGATCTCGACCCCGAGATCGCCGCCGAAGTGAGCGCCTTGTGGTGGCCGATCTCGCGAATCGGCGAGGGCCTCGAAGAGCTCGCGCGTCGCAGCGGATTGAAAACAGACGCGTCCGATTTCGCCGCGACACCGCCCCCGACCGCGCCGTTTCGCGCGGGCGAAGTCCATCGATGGGTCGAGTGGGCGGCCGCGCGCTTGGGCGTCGAGGCCGAGGCGATCGACGCGACCGTGCCCGAGCTGCCCGAGCTGCTGCGTGGTGCGGCCCCGGCGATCGTGCCGTTCTTCGAGGGGCGCGGCGTAGGCTTCTTCCTTCTGCTCGGAACCACGCGCGGTAAGTTGCGTCTGCTCGGCCCGGACCTCAGGGTCGTCCCTTGCCAAGTCGAACGCCTGCGCACCGCACTGTGCTGGCGACACGAGGCACCGCTCGTGCCGGAGATCACGCAGTTGCTCGACCTCGCGAACGTGCCGCTCGCGCGTCGACCGCAGGTGAAGTCCGCGATGCTGCGCGAACGCCTCGCGTCCGAGCGTTGCGACCCGTACTGGATGTTGCGATTGCCTGCGTCGGCCGACTTCGGCCGGCAACTTGCGCGTGCCGGTCTGCCCCGCAGGGTCGCCGCGGTGCTCGCCATGTTCGCACTCGTCTACGCGATGGAAATCGCCGGCTGGGGTTTGATCGGCAACGCCGCGCTGAATGGCCGGCTCGACTTCGGATGGTTCGCGGCCTGGCTGCTCTTGATGCTGTCGATGATTCCGCTGCGCCTGACCGGGAGCTGGCTGGATTCGACCTTCGCGCTCGATGCCGGTCGCATCCTCAAGTCGCGCCTGCTGGCCGGGGCGCTGCGCATGAATATCGAAAGCGTGCGACAGCAAGGCGTCGGTCATCTGCTCGGCCGGGTGATCGAGTCGCAGGCCCTCGAGGCGCTCGCGTTGAGCGGCGGCCTGTCCGGACTGGTCGGCGTGCTCGAACTCGGGTTCGCGGCGTGGCTGCTGTGGATCGGCGCTGGCGGTGGCCTGCACCTCGTGCTGTTGGGCGTGTGGCTCGCGGCTACGTTGTGGGTCGGATGGCGCTACTTCACGCGACTGCGCGCATGGACCGCGACGCGGCTCGATATGACGCACGACCTGGTTGAGCGCATGGTCGGTCACCGCACGCGGCTCGCTCAGGAACGGGATGCGCGCCGCGACGCCGTCGAAGACCAGACACTACGCGGTTACCTTCAGACGTCCAGGGCGATGGACACCGCAGCCGTGCCGGCACTCACAGGCGTCCCCGCGGGCTGGATGCTGCTCGGCATCGCGGGTCTCGCGCCGGCCTTCGTCGGCGGTGCGATCTCGGCGGCGTCGCTGGCGATCGGGCTCGGTGGCGTTTTGCTTGCGCAGCGGGCCTTCTCGAGCATCTCGGGCAGCTTCGCGGGACTCGCGCGCGCGGCCGTCGCGTGGGAGCAGGTCGCGCCGCTATTTCATGCGGGCCGTCGCACTGCCGGCACGCAGCCCTTCGTTGCAACCGCGCAGATGCATGACGCGTCGACGCGATCGAAGTTGATCGACGCGCACGGCCTGCGCTTTGGCTACCAACCCGAGCAGCGCGTCCTCGACGGCGTGGACCTTTCGATCGCGCACGGCGAGCGCATCCTGCTCGAAGGCGAATCCGGTGGCGGCAAGTCGACGCTTGCTTCGCTGCTCACGGGCCTGCGTACTCCGCTGTCAGGCCTCCTGCTGCTCAACGGGCTCGATCGTCATACGCTGGGTGACGATTGGCATCGACTCGCAACCGCAGCGCCGCAGTTCAACGAGAACCATATCCTGTCGGGCACGATGGGCTTCAACCTGCTGATGGCGCGCGAATGGCCCGCGCCTGAATCCGACCTGCGCGAAGCCGAAGCGTTGTGCGAGGAGCTCGGCCTGGGCGAGCTGCTGCGTCGCATGCCAGCCGGCATCATGCAACGCATCGGCGAGACCGGATGGCAGCTCTCGCACGGCGAACGCAGCCGGATCTTTCTCGCGCGCGCGCTATTGCACGGCGCAGAACTCACGATCATGGACGAGAGCTTCGCGGCGCTCGATCCGGAGACGCTCGCGAAGTGCTTGCAATGCTCGATGCGACGCGCGCAAACGCTGGTCGTGATCGCGCACCCCTGATCGTCGCGTCGTCGTCAAGACTCGCGGCGGCCGTTGAAGCAGTGGCGCGTCGCAGCACGCATCACTCGACTCGTATCCACTCCACGCGCACGATGTTGTTCGGCGTGAGCACCGGTACCACGTTCTTCTTCGCGACCCAGCTGAGTTTCTGCCGATGCAGCACGATGTGACGGAACTCGCGCGTCTGCAGCGCGATCGCGTCGATGATCAGTTGCTTGCGCTTGTCGGGATTCATCTCGACGCTCGCCGCATCGATCAGGTGGTCGAGTTCGGAATCGCTGAAGCGGCCATAGTTGTAGAAACCTTTCTGCGTGGCGGGCTCCTTGGTGTGCAGGATCGGGTCCATGATGATTTGCGCATCGGTGATGCTGCCTCCCCAGCCGAGCATGTACATGCTGGTGTCGTGCTTCTCGAGCTTCGGAAAGTAGAGTGTCTTGGGCATCGTGTTGAGTTTCAGCGTGACGCCAATCTTCGCGAGCATGCTTACCGCCGCGACGCAGATATCGCTGTCGTTGATGTAGCGATCGTTCGGGCAATCGAGCCTGACCTCGAACCCGTTCGGATAGCCGGCCTCGGCCATCAGCTTTTTCGCCAGCGCGATGTCGGTGCGCGGATGCTTCTCGAGCGATGAATCGAGACATCCGATCGGCGCGGTGGTCATGCACGCGGTGGGCACGGCTTGCCCGCGCATGATTTTCGATTCCAGCATGTCCACGTCGATGGCCCGATAGAAGGCCTCGCGCACGCGTCGGTCCTTGAATGGGTTCTTGCCGGTCACGTTGCTTCCTTCGAGCGCATCGCGATACTGATCGAACCCAAAGAAGATCACGCGGTTCTCTGGTCCGCTATAGACCTTGAGCGCGGGATTCTCCTGGATGCGCGCGAGGTCCTGCGGCGCGGGGTCGTGCACGAAATCGATTTCGCCCGACAGGAGGGCGGCATTGCGCGTCGCGTCCGATGCGATCGGCGTATAGACCAGTTCGGTCACGTTGCCTTCGGCGCGCCCCCACCAGTTGGGGTTCGTCACGAGCACCGTCTTCACCCCGGGTTCGCGCGTCTTGAGCATGTAGGGTCCGGTGCCATTGGTATTGCGCGTGGCGAAGGTCTCTTCCTTCGCCTTGAAGTCGAGCGGCTTCTCGACGTGATGCGCAATCGACCACGGCTTGCTCATGATGAAGATCGTGTTGAGGTGTTCGAGCAGCAGCGGGTTGGGCTTGTCTTGCTTGAGTTCGATGGTGTAGTCGTCGATCCGGCTCGGCTTGCCCAAGGCCCGCGCGTATTGCGCAAGCTGCGAGGTCGGCTGCTGCGCGCGCTCGATCGAGAAGACCGCGTCGTCCGCGTTGAACGGCGAGCCGTCGTGGAACTTCACGCCTTTGCGAAGCGTGAAGCGCCAGGTCGTGTCGTTGACGACGGTCCACGACGTCGCGAGACTCGGGACTATCTTCATGTTGCGATCGCGCTCGACCAGGAGGTCGTGAATCAGATTGGCGAAGTTGGTGGTCATGCCCTCGTTCTGCGAATAAGGGTCCATGGTCTGTATGTCGCCGCGCGATGCCCAGCGCAAGGTCTTCGCCTCGGCGGACGAGATGCCGACTGCCGCGACGACCCACGCACCCAGCAGCGCCGCGGCGAACGCGCCCGTCACACGCATCACGATCTTCATTGGTACCCCCTCGTCAGCAGATGCGGCGATGATGCCATGCGTCCGCGGGCCGGGGTCGGTCATGCAAGCCCCCGGGCCGCGGTGCCCAAGCTTCGAAGCCCTGCTAGACTCGCCCGCCCATGAAAGACACTCGCCCCATGGAAGCCGGTCAACGCTTCGAGCACGCCTTCGCATTGCATGGCGATGGCCGCCATGCCGAAGCTTTCGCACTCTACGAAACCATCCTCGCGGCCGATCCGCACCACGCGCCGGCGCTGCACTTCTCCGGCCTGCTGTTGCACGAGGCCGGCAAGTTCGACGATGCGATCGCACGCATCGAACGCGCGCTGGAAATCGACGACCGGCCCGCCGACGCCTGGAGCAATCTGGCGCTGGTGTACATGGCCGCCGGCCGCGCCGACGACGCGATGCGCGCGCTCGAAGCGGCCTTGCAACGCGAGCCGGCATTGGGCGTTGCATGGCTCAATCTTGCATCGCTCAAGCTTCAGCGCGACGACGCCATCGGCGCCGAAGCCGCCGCGCGCCGCGCCCTGTCGTGCGGAGAGACGCGCGACGAAAACCCGCAGGCCTGGTTCAATCTGGCGCTCGCTCTTGCAGCACAGGGACGCGCAGCCGAAGCCTTGTCGGCGCTCGATCGCGTCGATGCGGGCGGCGCCGTCGCGGACGACGATGCCGCGGTTCCGGGGGTGCGCGCGCAGTTGCTGATCGCGCTCGATCGACGCGACGACGCGCGCGCCGTTCTCGATCGTGCGCTCGCACGGGTCGATCATCAGGTGCTGCGCATCGAGCGGGCGCGACTTGCCGATGCGCGGCACGACGAGGCCGCGGCGATCGCCGACTATCGCGCGGTGTTGCTGGCCGCGCCGAACGAGCAGACGGCGCTCTCCGATCTGGTGTTCCTCAAGAAGCGCGTGGCCGACTGGAAGGGCCTTGCCGAATTGCAGGCGCGTTTTCGCGCGGGCGTTCTCGAGCTCGCACGCATCGATCAGGCGAGCGCGCTGACGCCGTTCTCGTTTCTTTCCGATCCGTCGACGCGAGCCGAACAGCGCATCGCGGGCGAGGCGTGGTCGCGCCGGTTCCGCGATTTCCGCGGCGTCGAGCAGCAGCACGAAGCATCGGCCGCGCGGCTTTCGGAAGGCTGTCTTCGCATCGGCTATCTCTCGGCCGATCTCCACGAGCACGCGACCGGCGTGTTGACGGTCGGCCTGTTCGAGCAGCACGATCGCGCCGCGTTCGAGGTCTTCGGCTACTCGACCGGCCCCGACGATGGAAGCGCATTGCGTCGTCGCATCGTCGCGGGCTTCGATCGCTTCGTCGATGCACAAGGGTGGGAGGCCGAGCGCATCGCAGACGCGATTCGAGCGGACGGCATCGACATCCTGGTCGATCTGAAAGGCCATACCGAACGCGCGCCGACCGCGGTGATGGCGTTGCGGCCCGCGCCCATCGCCGTGTCGTATCTCGGCTATCCCGCGACGATGGGCGCGCCCTTCATCGACTATCTGATCGGCGATGCGATCGTGACGCCGTTCGCGCATCAAGCCGACTACAGCGAGACGCTGGTGCAACTGCCGGGCAGCTATCAGATCAACGACGATCGCCGCGTCATCGGCGAGACGCCCGATCGCAAGTCCCTGGGATTGCCGGACGATGGTTTCGTCTATTGCTGCTTCAACAATGTCTACAAGATAGGCCCGGATGTCTTCGATGCGTGGATGCGGATCCTGCGCGACGTGCCCAAGAGCGTGCTGTGGTTGCTCACGCGGGCCGACGACGATTTCACGCGCAACGACCTGCGTCGCGAAGCGATGGTGCGCGGCATCGATCCGAGCCGCGTGGTGTTCGCCGACACGCGGCCGCATGCCGAATACCTCGCGCTGTATCGACACGCCGATCTCTTCCTCGACACCTGGCCGTACAACGCGCACACCACCGCGTCCGATGCGCTATGGGTCGGCTGCCCGGTGCTGACGACGATCGGCGATACCTTCGCGGGCCGCGTCGCGGCGAGTCTGCTGTCGGCCGTCGGCATGCTCGAATTGATCGCGAGCGGTCGCGGACGGTACATCGCGACGGCCATCGAAACGGGATCGGATCGCGCCCAGGCGCGCGCGCTGCGCGAGCGTCTGCAGGCGAGCGTGCGATCGAGTTCGCTGTTCGACACGGCCCTCGCTACTCGCGCCATCGAAGCGGCGTATCGTGCGATGGCCGATCAATACGAGAACGGCAAGCGCGAACCGATTTCACTCCTGAACGATTGATACGATGGCCGCCTACGTAATCGAACCTCCTCCGCAAGTCGCCATCCCTGTCGCAGGGACCGATCAGGTCTTTGCGATCCATCGCATCTATTGCGTGGGCCGCAACTACGTCGAGCACGCAAAAGAGATGGGCTTTACCGGCCGCGAACCGCCGTTCTTCTTCATGAAGCCCGCCGATGCGGTGGTACCGGTAACCGAAGGTTCGACCGGACGCATGCCTTATCCGATGCACACCAGCGACCTGCATCACGAGATCGAGCTGGTGGTGGCCATCGGCAAGCGCGGCGCGAACATCGCGGCAGCGGACGCGATGCAGTATGTGTGGGGCTATGCAGTCGGCCTCGACATGACCCGTCGCGACCTGCAGACCGAAGCCAAGAACAAGGGCCGGCCCTGGGAAGTCGGCAAGGCCTTCGACCATTCGGCGCCGATCGGTCCGCTCCATCCGATCGCCGAGACCGGCGTCGTAGCCTCCGGTGAAATCCATCTCGACGTGAACGGCAAGGCGCGCCAGGCTAGCGACATCGGCAAGCTGATCTGGAATGTCGCCGAGACGATCGAGCATCTGTCGTCGTTGTTCGAACTGCAACCCGGCGACCTGATTTTCACGGGCACGCCCGAAGGGGTGGCGAAGGTCGAACGCGGCGATGTGATGGAAGGCCGCGTCGCCGGGCTGGGGAGCCTGCGCGTCGAGGTCGTGTGACACTGCGCCAAGCCAGGACGTAAAAGAAAAGCGGCCCCGGCCGCTTTTCTTTTGAACCTCGCATCAACGCTCCGGCTATGCGGACGCGATCAGATGCGGCGGACGCGTGGGATCGAAGTCCGACCAATCGCCGTCGGCCCACGTGCCCTCGGCGCGCTCGATGTCGATGCCGCCGGTTTCACGCAACGCGGCGATCACGTCGCGCTCGTTGCCTGCGGCGCCGAGGTTGACCGCGACCATCATTCCCGCGTGTCGAATCGCGTGCTCGCCCGCATCCATCGTTCCACTCATCGCGCCTGCAAGCGAACCGCTGTAGGCACCGGCCGCCGCGGCGCCGAGTCCTGCGACCGCGACCATGGGAGCCGCGAGACCTGCCGTCGCCGCCACGAGCGCACCCGCGACGCCGACCCCTGCGCCTAGTAGCGCGCCGGTTCCCGCCCCGTGCTGGGCATGCTCGGTGCCTGGCGACGCCTGCTCGTCGCCACCGATCGGCGTCGCATCGTGCTGCCCGGCGGGCGTGACGTAGAACACGCTGATGTCGTCGCGCGCGATCGAACGTGCCTGCAATTGTTCGACGGCGTGATCCGTTTGCTCCGAAGATACGAATCGTCCTGCGATGATTGTGGTCATGAGTGCTCCGGCTCGCCGAAAAAGAAGTTCGAGCGTACACCTTGCAAAAAGTGCCTTTGGCGTTACGGGGTGTCGCACTTGCCCGACGACAGGAAGCAACCGCTGGGCAACTGCGCCTGCGCCTTCGCATCCGCAGTCGCCTGGTCCGGCGCGTTGATGTGAAAGGTCACGGGTTTGCTGATATTGGGACAGTGCTGGCAATAGTAGAACGTGTGCTCGCCCGAGGGGGGAGGAGGGCCGCCAGGGGGCGGAGGCCCGCTGCCTTCCCTTTGCAAGGTCGCGAACTGAAAGACATTCGACCAGGCCGACGGTGTACTTGCACCGTGATAGGCGCGCACCTGCCACCAGTAGGTGGCGCCCGGTTTGAGAAAGCCTCCCGGAATGAACGCGAACGTGCCGAGTATGGGAGCCGGCGTGAACACGATGTCGGCCGGCGCCATCACCATGGTCTTCGCAACGCGCAGATCGAAGCGTGTGGCCTGACTGCAAGGCGCGGTACCGGTGTCGATCCAGGTCAGGGTCGGGCTCAGGCTGGTTCCGTTGGCGTGGTCCGCAGGCAGTTGGAGCTTGGGAACCTTGGCCACCGCAGCGATCACCGTGGTGCTCGCCGAAGGGCCCCAGCCAGCCGGTCCTCCACAGAGATTCTGGCGTACCGTGATGGTGCTGCCGCCCGCGATTTTCGGAGCGCCCGGCTGGCCGAGCGCAAACGAAAACGTGTCCTGCTGCGCACTCGCGCCATATAACAGCGTGACCGAGGAACCCGCTGTGGTCACCTTGATCTCGACCTGCGCGCCCAGCTCGAGGCTGCCCAGCAGGATGCCGAGCGCGTCCGAACACAAGCTCGTGAGTATGTGCGGCGGCCCGGGCAGCCCGGCTGCGACCGTCAGCTTCACCGTGGGAGAGACCGGCTTCTTGCATCGCTCCAGGTGCGTGTCGATCGCGACGTGTTCGCCTGCCTGGAACGGCGCGAAGCCCCACAGCGTGAAAGGCGTAGCCGACAGGCAGCGCGGGCTGTAGGTCGATGAAGTGCCGCCGGTGGGCGTGCGCGTCACGATCACCGATGCGCCGATCATGACCTTTTCGAAATAGAGCGCCGTGGCGCACGCCTTGAGCGGCGCGACCTGCGTCTGCGGCAGCGTCGCGCCATCCAGCGGCACCACGCGGCCCCCTGCGGCGATCGGCGTGGCAGACGTGATCGGCCCGCCCATCGTGGCGCATGCCGTCTGCGTCGCAGTGACAACGTCATTGATGGTCAACGCACGCTTGAGGTCCACATGCGCTGTGCCGTCGGGCCGCACCACGCTTTCGCCGAGGAAGTCGGTGCCGTGGCTGAAGATCTGCACCTTCGCGCCGGCGAACGCGTTGAACAACCACACGCATTCGCCGCACTCGAACAGGGGCTTGACGAACGTGCCGATGCTCAATGTGGCTGGACTGGGCTTGCCGTCCACCTGCACGACAGCCGACAGCAGGCCGTTTTCTCCGGTGCGAAATTGCACCGCCTCGACATCCATTCCCGCCTTGATCTTGTGGCCGGGATTGAAATCGAAGGCCTGGTCGGCCCGCGTCACCGGCCATTCGTCGACCAAGGCGCCGGCCTTGGTCTGCAAGCGCACGGTCGCGCCCGGGACCAGCTTGTGAAACTGCACGCCCACCGAACACTCAGAAAGCGAACCGACGATATCCGGTGCACCGAGCATGACCGTCTCCTCGTGCGGAGCGGTCTCTCGAACGCGCCGTGGACAGACTTTCAGGGAGCCGAGGTCGAATCAGGCCTTGGCAACTCAGCGAAAGTATAGAAGGACCGGGGGCGATGCAAGGTGGATGTCATCGCAAGGACCTTCATCGCGGTCTGGCGTTTCGGAATTCTTGCGATGCCACCGGCTGCGGATCGTGGGTGCGACGCTCGCTATAATCGCCCGCTCTCTCTGTAGTTCAATGGATAGAACAGCCGCCTCCTAAGCGGCAAATCCAGGTTCGATTCCCGGCAGAGGGACTAGGCTCCTTATGTAACTAAAGGAAAGAGTACCGTTTTTGCTATGGTGTACTTTCCGTATCAGTCCAAATCGTTCCATTGACATCCGGATGTAAGTCGGGGTAGATTCGGGGGTATCGAGGGGGTAGATACCCTCTGTGTTTCCTTTTCGATTCCTCCCCATGGCTCTTACCGAAGTCCAAGTTCGCAAAGCGAAGTCGCGGGACAGGGCGTACAAGCTCGCCGACGAAAAGGGCCTCTATCTCTTGGTCGATGCGAATGGCCGCAGGTACTGGCGGTTCAAGTATCGATATCTCAAAAAAGAGAAGTTGCTCGCGCTCGGCGTTTATCCGGAGATCGGGCTTGGTGAGGCGCGAAAGAAACGCGACGTTGCGCGCCTGATCCTCGATGCGGGCAATGATCCTTCGCAGGAACGCAAGCATGAGAAGCGCGCAAAGCTGATCCGCGCAGAGAATACGTTTGAGGCCGTCGCGCGCGAGTGGCATGCGGAGCGACGTATCGGCCGATGGGGCGGCAAGCCTTGGGTAAAGGGTCATGCCGATCGCGTCCTGGTGTCGCTCGAGCAGAACATCTTTCGGGAGATCGGCCATCGTCCGATCGCGGAACTAAGTGCTGCGGAGATTCTGCATGCCGTTCGCGTTGTCGAGAAGCGCGGCGCCCTTGAAACCGCGAGGCGCGTCATGCAGCGAATCGGCTCAATCTTTCGATACGCGATCGTCACGAAGCGCGCCACGTATAACCCGGTCCCAGACCTACGAGAAGGCATCGCCACGCCGGTGCAGAAGCACTATGCGTCGCTCAGTGAGAAAGACCTTCCCGACTTCCTGCGGAGACTCGCCAGCTACGATGGACAGGCTCTGACGCGCATTGGCCTTGAGCTAATTTTGCTCACCTTCGTCCGCACTGTAGAGCTCCGCGGGGCGAAGATGGGCGAGTTCGACTTCGACAAAGCGGAATGGAGGATTCCAGCCGAGCGCATGAAGATGAAACGGCTACATATCGTGCCACTCTCAACGCAAGCGATCGCATTGTTGCGCGAGGCGCTCTCGATCAGTGGCGATCGTTTGTTCGTCTTCCCAAACCAGAGCAACCCGGCAAAGCCGATGTCCGAGAACACTTTGCTCTACGCCGTCTATCGCCTCGGATATCACCAACGAACCACGGTGCACGGGCTTCGCGCGACAGCATCGACGATCTTGAATGAAATGGGCTATCGCGCCGACGTGATCGAGCGGCAGCTCGCGCACGGCGAGACCGACTCGGTTCGGGACGCATATAACCACGCTGAGTACCTGCCCGAGCGGCGTCAGATGATGCAACACTGGGCCGACATGCTCGACGCGATGACGAAGGGAAGGAAAGTGATCTCAGATCGCTTCGAAGCGAAAGCGGCCTGACTACCCGGGCCGACCGGACGCCGGTAGAGCGGGATGCGCAAGGAGACGAGGCCGAGCGCGTCCTTGACCATGGACGTCGTCATCATTTCTCGGCTGTGGATTCGTTGGATACTTCATTCCATTCGTCGAGCCATTTGCCGGTCGCGGTGGCTTTAAGTCACACAAAGAAATCTTAGATTCGCCCAGGTGTATGAGTTGAAAGTTCGTTGATCCTTGATCCGTACGCTTCATGCGGAGGAGCGCAATATGTCATCAAGCGTGTCGATTTAGGGAAATTCGTAGTTGGTCTGCCATATATCCCTACTTGTTTCGAAGGCATTTCTATTTGCGGTTCGCGAAGACTTTGCTGCAAAGTATGGCGTCTAGGTTTGTCCGAACACTCAAGCTCGGATCATATTGCGACGATTTGTAACCACGCCTTGCGATCAGTTTGATTCGCGCGGAGCATGCTTCCATCTATTCTTGGAGGTGTGACATGAAGTGCTCGAAAAAACGTGCCGTAGACTTAACCGGCTCTAGCAGTCCGAATGTTGAAGGCAGTCGAAGTGAGCAGATCCAGCCGGCACTCCGCTGCGATTGTGCGATGTGCTTATTGCCGTTGATTGTAGTGCAAGCGCGCGTTGGACTAAAAAAGTCGACAATATATAAGAGAATTGCGGAAAACACGTTTCCCAAGCCTATCCGGCTATCTCAGAATAAGAATGTTTGGAACTCACGTGACATCGATAAGTGGATTCAAGATCGAATTTTCGAATCTATTTCACGTAGAGCCAGCGCAACGCCTCTACGAATCAAGGCTGGTCGATTTCGCAATGCCGTTTGAACGAACCTTGTAGTTTATCAACGGCGCTTCTGGATCTGCACAATACGCAATGACTGTTCGGGCTGCGCTTTCAGTTCGCGTTGCCCGCATATCATACCGCACTGCCGTGAGAAGCAGCCAGAACGTGTCTATTTAAATAATTTAGGTACTAAGAGCCGTAATTATTTTATCTGCATGCGTCATTCTTCCAGCAATTGCATTTAATATGTGCTATTCGATATATATTTTAGTTCTCACGAAGCGAAGTCACTTGAATCGAGATCAACGCAGTTTGAAGTCTTGTTGCCAACTCCGTCGCAAAACGCACCTCGCGCATCTAATGGTCACGCGGCGGCGTCTGTCTCGAACGGCGCGGATGGACCGTCCGGCGCTAGACCAGCCTCCTTGCGCCGACCTGGATTGCAACGGCCGAATGCCAACGGACAGCAGCCTCTACTTTCCGCTTGGTATTTAACCTTTCTCAGGCTTTGTATCGTCCTCTTAGATTGCAACCACGGCTTGACCTGCGAGTCGGCTCCTCGCAAAAATGTCGGCAATGAACGCTCCTTCACCGAGCGAATTGAGGCGCTCGTTACCACATTACGTGTGAAGGAAAAAGCAAGACCACCCGACCAACAGACAAGGGATGCTATGAGCACTTCATCAGACCTTTTGCACTTCCGGTTCATCCTGCCGGACGGGCCAATCTACCCTTCCAAGATCGTAGATTTCGTCGGTGGCGGTCACCATCCGCTGGCAGATGAAACGCTGGACGCTGCAGATCTGTACATTCGCGCAACAGAATACTTCCGAGGCAAAGCGCTGACGGGCTTTTTGTACCTCGACACTGACCAGTACGAGGCGCTTCCCTGGCTGACCGACTACATCCAAGCCATCGATACCACTCAAGAGACGCGGAGATCCATATTGGATGAGGTCAACGACATTGCGCTGACGCTCAAGCGACACGTCTGTTGGAACGAAGGTATTCCGGCCACCAGTTATTACGTGGAATCGCTGCGTCGTGACGACAAACGGCTACTGCAGGGGCTTGCAGTCGAGGCGATGATGAGCGCCGACCAAGCGGTGTGTGCAATCTCAACCGATGAGTTCCAGGCCGCACTGCATTTTCTGTCCGAAGCCTACAAAAACATCCATGCCTGTTCTGACTGTGCGCGTCGTATTCTGGACGCTGAAATGGTTTGAACCCCTGCACTGCTCGGATTCACCACCCTTGACTTTAGGGATTTACTGAAAAAGGGTGCACGGTGCTCGAAGTCGGCATGGCCGATAGCCTCATCACGCGGTTGTGGAGCTTGCCCCGCTTGGCCGTACGTTCGATCGGTCGGTATGGCGCTATGTCGGACACGTTGGCGATAGGCATCACTACCGGGTTCAATCACTTCGTTGAAAGCTTCAAGATGGCGATCTCCGTGAAATCAATTGCAGGGGCATTCTTTCTGCTCGCCTACAACCTCGAGCCCAGCATGAGCAGGCGGGGCAACTGCTGGGGCAATGCCCTCGCAGAATCCTTCTTCAACAGCCTGAAGAAGGAACGCATCCGCAAGCGCATATACAAGACCCGCGAGCTCGCGCGTGCCGACGTCTTCGACTACATCAGTGTTCTACAACCGAACCCGCCGCCACAGTCATCCGGGCTGCATCAGTCCCGAGGCGTTTGAACGCGTCGCGGAATGAGGATGGGATTTGTCTACCTTAACGGCAGCGGTCCAAATCTACGACTCGGCATCCTCAGGCGAAAGTTCCTCGTCGCCATAGCCTTACGAATCGCGCTCACGTTCGGATGGACCCAAATCGTCGATTTCCCGAAAACAAGGATCTGCCTGAACGCTGATCGGCCGTTGCAAGAAGCGATCGACGTGATCTTCTCGTCTCCTCTCATCGAGCGAATCACAGGAGTGCCTGTCGAAGGAAAGAGCAGACGGTGGGATGGATAGGCCGCTACGAATGAAGCGTGGATACATCCCGCGCTCCTTGAATTTGTGTGCGGCTCTTTCCTCCCAGTCTACCGGCCCTGTCAGTCCAACATCCGGCCGGTGATTAGCGATCGCAATATCAGCAATAAGTTGATGCGCCTGTCCATGGTCGCCTTCCGCGACGATCAAAAACTCGTTGTGAATTTGGACCACTCGACCACCATCGCGCATTCCGAACACGCCAGTTTCGTTGTCAAAGAAATCGATTGGCGGATGCTTCAGTCGACGGCGGCGGCTGCGGGACATCGCCCAAGGCAATGTTGGCTGCCCTACCTTATAGAGATTCACGACCAAGCAGCGCCGATCGACGCTCGTCAATACCGTCAAAGATGACCGCGCACGTCGCATGCGTTCCGCGGCTTTGGATATAAGAGCCACCTGCTTGTTCGATTGACGTGAACGTGTTCGAACACGACGTCTTCGCACCGCTGCCGCAGCGGCTCCAAAGTGCCGCGTTGCCTCTCGATCAATGCCTTGCTTCACAAAGGAACGGTGATTCACGTGTTCGTCAATTTCGGCGGCTTTCAACGCGTCGTTCAGCATGTCACACCACACTTGACGCTCACGATCGCAAAACGTTTGGGTTCGGTCGACGACCGACGCGAATGGCGAATCAGGGGGGCCGGCGCTAGACTTCCTCTTCACCGAGATTGGATCGAGAGCTCGTTGTTTCAGCCCAAGCCGTCCGAACGCATCGGCCGTGCAGTACGTCATTGCGAGGTGCCCATGCCAGTTGCGATTGTGATCCGTCATGAACCACTGGCCATCACACTCGTCAGCATCCAAGACGCGCGGCGCGTGAATGGCCACGTCTACACCGATGCCGTATTCTTCAGACAACCGTTCTGCATAGCGTCGTACCACGGCGTAGCGCTGAGCGTCCGACATGCGATCAGAAAGCGCTACCGTAATGACTCGGGTGCAAATTGCCCGGACGTGTCGGTTTTTTCGTTCCACGCGGTTCCATATTTCGGCGGATTCGAGGGTCCCTCCTCCGGGAAGCACTAGAAAACTCACGACGATCTCGTCTCGGCTTCCGAACCTCCTGCTTCGATAGTCGTGGAGAAGGCCCGTGCGTACATCGAGAAAGGCGGCGCCATGGATGTATGCGGCCATGGCGACCGCGCTCTTCCCGTCGCCGCGTTTGATGGCGGTAACAGAAAAATGAAACCAGCTTGCAAGCGCCATGTGTACCTCTCGTTCGACAGTTCGCAAAAAAGGAGCTGCTCTAAGTGCGCAGACAGGAAATTGGCCAAGGTGGAGAACACTCGACCCACTGAATTCCGACACATCTAAAACGTGCCGTCCATCATGGGTGAGGTTTTTATCATGGCGCAACACAAGCTTGCGCGGCAGACTTCCACGCCTGGACCGAAATCTCGTATCTCACTCACGATCGAAAGGATGTTCGATGGAATGCCAACGAAACCAGCAATTGAAGGAACGCGTTCGAAAGGCCACAGAACGATGCAAGCAACTTGAGCAGAGACTGACGCTGCAGGAAGGTAAGGAACGTGCGCGCGCACGCAAACGCGATGACCTCGTACGCCGGCGTCGCACCATTCTAATAGGCACAATCATTCATGCAAATCTGGATTCATTGCCGCCCGGCCTTAAGAAGCATGTCGACGCACTTCTTGAACAGCATGTGCATGGCAAATTCGATCGGATCCTCCTTGGCCTTTCACCACGCGAAGGATCCGAAACTGACGGTTGGGAAAATGAGCGTTGACGCAGATCGGCGCATAAATGTGCGCCGATTGTTTTCGAAAGTGCAACCACGCCTGGTGCGCAGGGTCGTTTTGAGCCAGCATGGCCGTCATGATCTTTTGGGAGATTTCAATGACGCCGCAATGCCCAGTTTTGAATTCGAGGATCTTCGAACTTATCTCGATCAAGCGCCTCTGCCGCGCCAAAGGTGAGCAGGAATCCGATGATGTTTTAAACATGACTGTTCAACGGCTACACAACCGAATGTCGGCAGGCGATTCGCCGATCCCGCTTGTAAAAATTGGTGGACGATACTTCGGACGTTTGTGCGACGTTCGGGCGTACAACATGATTCGCCGGAAACGAGGCCACAAGAGGTATCGCGATGAGTTGAAGGAGCGTAGCAGCCGGCAACGAGCAGGCGTTACACGACGAAGGGTATTGCGCGACGTGGATTGACTCGACGCGGCGATCACAGGCGAGACCTATGCCTCCGAGGAAGCGCATGGGCGGCGGAACGGGAACATATCGACCGGGCATGACACCGCGACACGTCGCTTAGTCTAGTCCAGGGAAGTCCTGCATAAGCAAGCGTACGGCCGCTCTGATGCGTTAAATTGCGAGTCCTGTTCACTCCGGTGATGACGATGAAACAGATCAGCCTGGCCAGCAATGCTTTCGAGCTTTCCCCCAAGCGCACTCGCAAGCGCGAGTTTCTCGACGAGATGAACCGGGTGGTCCCGTGGGCCGAGTTGACGATGCTGATCGAGCCGCATTATCCGAAGGGCAAAACGAGTCGGCCGCCGTTCGGCGTTGCGACCATGCTGCGGATTCATTTCATGCAGCAGCGGTTCGGGTTCTCCGACCCGGCCATGGAAGAGGGGTTGCACAACACGCCGATGTACCGCTGTTCCCGGACTCAACCAGGGATCACGCGTCTGCCCGACGAGACCACCATCCTGCGCTTCCGGCATCTGTTGGAGAAGCATCAGTTGGCCGGCCCGATACTGGCGATCGTCAACGAGGTGCTTCGGGAGCGTGGTCTGATGCTGCGCGCCGGAACGGTGGTCGATGCGACGTTGATCGCAGCGCCAAGTTCGACCAAGAACGCCAGCGGCGAGCGCGACCCCGAGATGCATCAGACCAAGAAGGGCAACCAGTACTACTTCGGCATGAAGGCGCACATCGGGGCCGATGCCGAGTCGGGCTTGGTCCACACCGTGATCGGCACGGCCGCCAACGTCCACGACGTGACCCAGCGCACATCGCGATGCGTCCGGGCAAGCGACGCGCGCTCGACCGTACTCGCGCCAGCCACGCGATCCTCGACGAGATCGAGCGCGTCAAGGCGGATATCCGCGCCAAGATCGAACATCCGTTTCGCGTGGATTCTGTTGAAAAACTCCACTTCGGTCAGCGCATAGAAAATTGCAGTCTCTGTGAGGCGCCGAGCTTGCGACTACGTGGGGGGAGACGATGTAAGGTCGATGTCGCGATGTGGGGTCCGTAGTAGGTTCTCGCGTCGAATATTTATTCGTATTCCCGACCGCATTCACAATCGGTGCAATTCTGGCGTGCTTGCGATTTAGTGTTTTTCAACAGAATCCGTGATCAAGAGACAGTCGGCTTTACCAAGGTTCGATACAGAGGACTGTCAAGAACAACCGCGCAACAGACGACTCTGTTCGCGCTCTCGAATCTGTGGATTGTGCGGCATCGCGCTTTACAACACACGGCGCGCGCAATTCGTTCATATTGTCACTCAACCCTCTTCTCGTGAATCAATTGAACGCGGCGCGCCCCGTGAACTCGTTATTCAGCCCTTCTTTTTATATGCATGATTAGTTTTCTTATCATGGTGCTGAAAAACGGTCGACAAATCGGCACCTTCCAAACGACAATGACGGATGGACTTCATTTCCGTAGGAGACCGCCGCGCATGCCGGATTGACTCGGCAAAGGCGGCGGACCGTCGGCGAGCTGACCGGGCGTCGCTACTACGGAAGAAAATGGGCCCGGCGCTGGTGACGTCGGGTCTCATCGCGGCGGGGCAGGGCGGCGCGTCGTGATGGCGCGATCCGGCCGACCCTGCTGCGCCGCGTGATGACATGAACCCGATCCCGCTTCCCGGCACCACGCTGGCCAGATCCCGTAAGTTGCACCTCGGGCACTTCGCCTTCATGCGCGCCGTGGTGCAGGGGATTGAGCTGCGCGCCAGCTGGCAACGCTACCTGCGCATCGAAGGCGACGCCAGCGATGCGCGGGTGGTGCGCTCGACCATCGCCTGGATGCGCGACCAGTTCGCCGCCGCTGCGCGCCGTGAGCACCGCTATGGCACCGCCCGGCTGGTGCTGATCGACGTCGCCCGCATCCCCGACACCGGCCCCGTACTGCCGAGCCTCGAGCAGTTCGCCGCCGAGCGCGGGATGGAGGATTTTGCTCAGGCCGAGCAGATCGCTGCTTACCAAAACGCATTCGGTCAAGCCAGCCAGCGTCAGCGTCGTCGCGCACAATTGATTGCTCAGCAGCTCGACGCGCTGCGCCGGCTCGAGACCCTGGCCGCGCAGCCACCGCTGGCGGGAGATGCGGTGGCCGCATGGTTGAACCCGACGCTGGCTGACCCCCTGGAGGCCGCGGGGATATTGACGCTCGGAGAACTGATCGAACGTATCAACGGCGTGGGCCGCCGCTGGTTTGCCGGGGTGCGGGCACTGGGGGAGGGCAAGGCCGAGCGCATCCTCGAGTGGCTACGCGAGCATGAGGTGACCCTCGGTGTTTGCATCGGAGCGCACGTGGCGCTCCCGCGCAGCCAGCTCTTCGCCTACGAGCTCGCTGCAATAGTCGCGCCCGCCACCGCAATCCGCCCTCTGGAAAAATTCATCGTACCGGCCGAACTCGATGGCCGGCACGGGCTGTATCGCCGGCCGCAAGCCCAGTGCCTCCTCAATGCGAGCAACGACTATCAGGCGATCCTCGCCTGGCTGCGTTCCAAGCACGGCCTCACCCCCGACCAGAAAGCCAAGCTCAAAGCGCGGCGGCGCCAGCGCGATACCAGCGGTATCGAACAGCCGCTCGACTGGCTGCAGAGTCTGTCGAATACCCAGCGCGCCTATCGCAAGGAAGCCGAACGGTTTTTATTGTGGGCGATCGTGCAGCACGGCAAGCCGCTGTCGTCAATCACCAATGAGGACTGTGTTGCCTACCGCGATTTTATGGCCGACCCGCAGCCGCACAGCCGCTGGTGCGGCGCGCGCGGCCGCGAACGCTGGTCGCCGTTGTGGCGTCCGTTTGCGGGGCCGTTGTGCGGATCGGCGCAGCGTCAGGCGATCACCATTCTGAAGAACCTGTACGGATTTTTGGTCGACCAGA
>JBBQCA010000037.1:0-20677 GCA_038318315.1 Burkholderiales bacterium | reverse complement strand
CATCGTCATGGCCGAAAAGAAACTGGACTACCAGTACGAGCTCGAGGATGTCTGGGCCGACGCGACGACCATCGGCGACTCGAATCCGCTCGGCAAGGTTCCGTGCCTGATCATGGAAGACGGCGGGGCGGTCTTCGACTCGCGCGTGATCGTCGAATATCTCGACACCTTGACGCCGGTGGGCAAGCTGATTCCTTCAAGCGGACGCGAACGCGCCGAAGTGAAGTGCTGGGAAGCGCTCGCCGACGGCGTGCTCGACGCGGGCATCCTGATGCGTCTCGAAGAAACCCAGCGCAAGCCGGAAGAACGCAGCGGCAAATGGGCGGCGCGTCAGCGCAAGAAGATCGATACCGGCTTGCATGCGATGTCCACCGGACTCGGTGAAGGGGCGTGGTGCAACGGCACGCACTATTCGCTGGCCGACATCGCGGTCGGTTGCTCGCTCGGCTGGATCGGGTTCAGGTTTCCCGATATCGCCTGGTACCGCGAGTACCCGAATCTCGCGCGCCTGTCCGACAAGCTGGCCGAGCGTCCCTCGTTTCGCGAGACCGCGCCGAAGGCTTGACGCAACGGTCGCAGCACGACTGCGCAATTGCGCCGGCGTCGGCATTCGCCCACCGGCGAAGATCCATCTCGACTCGCTAGGGCGCGCCGATCGCAGCCGAGATCCGCGCCGCCGTTGCAGTCAGCTCGCTGATCCACGCATCCTTCAATCGGTCTGCGGGCGCCGTCAGCGAAAGCCCTGCCACCACCTTGCCGTCATCGTCGTGTATCGCCGCGGCGATGCAACGCACGCCGACTTCCAGCTCTTCGTTGTCGCGCGAGTAGCCGCGCGCGCGAACCTGCGACAGCTCCCTTTCGAGACGCGCGAGTTCGGTGATGCTGTTCTCGGTATGGCCGAGCAGCCCGGTGCGCATCGCGTAGCTGCGTACCTGTCTCGGATCGTCGGTCGATAGAAAGAGCTTGCCGACCGACGTCAGATGCAGCGGTGCACGGCCGCCGATCGCGCGCATCACCTGGACCCCCGAGAATTCGTTGTAGGCGCGCTCGACGTAGATGATCTCGTCGCCTTGTCGCACCGACAGGTTGACGGTTTGTCCGGTGCTCTTGTGCAGGTCGCGCATCGGTTCGAGCGCGGCGTCGCGCACCGACAGGCGCGACCTGACGATGTTGCCCAGTTCGAGCAGCCGCATGCCCAGGCGATATCGCCCGGGTTCGGTCCGATCGACGAAGCGCGCGAGCACCATGTCGTTGAGGATGCGATGCGCGGTCGATGGATGAAGCCCGGTCGTCTGGCAAAGCTGGCGCAGGCTGACGGGCTCGCGTTCCTTCGCGAGCGCATCGACCAGGGTCAACATGCGCTCGATCACCTGGATGGTCGGGCCGCGGCTTTCGAGCTTCGGTGGCAAGGGCATCATGGTTATACAATCTCCGCGTCGATTCTAAACTGGCGCTCTAGCACTGGTCTCGAGGCCACACGCAATCGAAATCAACAGGAGATGGCAATGCAATTCAAGACCATGAGACAAGGGTTCCGCGCGCTGGTCATCGGCGTGATGGCGGTGTCGATGATCGCGTTCGCGCCGACGGCCTCGGCCAGGAAGCGCACCAGTAGCTGCGCCGACTGCGGTACGGTGTTGACCACCAATCGCAAGGACGAGAAGGGATCGGGTACGGCGGGTACGGTGGTCGGCGGCGTCGGCGGCGCGGTCGCGGGGAACGTGATCGGGCACAACACCACGTCGACGGTACTGGGCGGCGTGGGCGGCGCGGTGGCCGGCAACCTGATCGGCAAGAAGCTGACGCGCAAGAAGATCTGGTCGGTGCAGGTGAAGATGGACAACGGTTCGATACAGGACGTCGACTTCGACAGCGATCCCAATTTCAAGCAGGGCGAGCGCGTGCGCGTGAGCAACGGGACGTTGAGCCGCATGTGAGCGCGCGGGCATCGACGTGACGAGGCCGGCCATGCGCCGGCCTTTTCATTTGCGCCGGTCTTCGGTGAGGCGCGCATCGACGATGCGGCCTTGATGAACCTGCAACCCTCGGGCTAGGCCCGCGTCGCGGGTCAGCGCGGCCAACCCGCGGTCGGCAAGTGCAATGACGTAGGGCTCGAGCGCTTCGACGTACGCCTGTGTCGCGCTGTTCGGGACGAGCGCCGGCAGATTCGGTATGCAGCAATGCACGACGTCTTCCTCGACGTAGAACGGGTCGCCGATCGAGCTCATGCGCGAGGTCTCGGCGATGCCGCGCTGATCGATGCCGATGTCGATGAACACGGCGCCGGCCGGCATGGCCGCGATCATCGTGCGGTCGATCAGGCGCGGCGAGGTGCGGCCCGGGATCAGCACGGCGCCGATCAACAACTGCGTGGTCGGAAGAAGCGCGCACAGCACGTCGTGATCGAACACCCGGGTCTCGATGGGTGACTTGCAGGACGATTTCAACGCGGCGAAATGTCGCGTCGATGAAGCGAAGACGGTGACATGCGCGCCCATCGCCGCGGCCGTGCGCGCGGCCGCGCCGCCAGATGCTCCGGCGCCGATGACGACGACGCATGCGGGTGCGACGCCTTCGACACCGCCCAGAAGAATTCCCGCGCTCGGCCTCGGCGTGGCGTACGGCAGGCCGCGCATCAGGGCCATCGCACCGATCTGCGTGGCGAGCGTGCCGGCGATCCGCGACATCGCGGCGAGCACCGGCAAGTCGTTCGATGTCGACTCGATCGTTTCGCAGGCGATGAAAGTCGCACCACAGGCAAGCGCCGCGTCGAGATAGGCGGGCTCGACCGCGAACTGCTGAAAGCCCAGCACGATCGAGCCGCGCCGCGGCAACGCGTATTCGTTCGCCTGCAACTCCTTGACCTTGACGACGAGATCGACCTCGAAGACCGCGGCCGCATCGTCGACGATGCCCGCACCTGCGGCGCGATATGCGTCATCCGTGAGACCGATCGCGAGGCCCGCGTCGCGTTCGACCACGATCGCATGACCGCGTCCATTGAGTGCCGCGACGGCATCGGGCGTCAAGCCGACTCGCGCCTCGCCCGCTTTCTTCTCGCGCGGAACGCCGATGCGCATGGCGCGGCGCTCAGCCGCGTGGCGCCATGCCGCGCAATGCGCGCGCGCATTCGGCCACCAGAGATGGCCCGCGATAGACCAGACCCGTATAGACCTGCACCAGCGCAGCACCAGCAGCGCGCTTGGCGCGCGCATCGTCGCCGCTCATGACGCCGCCCACGCCGATGATCGGAATGGCGCTGCCGAGGCGCTCATGCAATGCCGCGATCACCGCGTTCGATGCTCCTGCGAGCGGCGCGCCAGACAGGCCGCCGGCCTCGTTCGCGTTCGGCATGCCGGCGACCGCATCGCGTGCGAGCGTGGTGTTGGTGGCGATCACGCCGTCGATGCGATATTCGATCAACGCATCGGCGATCGCGGTGATCTGCGCGATGTCGAGGTCGGGCGCGATCTTGACCGCGAGGGGAACGTAGCGTCCGTGTTGATCGGCGAGCTCGGCCTGGCGCTTCTTCAGCGCCGCGAGCAGGGCGCCGAACTGATCGGCGCCCTGCAGCTCGCGCAGTTGTTTGGTGTTGGGCGACGAGATGTTGATCGTCACGTAGTCGGCATGCGGATAGACGCCCGCGAGCCCGATCAGGTAGTCGTCGAGCGCGTTCGCTATCGGCGTGTCCGCGTTCTTGCCGATGTTCAGGCCGAGGATGCCGCGATGCCGCTGCCGGAAATTCGACGCGCGCACGTTCGCGATGAAGGCATCGAGTCCGGCGTTGTTGAAGCCCATGCGATTGATGAGCGCGTTGGCCTCGCGAATGCGGAACATGCGCGGCTTCGCGTTGCCCGGTTGCGGCCGCGGCGTGACCGTGCCGACTTCGATGAAGCCGAAGCCGAAGCTCGCGAGCGCATCGATGTACGCGCCGTCCTTGTCCATGCCGGCTGCGAGTCCGACCGGGTTGCGAAACGTGAGGCCCATCGCGACGCAAGGGTCGTCGGCGATCGTTGGTACCACCAGCTTGGTCAACCCTAACGCGGAGGCGCGCTTGAGGTTGTCGAGCGTGAGGTGATGCGCGGTCTCGGCGTCGAGCGCGAACAGCGCTTCGCGCGCGAACGGGTAGAGTTGAGCGAGCGTCAACGCGGTCGCGCCCGGAAGAGCATCGAAGCCGTCAGGATTCGCAAAGCAGCTCCCATCGTCCGCCGCGCAAGGCGTCGATCGGCTTGAAGTTCGCCTTGTACGCCATGCTCGGGCTGCCGCTGATCCAGTAGCCCAGATACACGTAGGGCAGGTTCAGGGTGCGTGCCTGTTCGATCTGCCAGAGCACGTTGCAGGTGCCGAAGCTCGCACGCTCCTGGCTGGTGTCGTAGAAGGTATAGACCGACGAGAGACCGTCGTCGAGCACGTCGATGATGCTGACCATGCACAGCAATCCACTCGCGTCGCGGAACTCGACCAGCCGCGTGTTGACCTTGCTCTGGAGCAGGAACTGGCTGTATTGCTCGCGGCTGTCGTGGTCCATGCCGCCGCCCGAGTGGCGCGTGTTCTGGTAGTCGAGATAGAGGGCGTAGTGTTCGGGATCGAATGCGAGCGCACAGATGCGTGCGCACAGATCGGCATGTCTGCGCAGCGCGCGGCGCTGGCTGCGGTTGGGGGCGAAGTCATCGACGCGCACGCGCACCGGCACGCAGGCGCGGCATCCGTCGCAATGCGGCCGATAGGTGAAGAGGCCCGAGCGGCGAAAGCCCGAACGCACCAGTTCGCTATAGACGTCCGCGTTGATCAGGTGACCCGGCGTTGCGACCTGCGAGCGCGCCTGCCGCAGCGGCAGGTAGCTGCACGGATAGGTCGCCGTCGCATAGAACTGCAGCGTCGCGAACGGCAGGTCTTTCAGTTGCGTCATGCGCTGCTCGAGTCGATGTCGCGGTCGGTGTTGCGCATGTTCGAATCGTGACCGGAGGGACGCGACCACACCAGGCGTTCGGGCCATCGAGCGATCGATGGTTGCTCGACCAGTGCCGCGACCCGCTCGACGAAGTCCGTGCGCGGAATCGGCCGCGCGCCCAGTGAAGCCAGATGCGCGGTCTGCTGCTGGCAGTCTAGCATCGGCATGCCTTCGCTTCTCGCAAACGCGACCAGGTGCGCAAGCGCGATCTTGGAAGCGTCGGTGGCGTGCGTGAACATCGACTCGCCGAAGAACATGCGGCCGATCGCGATGCCGTACAAGCCGCCCGCAAGCGCGCCGTCGATCCAGGTCTCGACCGAGTGCGCGAAGCCCAGGTGATGCAATTCGATATAGGCGTCGACCATCGCATCGACGATCCAGGTGCCGCCGTCCTCGCCTCGAGGCGAGGCACAGGCGCGAATCACGGCGTCGAACGCGCTGTCGCAGCGGATCTCGATGCGCGGGTCGGCAGCCGATCGCGCAAGCCGCTTGTTGAGCGAGTGCGAGATGCGGAACTCGTCGACGAACAACACCATGCGCGGATCGGTGCTCCACCACAGCACCGGATCGCCCTCGTTGAACCACGGAAAGATGCCGCGACGATAGGCGTCGATCAGGCGCGCGGCGGAGAGGTCGCCGCCCGCCGCGAGCAGGCCGGGAGGTGAGCGCAGTGCGGTCGAGACTGGCGGGAAAGGGTCTCCTTCCGACAGCCAGCGAATCAAGGAACGGCGCTCGCGGGCGTCGCTTCCGCTGCGATGCTCGCGCGAACGCGAGGCGACCACTCGATCGCACCGGTGTGCAACTCGAAGCGGCCGCGCGCACGATCCTCGAAGAAGTACCGCAAGGTGGTCGACACGGTTCGGAATGCCAGCTCGTCCCAGGGGATATCGGCCTCGTCGAACAATTGCACTTCGAGGCTTTCCTCGCCGGGTGCGAACGCGCTATCGACCAGTTCGGCGCGATAGAACAGATGCACCTGCTGGACGTGCACGACATCGAGCATCGTGAAGAGCGGGCCGAGCACGATGCGCGCGCCTGCCTCTTCATCGGTCTCGCGGATTGCACCTGCCGCAGTCGTCTCGCCGGTTTCGAGAAAGCCGGCAGGCAGCGTCCAGTAATTGCGCCGTGGCTCGATCGCGCGACGGCATAGCAGGACGCGTTCGCTGCCTGCCCGACCCCACACTGGGATCGTGCCGACCACCATGCGCGGATTGACGTAGTGGATCGCCCCGCACGCGTCGCAACACGCGCGCATGCGGTTGTCTGCGGGCGGTATGCGCATCGTGATCGCATGGCCGCAAACCGAACAGAAATTGGTTGCCGGAGTCATCGCCAAACTATAGCGCAAGCCTTTGCTGGGCCTGTCGCATCGCCCCGCCGACGCGACGCGATGCCCGCCGATTTGTTCCCCACCTTCGCTTCGCGTACAATCCGTCCCGCGGGGTGGAGCAGTCTGGCAGCTCGTCGGGCTCATAACCCGAAGGTCACAGGTTCAAATCCTGTCCCCGCAACCACAATTAGAAGCAACTCGCTCCCACAGAAATACCCGCTCGGGGCGGGTTTCGAACTCCGCGTAGAGTTCCTCGTCTGCTGGTGGATGTCACCGAGCAGTTGCCGAAGAATTTCGCGAGACCAGCTCGTGTCTCGCCCGAGGGCGCCTCGCAGGTCGACTGTCAAGCGTTTGCACCTGCTGATGACATTCTTCGGTTTGCGGGCGATCGTCATGTTGGTCGCACGGCTCGCGCTCAGCGCCTTTCGCTTGGCATTGACTTCGATTCCAGACAGAGACACCGCGATACAGCTGATTATTGAGGATCCCTCTTCCCTTCTCGGGAGAGCCATAGATCGCAGAGACGGCCCAGCTGCTACCCGGGGGTGAGCACACATTGAGGCGATTAAGTTCTGCGGCCAACCGCTGGCAACTCCATCCGCTTGCATACTGTTCAAAGATGCAATGGACCCAGCGAGCGCGTTCCGGGTCGACCTCGAGCGTGTGGCCCCACTCGCATCGAATTGACCGATACCCGTAGGAAAGGCCGCCAGCGTGATACCCCTGTTCGAACTGGCCTGCGAGCCCACGGTGCGTCTTGAAAACGGAGGTCATCGAGGTAAATTTCGCTGACCAGACCGCGCATGCCGCCGGTCAGTTTTCGCGACGCACCGGAGTTGGTGTCGTAGCCGTCGGATACCGACGATGCGCAGGCCGCGATTCAAGTCGGCGGACGATTGTTTCTTGCTCGACCAAATCGCGTGAGAGGCGGTCTGGGCTCTCGATGAGCAGTACGTCGAAGCGTTCCGCCATCGCGTCAGCGAGGAGCGCCTTGCCACCACGGCGAAGCGCGACCGGAGTTGAGCCGCTGACGCAGTCATCGGTATGGACAGAGACCACCGTCGCGAGCGTCGAGTCGGCGCGTAGGCCGCGACGCGATCAGCCACAGCCCGTCGAACGTATGCTCCGCATAGTGGGTCTGCAGCTCCACGGCCGATCTCGCGTGCGATGTCGGATCGCGGGTCAGCAGACGGCATCGCGACGCGTTCGCGAGGACGATCGGGGGATGTCGTATGGGATCTCCTCGGGCGAAGAGCGCAGCGGCGGGGACCGCCGACACGCCGACGTCGTCAGCACGCCGACGATCGTGCGGAACGATCGAACGCGGCCTGGCATTTCGCGCAGCGGACTGCGGTCGGATGCGCGGTCAACCGGTCCGGTGCGATGTCCATCGAGCACGTCATGCAACGGCCGTAGGTGCCGCCTTCGAGCCGCGCCTGCGCCTCGTCGACTTCGCTGAGCGCCTGGCGGGCGATGGCATCGACGCCGCGATCGACGTCGATGGTGCGATCGATCTCCGCCTGCTCTGCGCGATCGACGGGCGCGTGATCGTGGTCGCCGTTCGCATTGCGCAGCTGCTCGAGCGCCTCGCGACGCATGGTGTCGAGTCGCTTGAGGAGCGCCGCGCGGACCTTCTCGTTCAAGAGGGGCATGATGATTTCCTTCGCATGTCGGTGCCGGCATAGGCATCGCTCGCGATGCGTCCCTTGCGCGGGATCAAGCTCAGCTGCGTGCGAGAGGTCGGTCCCGCGGCATGGTCGCCCACTCGGGCCTCGAGCCGCGGACCGTATCGACCACGATCAGGAAGCGCCCCGCGCCGTCGAGCGGATCGGCGCGGCCGTGCACGACCCAACGCCGCGCATCGGACGTCGGCAACGCGTCGTATTGCGCGTCGAGCACGCCGTAGCGATCGAGCCATTGGTCGAGCGTCGCGGAGATGCGGATGCAACCTTTCGACTGGACGCTGCCGAGTCGTCGCTCGAGGATGTCCGGGTCGGTCGCATGCATCTGCAGGCGCATCGTGCCCGTGCCGCCGAGGCCCCAGCCCTGGCGTGCGGTTTGCCATCCGAGGTCGAACACGCGCATGCCCTTGACGCCGTAGCCGCGGATGCCGAATTGATTGCGCGTTCCTTCGGCGCGGAAGTCCGGATTGGCGGGCGTGTGGTCGAACACGCCGAGCGGCGTTTCGAAGTGATCGAACTCGCCGAGGCGTCCCGTCGAGACGGGCGAAGCCCCGACGAGGCGAGAGCCGGCTTCGTCGCGATCGAGCCACACGACGAGGATCGCCTGCACGAAGCTGTTGCGATCGACGATCGCAACGTAGCCGCTCTCGAACGCGATGCCGGCACGTTTGAACGCGTCGGCGGCCAGCGTCGTGTAGAGGTGCGCCTCGGCTTCCGGCACCTGCAGCCTCTGAACCACCTCGCGCTCGTATGACGAAGCCATCTGCTCGGGAGACGCAGAGGCGTTCGAGGCGGGCACGGCCAGCCCGGCGACGGCGAACACCGCGCTGCGAACCCATGACCGCAGCGCGCGCTTCATGGGCAGCGAGTGCGCAATGACCATCCGACCCGGATGCGGGCCGGCGGCGCCTTCACCCCGCTCCGGTCGCAACGGTTCCGTCCGCCGCACGCACGACCGCATCGCGTACCTCGTGCCAGAATGCGCGCGTACATGGATCGCTTCTGAGGAATGTGAATGGAGCACCCAGTGTCGACGCGTGCGCGACGCGGCGCCTTGACGGCGATCAATCGCGGTCGGTCTTGATCCACGTCAACCGCCCGTGCGGCGTCGTGACGTCGAATGACGCATGGTCGAATCCGATGCCCCGATGGCCGTCCGCGAACGCCGGAGACCGCGCCCTGCGGTGCGCTGGTTCGACGGGCCGGCGATGAGCGCGTACCGCCGTGTGGAGATCGGTGCGTTGCTCGGCACCATCCCCGCGTTCTATCTCGCGCTCCAGCGCGTGCAACCGGTGGTGCACGTCGCGCTCTACGGGATTGCGTTCGTCGCGACCGTGACGGTGCTGTGGAACGAGCGCTTCGGCTCGAAGCGCGGCGGCGGCGCGCCCACGTCGCACGACGCGCTCGGTCTCCTGCTCGCGGTGGGACTCGCGTTGTCCGCAGTGCTGCCGCCCGGCGACGAAGTGGACTGGATCACCGTGCGTCTCGGCACCGCGATGCTGGTCGTGCTGCGGATGGGCGACTCGTTGCGGCCGACGTTCTGGCGAGGGCAGCTGCCGCGCGTGCTGCCGCTGTCGATCGGCGTCTTAGCGCTGTGCGGCCTCGGGTTCTGGTGGCTCGAGCCGACCGTGCGGACGTTCGGGGACGGCTTGTGGCTCGCGTTCACGACGGCCGCGACCGTGGGTTACGGCGACGTCGTACCGAGCACTCCGGCGTCGAAGATCTTCTCGGTGTTCGTCGTGCTGATGGGCTTCGCGGTGCTGTCGATGGTGACCGCCGCGATCGCGACTTCCTGGATACAATCCGAGGAGCGTCGCATCGAGCGCGAGATCCTCTCGGACCTGCACCGGCAATTGCGGCAGATCCACGAGGAGCTCGCGGCGCTGCGCGAGGCTGCGCGCCGCTGAACGACACGACGCGCGCGGCGCCCTGCCCAGCCGCTCAGGGATCGACGACGAGATGGTTCGTGACCGACGGACCATTCGGTAGCCTGCGCCGCGGCCCGCTCGCGCAACGTGTGGACCTTGCCCTCGAGCGTCACGGCGGAGCCGTTGACTGTGCGTCCTGTTCGTGCAACGCCTGCAGCACGAGGCCGTCTCGGTCGAGCACGCGCACGTCCACCGGAATGCATTCGCGCAGGCTCTGCGTGACGACGCAGAAGTCCTCGAACTGCTCGAGCACACGTTGTGCTGAGTGCAGGGCCGCGGCCGGGACGGCGAGCCGTAGCTCGACTGCGATATGTCCCACGCGCAGGCGCTTGTGCACGTTGCGGACGAGCTCGACCTTGCACGATGCGCGGATCGGCTCGGCATCGTTCTTGAATTTGCGCAGGCAGAACAGCAGGCTCGACGCCATGCAGTTCCCAACCGCGGCTCCGAGCAGGCGAGCCGGGTTGGGACCGATATCGTTGCCCAGCGGCGGCGGCTCGTCCGTCAGGATGGGTGGGATGCCGGACTGTCCGAAGACGACTTGGAACTGATAGTCGGCCTGTTGACGCAGGTCGACCGGAAAGGTCGCGACGACGGGCCCATTCATGTCAGCGCGGCTCCGCGGCGCAGGTCGAGATGCCGAAGATCCGAGAGGCGGGGCAACGCCGCAGCAGCCCGGTCGACAGCGACGATGCCGAGATAGCCCCACGCGCCGACCGTGCCGAACGCGGCGAGTCCGATCAATGTCGCGCCGATCAGGACGCGCATCGCGCCGTCCGTCATGCCGATGTTCACGATCATGTCCACGCTCCCGATGTCGATGGGAGCACCAGCGTAGGCAACACCGGAGTCCGCTCGCTTGATGCAAATCAATCGCGCGACGGTCGGTCTCGGGTCGAGCCGACGTTTGATCCGGCGCAAGGCAGGCGCGCGCATCGACGCGGCACACTGCTGCGCATCGGACGACCGGGCAATCCATGGAACGAAGCGACACGACGATCGTTGATGCTGGCCAGCGGCCTTCAGGGTACCAGCGCGCGTCGGTCGCTTCTTGACGACGATCAACGGGCGGCGCTCATCGATGGTGGCTGTGGCGACTGCGTCCCGCGTGTCGGACGCAACGCGATGACGCGGCGCTTCTTGCCGCTTCGGGCCGGCGCCGGCGTCGCACGGCATTCATACGCGACTCGCACGTGATGCGCACCCTGACTCTGCGTGTCGCCGTCTTCGGGAACCGGACACTGCAGGCGGATCGTGCCAGGTCCGTCCTGTACGATCAGGAGATCATATAGGCCACCTTCCTCGAGGCCGTCGATTTGCGCCGAACCGCAGTTCATCGTGGCGACGATATGCGGCGCTTCGTGTTTTTCAAGCACGCTCGAGCCGATAGATACGTGACTCTCCGTAGCCCTTTGCCAGCTCCAGATTGCCGACGTATTCGAATGCATACTTGCCATCGTCGCGTGTCGCCAGCGTCGCGGCGAACGCCTCGCTCGCATAGGCCAAACCAGGCGGCGTGATCGGTTCGATGCGCGCGGCTTTGGTCACGTTCGATCCGAAGTAATTGTCGCGCTTCATGATCGGATCGGATCCGCAGAACACAGGTCCGGCGTGAAGCGCAACGCGTATCCGGCTGCTTTCCGACAAGCCTGCGGTCGTCCAGTCGACTGCGCGCATCCGCTCCAGCAGGCCGAGCGCGAATTCGGCGCCGTCTTCGGGCGCCTCGAATACGACGTAAAGCGCATCTCCCCAGGTGTTGGCCTCGAGTGGCGGTGCCGGGCACGCCGACATCTGTTTTTCGACGAGTCGAAGAAAGCGATCATGGAAGAGCGGCGCGAAGGCGTCGTGCAATCGCCCGAATCCCGCAATGTCCGCGAAGAGCAGAGTCTTGAGCGTGCGCTGCGGCCGCAGCTCGATTAGCGCAATGGGAGAAGACTTCGTTAATGGTGGTTCGACGGCAGCGTGGAGATCATCACTCGAAAGCCCGGCTGCGTTTCGCAAAGTGCGCAGATCGATGACCTCGGGCGGGCGTGTTCGCTGCGACCAGCGGTCGTAAGCAGCGCGCGTGCCACCCACCGACGGCGAAGAATCGAAATCGAGCACGCAAAGCAGCGATGCCTCGGTCTGCAGTTGAGAGGCCCGCAAGATCGCCAGACCTTGCACGAGAGAAAAGGCGTACTCGAACAGGACATCGTCACCGAGATGACTTTCTTCCGTGGCCAGGATGACTCGGGTGGCGCGTTCCAGGGCGCGGTCGAAGCGCGCTAACCAGAGCGCGCCTCCGACCGCCACGCTCGTGCGCACGAAGTCGGCGCGGTCGAAAGGCAGCACCACGTTGACCTCGGCGCCGCGGTCGAACGCGGCTTCGATGAAGAGCAGGTCGGCGCCGCATGCCGCCGACGTATAGACCACGGGATGATGAAGTCCCTTCATCTTCTCGCGAAGCGCGGCTGCCAGCATCGGCTCGAGCGCTGCGGGAAAGCGCTGTGCGGACCGCCCTTGACGATCGACCATGTGACCGACGAACGCCAGCACCGTCGCCGCCGGAAGTTCTTCGAGTATCTGTTCGGCTTCGGGAAGCACGCGCCGCAAGAGCTTGAGTTGACGCCGCATGGCCGCCACGTTGCCGGCGCTTTCGGGTGCAAGAGCGCACGCCTGCGCGTAACTGCTGCGCGCTTCGGCAAGCCTTCCTAGCAGAAGACGAGCCTCGCCCAATGCAACGTGCTCCCAACTCGTGAGCGGCGTGGTCTTTTCAATCAAACGTTTGACCAACTCGGCGGCCAGGTCGTGCGACGCGGCGCGATCTCCGAGCAGCATCGAGAGCGTCGCAGCGTTGACGCCAGGAAAGCTGTCGCCGCTCAGCGCATAAGCCTTCAGATATTCGTCACGCGAGCGACGGATCAGGTCGGCGTCGAAGTGTTCGTCAGAGCCTCGGTCTATCTGGTCCTTCAGGAGACGCCCATTCAGGCTCAGTATCTCGTGGAGGAGCGACGGCGGTATGGAGGTCGCCGTCTGCGCGCGATCGAGGAGCGCGCGCGCCTCGCGGCCCGCGCCCGAACGCGCGTGCGCGAGGGCGCCCCAATAGAGCAGTTCCGCATCCGAGCCATGCGCGGCGAGCGCGTCACGGAAAACGTCGATCGCCTCCCAGGGCGCGCCCTTGTCGAGCAGAGCCTCGATGCGGGCGAGACTGCTCGCGCGATCCAAGACGCGAGCCGATGCGGCGCGGCGGCTGCTTTAGTGCGTCCGCAAGGTCGCGCCGCGACGTCGCATGCGCGACGCGGCGAGGAGCGTGAGACCGCCGGCCAGGAGCCACAGCGGCGCGGGTTCCGGCACGGCCGCGGCGGCGCCGCTGCATGCGGCGATGGTCGTGAAGCGGCTTGCGACACCGCGGCTGAAGCAGAAGTCCGGGCCGGCATCCGAATACGGCCCGGGGAACGAGACAGTGTTGGCGCCGATGTGGAAACCGGCGGTGGCGCCGGGGACCGGATCGTTGGTGCCGTAATTGAACTGAAGGACGAACGCTTCGGCGGTGAGTTCGACCACGGTCGCCTCGAACTGTAGCCCGGAGCACGACGGGCTGCTCGACGGACACACGAAGTTGAAGAGGAAGCGGTACGCGTTGAGATGCTTCGAGAAGTCGTTGAACGCGGGCGCGAGGGTGGAGTCGATCAGGCTCGGATCGAGCGCGCCGAGAGCCTGCGAGATGTTGTCCCGCGGCGCGTATGGATCGGCTCCGAACAATATGCTGATGAAGTCGCCGGTGTCGACAGCACTGCTGTCGGTGAAGCGGACCTGGCCGTGCGGGTCGATGAAGACGAAGCGCCCCGATACCGGGCCGCTCCCGAAGTCGAGCGGGAAAGGGATGGAGCCGAAGAGCGGGACCGGCGGCACGATGATGGGCCATCGCTGGCCGTCGCTGGCGTAGTTGTCGCCTTGGTCCAGCTCAAGGTCAAGCCCGGCGTGCGCGCTGTTTGCTAAGAACGATGCAGCGCAGACGACAAAAGCGATCGAAAAAGCCCACTTGATTTTTGACATCTCATCCTCCAAGAATTTTCCTGCGAACGTAAGCCATTCGGCGCGTTGGGTCAATGGTTGAGCAGGCATTTGCCTTCGTGAATTTTCACTTCGAGTCTGAGGTGCGCGCGTGAGTAGCCGAAGCCGCGAGGCGTTCTGTCGCTCGTTCGACAAAGAAGCTGCGCGGGCCGAATTGTTTCTCAAGCTTCGGCAACGCGTCGACAAGTCGGCGTTGGGCATCGGCGGGGTGACCGATTGCAAGGTCGTAGGACGCCTCCGTCGTGTCGAGCACGGCGACCCGCCACGCATCCGTTGTCGTGAGCTTGGACCCGTACTGCGACGTGAGCGACGCTTTCGCCTGGTCCAGGGCAGCACGGCTTTCGGCGACGCGTCCTGTCATGAGCAGTTGTTCCGCTTGGTTCCCGAGAACCTGGTTGAGCATCCAGTGCTTGCGCGACTTCGCGATCTCTGCGGCTTCGTCAAGCAACGCCTTCGCATCTTCCGCATGGCCTTGCGCCATGAGGACCATCGCCAGGTTGTTCAAAGGCACGATGAATCCATCGTGCCCAGGCGCCAGCGCGCTCCGGTCGATGGCCACGGCCTCGGAGAGGTGTGCCCGCGCAGCGTCCACCCGACCCCGCATCAGCTCGACCCTGCCGAGATTGTTCAGCGCGACCGCCGTTGACCGATGTTTGTCGCCGAGCACGGCCCGCCTAATGTCGAGCGCTTCCGCGTACGCTCGTTCCGCTTCGTCGTAGCGCCCCAATTGACTTTCTACCGTCGCGAGATTGTTGAGTGTGCGGGCGACGAAGGTATGCCTCGGCCCATACACCGATTTCTGCACCTCGATCAGCCGACGATAAAGCGCCTCGACTTCATCATATTGGCCGGCGAAGTACATCAATCGGCCCAGTGCATCCAGGGTCCGCGCCGTATCCTTGTCTCGCTCACCGCGCAACTTGATGTCGAGGGCGAGTGCCTTGCGCAGATTGCTCTCTGCTTCCTCGCGGGCGTTCTTCTCGGCCAGGTTCTGGCCGATTCCAGTCAAGGCCTGCGCAACAGCCATGCTCTCGTCGCCTTCGATCTGGCGTGCCTGTACGAGGGCGGCACGGTAGAGGGCTTCGGATGCGTCATAGTCGCCATCCTGATAGCGATTCAGGGCCAGTGCCATGCGCGCGCGCATCAGATCGACCGGAATGCCGCCGCGCTCAGCCTTTGCAACCGCTTCCAGCAGGACTTCTTTCGCCTTCGCATACATGCCGAGCCCGTCGTACGACTCGCCCATTGCGCGGAGGAGATTCGCGCGCACGCTGTCCTCCCCTTGAAGAGCGTTGCCTATTTGACCGACCCCTCGGTCAAGTACCTCCCGCACCGTCACCTTTTCACCCTGACTCTGATCCGGATCGGCATTCGCGAACAACGACACCATGAAATCCGTCGTGCGCTGCGCCGTAGTCGCCTGCACCTGCGCGCGCCCCGATTCGACATTGGCCTTGTACGCGGCGCCTGCAGCGACGACCGCGAGCACACCGAGCCCGATGATCGCGCCGGCGCGAAGCTGCGCGAAGCGCCTTGCACGGCGCTCCGAAGCGATCAGCAAAGCGGACTCGGGCGCCGTCAGATGCACACCCGCAGACACGAGCTCCTTCGCTTCAGCCAATGGCTTGCCCCGCGCCAGAAGCAAGTCGGCGCTTCGCGCATTCTTCTCCCACGCGCGAGTCGCGGTCGCGAGCCGCGCATGGACCAGCAACAGCTCACGGTCTTCATCGCGCCACGACCTCAAGCGCGGCCAGAACTCGAGCAAGGCTTCGTGCGCCAGCGAGATCGCGGACTGGCCGTCCGCGTCCAGCGTGCTGACGAGCAGTCGCGCTTCGATCAAAGCATCGACGAGTTCTCTTTCGTCGTCCGACTGGAACGCGTCTCGGGGTGCGACGCGACGCAGCGGCTTGGACTCGTCGTCGCCGCCGAAGGTGACGAGCTCGCGCAGTACCGAGGGCAGTGATTTCTGCGCGCGTTCGCTCACACTCGCCAACACGGCTTCAGCGCGTTGCGCGAGTGCGCCTTCGACACCGCCCAGTTCTTCATAGGCTCGAAAGGTGAGCACGTCTTCCTTGTTCCGCCGCTGGTACAACTCTTCGAGCAGGAATTGCAGCAGAGGCAACGCGCCCGGATTCTTTGCGGCGGCATCGCGGATCACGTCGTCGAGGCGTTCGGCGGTGCTGGTGCGAACCTCGAAGCGCAGGCCGGCCGCAGCCGCCGGAAAACGGATGATCTGTCCGATCTCTCGAAGACTCGGCGGCAAGAGATCGAACTGACCTTCGCCCTCCTTGAGAGCGACCAGTAGCGGTTGCTCGGAGATCCGCGGGTATGCGTCGCTGCGCATGGTGGCGATGACCCACACCTTGCCGCTGCGCGCCAGCGCGTCGATGGCCGCGAAGAACGAGTCCCTGTCCTGCTCCGCGATGCGCTCGTCGGAGAACACTTCTTCCAATTGATCGACGACCAGGGCCAGATGGCATTCGGACGCATCGACGGGCGATTGGTCGCGAGCGATCGCGGCGATCGCATCGAGTCGATCGCATATGCGCCGCGCTAGGTCGAGCGGTGGTTCAAGTTCAACGGCACTCTCGTCGATATCGAGATCGTTCTCCTCCTTCGCATCGATCATCGTCGCGAGCAACAGGGCTCGCACCAGCGCTCGCGTTGGATGACCTCGACCGTCCGACGGCCGCATGACCGCATGACGCCACAACGTCGCCGTCCCGACCACGCCCGGTTGCACCATCAGCGGCAGCACGCCCGCGCGCACCAGCGAAGACTTGCCGCCGCCGCTCATGCTGACGATCAGCACGAACGCCTTGCGCTTCTCAGCCTGCATGCGAAGCTTGGCCAGCATGCTGGCAACCGCAGCGGTGCGCCCGAAGAACACCGGTGAATGCTGCGGTTCGAAGACTTCGAGTCCACGAAACGGCGAGCTTCCTCGCCAGGTCGGTGCGCCGCCGTGCACGACGGCCCCGGCGGGCAGATGCTGCTCCGCAAGCCGGGTCATGTGCGCTTCGAGCAGGTCCTCGAATTCCGCGGGAGATGCGAAGTTGTGGAACGCGGCCTTGAGGCTTCCGTCGGCATCGTTGCGAAACCATTTCGCAACGAAGCGTTCCATCGCCTGCTTCTGCCGCACGGCGTCTTCGAGCGACTTCAGGTCGCCAGGCTCGGTCGTCGCCGCCGTCTTGCGATAGACCAGCAGGCGCGGCTTTCCGTATCGCTGAAATCCGGTGACGGCGTCCTCGAACTCGAACTCCGTTCCCGACGCGTAGGCGCTGCCGTCTTCGCGTCGAATGTGAGACGGCAAGGCGGTGCCCAGGCGCGACCACAGGATCACGATCGTGACATCGGTTTCGCTCGGCTTCGCCAATTGCTCCTGAAAGGAAGCCGTGGCCACCAGCGGCGCGTGTTCCCAGAACACCGCCTCCAGATGCAGGAGTTCGCCGAACTGCGAGTCGAGACGCCCGATGACCCTGCGCGCGATGACCCGTTCCTCGGCGACGTCACCGGGCGACGAGATGAACACGCGCAATGTGCGAAGCGCCATTGAGTTTCCGATCTACGAACAGCGTGGCCCTGGAAGCGATAGGAGTCTTGCAGACTCTGCTCGACGATGCCAGAGGTGGCTCACCAAAAATATACGACGAAGAGGCAATACACTAGCGTCCCGACGTTTGCCACGACAGAGCGAAAAGCGCCTCATGCCAGTTCATGACGAATCCAAACCGAAACCGCATCGACGGCCTTCGAAATCCGTGTCGATGCAAATCCGGCGTCGCCTTCAGGAGGCTGGGCATCGCGCGAACGCCAACGACAATATTGCCGACTTCATCGAGAACGCTGAGGAGTTGAACGCACTCGAGGACGAAGTCGCGCAGCGAATGCAGGCGCTACTCGAGGCGTTGGTGATCGACACCGATCAGGACCACAACACGCGCGGGACGGCGCGCAGGGTCGCGCGCATGTTCCTCCACGAAGTCTTCAAGGGCCGGTACCACCAAAGGCCCGCACTCACCGAGTTTCCGAACGCCGAATCGCTCAACGAACTGATGATCATCGGGCCGATCGCCGTACGCAGCGCCTGCTCACATCACTTCGTGCCCATCATCGGCAAGCTGTGGATCGGCGTGCTGCCGAACGAATCGTCCAATCTCATCGGCCTGTCGAAGTTCTCGCGTATCGCCGACTGGGTCATGAGTCGCCCGCAGATCCAGGAAGAGGCGGTCGTCCAGCTCGCCGACCTGCTCGAAGAGGCGATGCGTCCGGACGGTATCGCGATCGTGCTCGAGGCCGATCACCTGTGCACGCAATGGCGCGGCGTCAAGGACAGCTCGCACATGACCAACAGCGTCATGCGCGGCACGTTCCTGAGCAATGCGCAGTCCCGCATGGAGTTTCTCGCGCTTGTCAGGAAATGAAGTCTTCAGATTTGACTTGATCCGAAGAATGGAAAGGACGCAAGCCCATGGCCGCCATCACGAGTCGCATCGATAACACTGCATACGAGTTCGTGGACAACGCGCGTTACTTCGACGCGCTGATCGCCACGCTGCGTGAACGTCAACGCGCAATCGCGAATCGCATCGACCCGACGGCGCCCGAGTTCGTCAAAGGCCTGCAGCGATGCAGGCCTTTTTCATTCCGCTGCCGCGAGTTGTGATTTTGCGCGCTCGCTCGGGGTCACCAGTCGGGTGCTCGCATTGCACACTGCCCGGTAGAGCTTCGTGAAGGCTCGAACGGCACAAGCCAACCAGATCTGGGCCCTGCTAGCCGAATTCGGCTTGGTCATCCCGCAAGGCATTCGTTGCCTTTTCGATCGAGTGCCCGATCTCATTTTCGAAGATGGCGGGGAGTCGCTGCCTGGCCGCTTTCACTTTCTGATCATCCGACTGATGGAGCACCTGAAGACCCTCGATCGGGACGTTCAAGAACCTGAACAAGAGATCCAGCAGTGGCATCGCACCAGCGAAGCCAGCCGCCGGCTCGAAGCGATTCCGGGAATCGGCCCGCTCACCGCCAGCGCGCTGGTGGCGGCGATGGAAAGTCGCCGGGCTGGCCCGTCAACGCGGCGCGGTTGGCTGGAGCGTCGCGTTGACGGCCTGTAGTTGCAACTCATCGAGCCGCCCGGCGAGTGCAGCCAGGCGCAACCGATCGAGCAGCAGCGTGACGCGCGCCTGCATCAGTGCAAGCTCGGCGCCTGCAGCGTCGTTCTCGGCGTTGAGCAGATCGAGCGTCGTTCGGTCGCCGACCTGGCGCCCGACGCGCGTGGCGTCCAGGCGCGATCGCGTGGCCTTCAGCGATTCGGCCAGCGCCGCGACCCGACCGGCGCCGACCGTCAGCCCGAGCCAAGCGGCGCGCGTCTGCTGCGCTACCTGCTGCGCTGCGTGGCCGGCTTCGGCGGCCGCCTTGTCGGCCAAGTGCAGCGCTTCTACTCGCTTCGCGCTGCGGTAGCCGCCGCTGTACAGCGGTACCGTGAGCTGCAGGCCGATCACCGCGTTGTTGAGCTTGTTGCTCGCCGGGCCGAAATCACCACTACCGTTCAGCCGCTCCCGCGCCACTTGCGCGATCAGATCGAGCGAAGGCGACGCGAGTGCGCTGAACTTCGCGGCCTCCTGTCGTGCCACTTCGGTACCAGCCACCTGCATGCGCAGCTGCGGGTTGCGCGCCTGAGCCTCGGCGAGCCACTGACTCAGCACCGGTAGGTCCTGGGGCCCGACATCGCCCGCCGGCGCGAGCGCCCGCAACTCCGTCTCCGGCAGTCCAGTGACGTCGGCCAGTGCTGCTTGGCTGAGCTGCAACTGCGTCTCGGCGGCCAGCACCTGGGCCTTGATGGCCTCGGCGCGCGCGGCTGCCTCAAAGGTGTCGGTGACAGGGACGTCGCCGAGGCGAAACCGGTCGCGCGCCTCGGTGCTGGCGTTTTCGACCGCGAGTTGCTGGCGGCGCAGCACGCGCAGCGATTCGCTCGCGAGCAGCGTGTCGAAGTAGCGCTCTGCGGTGCGCAGCATCAGCGCCTGCTGGGCCACCTGCCACTCGAGATCGGCCACGTCGGCAGACAGCTCAAGCTGGCGCTTCTGTGCATCGCGCTCGCGGCTCACTAGCGGCTGGCGCGCCTGCAGCGCCCAGCGCGTCGTGTTGCCGTTGTTGATCGAGGTGTTGAAGTCCGCGCCGTTGGACTGCCCGAAGCCCGGCGCAGAGAACTGTGCGCCGCGGGTCGCCGTCTCGTTGCTGGCGCCACCGACCGTGCCCGTGAATTGCAGCGTCGGCCGCCACAGCGACGCCGACTGCAGGCGCCGTGCCTCGCCGGCCCCGTGCGCAGCACGCGCGGCCGTGAACTCAAGGTCGTTCTGCTGCGCGGCGCGCCAGACCTCGACCAAGTCGGTTGCCGCGGCTGGCTGCACCGCGACAACCAGCAGGGCGCTGCAGAGCCCGACGGTGACGTTGCGCATCACGCCGCCCGATGACCGACGTGCTGCCGCACCCAGGCGACGAGCTCGGCGGCAGGTACGGCCCCCGAGCGCCGCGCCACTTCGGCGCCCTTGTCGAACAGGATCAGCGTCGGGATGCTGCGGATGCCGTACGCGGCGCTGGCTTCCGGTGCGGCGTCGCTGTCGACTTTCGCGAAGCGCACGTCGGGCAACTGCTGCGCGCCGCTGGCGAAGTGCGGCGCCATCTGCCGGCAGGGCCCGCACCAAGTGGCCCAGAAGTCCACCAGCACCGGCAGTTCGGTGCC
>JBBQCA010000036.1:0-21011 GCA_038318315.1 Burkholderiales bacterium | reverse complement strand
AAGACCGCGAGCGAAAGTTTCGGCGTGCAGATGGGCGTGAGCGTGTCGGGCAAGTTCGGGCCGGTGCAGGTGGGCGCCACGGTCAATGCGTCGTACGACACCTCGAAGTCCACGTCGGAATCCACCTCGCAGGAGTACGCGAAGACCGTCACCGAAGAAGCCACCAAGCGCGTCAAGAGCAGCATCAAGGAAACCAGTTCGATCACGATCCTGACCGAGACGCAGAACACGTCGCTGCGCGGATTCAACAACGAGAAAGGCAGCGACCACGTCAACGGCCTGTATCGATGGGTTGACAAGATCTACACGGCGCGCCTGTTGAACTACGGACGCCGGCTGATGTTTTCGCTGGCGGTGCCCGAACCCGCGGCGTTCTATCGCAGCCTGCTGTCGCAGAACGAGGCAGCGTTGATGGAAGGCCTGGTCGAGCCGCTGCATCCGTCGCGCATCGGGCGGGGACTGGTCGATCCGCTGCCGGACACCAACACCACCGGCGGCTTCCTCAGCTATCGCGACATCACGGAGGACAACTACGCGCTGCTGGCGGCGCTCTATGACGTGAGCGTCCAGCCGCCGCCACCCGAGTACCTCACGGGCAGCAAGGCAATCGTGTATCCCGAAGCCATGCAGGCGTCGACGATCAAGGAACACGACGACGTGGGGGGCAGTAACAAGAGCGACCTGAACTACGTCGCGGCGGACAACACGCTGACGGTCGATCCGAATTACCGCATCACCAGCGTCGCCGTGTTCGCTTCGGCCGGCGCTGCGGGAAACCTGAGTTCGTACGTCGATGCGCTCAAGCTCGGTGAAGACGGCTCGAAGGTGGAGGACGCGAATCTGGTTCTGGTGCAGGTGGCCGGCAAAGACTTCTATCTGTCGGCGTACAAGAACCCGGACGGCAGCGACAAAAAAGAAAAGATCATCACGACCAACTTCAATACCTTCGAACCGATCGATGAGGACTGGCATGCTTTCGGAGAAAAAGTGCAAGGTGCGATCCCCATCACCATCGTCGCCAACTTCGAAGGCATGCTGACCTTCACCGTGATCTACAAGGCTTACCGCCTCGACGAGGCCTTCGATGCATGGAAGGCGCAGACCTTCGCCGCGATCGTCAAGGGCTACACCACAAAGAAGCAGGCCTACGATCAGGCCGTCGCATTGGCCAACGCCAAGGCACAGACGGGCACCGAGGCGCAGAACTTCCAGTTGCGTGAAGACCAATACCGCAGCATCGAGCTGACCGAGCTGCAGCGTGGCTGCATCGACCTGCTCACCGAGGGCACGGCGGCGGGATACACCTCGATCGCGGTGGCCGAAGACGGCACGCCCGACATCGTGTACGACGCGGCAGAAGGCAACCTGCTCGGCAACTGGCGATCACCACTGGCCAACGGATCGGTCGCGGAGTTTTTCCAGCTTGCGTTCGAATGGGAGAGCACCGTCTATCAATTCCACCCATATTTCTGGGCCGGCGCCGAGCGCTGGAAAGACCTCGCACAGGCGAGCGGTGCCGATCCGATTTTCGAACAGTTCCTGAGAGCGGGAAGCGCGAGCGTGGTGGTGCCGGTCCGGCCCGGCTACGAGAGGCCGGTAATCCTGTTTCTCAAGACCGGGCTGATCTGGGGCGGCGGCAAGCTTGCGTTGTTCACCTCGCAGGACATGCTCGACGTGTACGCGGACGTCGAGCTCGGGCTGCAACTCGATCCGCCCGAACAGATCGGCGACTCGTGGGAGATCAGGCTGCCGACCAGTCTGGTCATGCTGCAGGAAGACGAGATTTTGCCCACCTTTCCGACGACGACCAGCGAGGATGATACGGCCGAGGCGACCGAACTCGTGATGGACGAAACCGTGCCGTTCTGATCGAGCCGCAGGCTCGGCTCCGCCGCCAAGCGCCACAGGATCGCGGACGACGCCGCTAAATCAGCGACCCAGGTTCTTCAGCCGCGCCGGCTCGACGATCTCGATCCAGTAGCCGTCGGGGTCCTTGATGAAGGCGACATCCTTCATCTTGCCTTGATCGGGACGCTTGACGAACACGACCTGGTTCTCGTCGAACCACTTCACCGCGCGATCGAGATCGGGGACCGAGAAACAGATGTGTCCGAAGCCTTGGGGTTGGGCATTGCCGTCGTGGTACTTGAACGTGGCGTCGCCTTCCGTACCCCAGTTGTGCGTCAGTTCCAGGATCGCTCGCTGCGAGAACGTCCACGCGGTGCGTTCGCCCACGTCGTCTGGCGGCGCCTGGCCGTCTTCGGGTCGATGCAGGAAATACAGCGAGAACTTCATCTCGGGGAAGTCGAGCTTGCGCAAGAGGCGCATGCCCATGACGCGCGTGTAGAAGTCCAGCGACGGCTGCGGATCCTTGACGCGCAGCATGCTGTGATTGAGCACGAAGCCGCGCGACGCATCGCCCGGCCGTTCGCAGACCCCCGGTTGCGTCTCGGTGGTGAAGCTCATCGGTGCGTGGCCTCTCGCGTTGGTCTCAGGCGGAACCGGCCGCGCCTGCGGCCGCGATCGGCAGCGAGGGCACTGCAGCCAGCGAAGACGTGGGCCGGCCGCCGCGCGAAGCTTTCGACTCTTCGCGCGGCGCCTGTTCGCTGCGCGCGATGCGCCGTCGCAGGTAGCGCATGCAGGTCACGCGCAGGAACGATGCGAAGTTCGGCACCTCGCCGCGATGCGCGAGGATCTCGTCGTGAAACAGCGAGATCAGCGCGTTGGTGGTGCGGCCTTCTTCCTCGGCCATCTCGGCCAGGGTGTCCCACATCATGTTCTCGAGCCGGATGCTGGTGAGCACGCCGTGGATGCGCACGGTGCGCGAGCGCTGCTCGTACTGAATCGGGTCGGCCTTGACGAAGAATTCACACATGGCTGCCTCCTGAGCTCCTGCCTGCTGCCTCGACGCGAAGAAGATCAGATCGTCTTCGCGGTCATCTGCTTGGCGATGTAGTCCGCCTGCCGGATCGCCAGCGTCACGATGGTCAGCGTCGGGTTCTCCGCGCCGCCGGTGGTGAACTGGCTGCCGTCGGAGATGAACAGGTTGGGGATGTCGTGCGTCTGCCCGTAGGCATTGCACACGCTGTCGGACGCCTTCGCGCCCATGCGGCAGGTGCCCATGTTGTGCGTCGACGGATACGGCGGCGTGCGAAACGACTTGACCGCGCCGGCCGCGGCATACACGCGCTGCCCCTGCTTGAATGCGTGCTCTCGCATCGCGATGTCGTTGTCGTGATCGTCGAAGTGCACGTTGGGCACCGGGTTGCCCCGCTTGTCCTTGACGTCCATGTTCAGCGTCACGCGGTTGGTCTCGCGCGGCATGTCCTCGCCCACGATCCACATGCCCGCGAGGTTGGTGTAGTTGTCCATGTACTCGGTGAACTCGGAGCCCCATCCGCCCGGGTTCAGGAAGGCGGCCATGAACGGCACGCCCAGCGACAACGTCTCCAACTCGTAGCCGCCGACGAAGCCGCGCCTGGTGTTGTTCTCCGCTTCGTCGCGGATGATGCCGGCCATCGTGGTCCCGCGGTACATGTGCACCGGATGCTTGAACATCCCGTACACCGAGCCGGTCATGTGACGCATGTAGTTGCGACCGACCTGGCCCGAGCTGTTCGCCAGTCCGTCCTTGAACATGTTCGACTTGGACAGCAGCAACAGGCGCGGCGTCTCGATCGAGTTGCCGGCCACCGCGACGATGCGCGCCTTCTGGCGCTGCTCCTTGCCGTCCTTGTCGAAGTACACGACGCTGCTGACCTTGCCCTTGTCGTCATGCTCGATGCGCGTGACGTGGCTCTCGGGCCGCAGGTCCAGGTTGCCGGTCTTCTCGGCCTTGGGCAGTTCGGTGTAGAGCGTGCTCCACTTCGCGCCGCTCTTGCAGCCCTGGAAGCAGAAGCCCAGTTGCATGCAGCGCGCGCGGCCATCGCGCGGCTGGCTGTTGATCGCCATGCGGCCGGTGTGCACTTCCTTGTAGCCGAGCTTGGTCGCGCCGGCGTACATGACCTTGAAGTTGTTGTTGCCCGGAAGACCCGGGATGCCGTTGGTGCGCGTCACACCCATCTTGTCTTCGGCGCGTGCGTAGTACGGTTCCATGTCGGCCAGGGTCAGCGGCCAGTCCATCAGGCTGGCACCCTTGATGTCGCCATAGACGGTGCGTGCCCTGAACTCGTGTTCCTGGAAACGCAGCGACGCGCCGGCCCAGTGGGTCGTGGTTCCGCCGACGGTCTTGCAGATCCATGCGGGCAGATTGGGAAAGTCCTTCGCCACGCGCCAGGTGCCCGAGGTCGTGCGGTTGTCCAGCCACGCGAGCTGGACGAACGACTTCCATTCGTCGTTGATGAAGGTGGCGCTGGATTGCACCGCACCCGCTTCGAGCACCACCACCTTGATGCCCTTTTGAGCCAACTCGTTGGCCAGCGTCCCGCCGCCCGCGCCCGACCCGATGATGACCACTGCCGAGTCGTCGCTGAAATCGATCTTCGCCATCACGTCCCCCGATTTGTATGTGTTCTGCCGCTGCTGCCTGTCCCGCCGCGTTCAACCGATTCCCGAAGGATCCTCAGCCGAAGTAAGGGGGCGGACTGGCCGCGACCGGCGGTGCGGGGAGCCACTTCAGATCCTGGAAGCCGCGCGTGATGTAGCCGCCCTTTTCCCAGGAGGAACCGGGATAGCCGAACACGGCATACGCCATGTCGTTGTCGTAAAGGGAGGTGACGCACTGCCCGCGCACCGTGTTGAAGAAGGGCGTGCCCTCGATTCCCTTGACGATCGCGAGCCGATTTGCGGGAGTCGCCTTGACGAAGCTGCCGCCGGCCGCGGTGTCGAGTCCGGCGATTCCCCCGCGCAGCATAGTCGCGGCGTCGGCCGAACCGGCGGCCTTGGCATCGAGGTCTTTCGCCAGCAGCGCATAGACCGCGTCGGGCAGTTTCTTGTGCGGATAGAGCGTGCGGCCCATCGCCATCAGCGTCTCGCCTTCGCTCTTGCTCAGTTGCTTCAACTCCACGGCCCACACCGGAGACGGAGCGAGCGACGCGATCACCGATCCGGTCGCCAACATACCGATCAGTATCCCGGAGCCTTTCAGGAATTCGCGTCGGGCCAATGGGATGTTCAGCTTGGGAACGCGGCCGTCGTGTTCCTCGCAGCCGGTGCCTTCGACGGCGCGCGGCGCCGCTGGTGCAATGGCGGGTGTAATGGGTATCACACGCATGTTCGTCTCCTGGTCTTCGGGGGCGTCGCGCCTGTTTTTTTTGGCGTCGAACGAAGGCGAGTGTGCACCCGCACGGTGGAGGGAGGTGTTATTCAGCTACCTACAGGGAAAGCACGGATGGAAGAGACATCGTTGCTTACTTCGCGCCGCCCAGGATCCAGGTCGCAAGCCGCTTCGCATCGGCCTCCGAAAGCTTAGGATGCGCAGGCATCGGGATGTCGCCCCACTTGCCGACGCTGCCGTTGCGGATGCTCTTGACGAGCATGGCTATCGCGTCGGGTTGGCCCGCATATTTTTCGGCGACTTCCTGATACGCCGGTCCCACCAACTTGGCGGCGGCGGCGTGGCAACCGAGGCAGTCATTCTTCTTCGCCAATGCGTTGCTGGCGAGGCTGTCCGAAGTGAATGCGGTCATCAGGACAGCCAACAACCCTGAAGCGATGCGTAGTGAATTCTGATTTGGCATGGGGGATTGTTTGGGCTTATCGGCTCGTGATTGTCGGCGCGCCCTCCGATGGCGGGTAATAGCATGCTACCTATGGATCGTCTTCTGCCTCGCCGTCGCGAACGCCGATAGCAGTCATCGGTCCGACGCTTCACGGCTCATGATCATCGAAACCGACATCCCCGCCCGCCTCGACCGCTTGCCGTGGTCGCGCTTTCACACGCTGGTGGTGGTGGCGCTCGGCATCACGTGGATCCTCGACGGCATCGAAGTCACGCTCGCAGGCGCGGTTGCGGGCGCGTTGAAGACCAGCCCTTCGTTGCACATGAGCAATGCCGACGTGGGCGTTGCCGCGAGCGCCTATCTCGCGGGCGCGGTCGGCGGCGCCCTGCTGTTCGGCTGGCTCACCGACCGCCTCGGCCGCCGCAGGCTCTTCTTCGTCACGTTGTTCCTGTACATCGCGGCGACTGCCGCAACCGCTTTCTCGTGGGACTTCGAGAGCTTCGTGCTGTTTCGCTTTCTGACTGGGGCGGGCATCGGCGGCGAATACACGGCGATCAATTCGACCATCCAGGAACTCACGCCCGCGCGGGTACGCGGCCGCACCGACCTCGCAATCAACGGCAGCTTCTGGGTGGGCGCCGCGGCGGGCGCCGCGGGTTCGATCGTGCTGCTCGATCCGAACGTGCTCGGCAATGACCTCGGCTGGCGCGCGTGCTTCGCGATCGGCGCGCTGCTCGGCCTTGCGATCATCGGCATGCGCCTGTGGATTCCCGAGAGCCCGCGCTGGTTGATGCTGCGCGGGCGGATGGCGGAAGCCGAGGCGATCGTCGCCGACATCGAACGTCGCGCTCATGCGCCCGCATCGACCACGCCACTGTCGAAACTGCGATTGCATCCGCGAGACCACACGCCGCTTCGCGCCATCGTCGACGTGTTGTTCGTCACGTATCGACGCCGTTCGCTGGTCGGCCTCGCATTGATGGCGTCGCAGGCGTTCTTCTACAACGCGATCTTCTTCACGTATGCGCTGGTGCTCACCGATTTCTATGGCATAGACAACGACCGCGTGGGCTGGTACATCCTGCCGTTCGCGCTCGGCAACTTCGCCGGACCGGTGATCCTCGGTCCGCTGTTCGACACTGTCGGCCGCCGCACGATGATCGCCGCGAGCTATGCGATCTCGGGTGTGTTGCTCGCCGCGAGCGGCTTGCTGTTCGAGCGCGGCGTGTTCGATGCGACCTCGCAGACGATCGCGTGGACCGTGGTCTTCTTCTTCGCGTCGGCAGCGGCGAGCTCGGCGTATCTCACGGTCAGCGAGACCTTCCCGCTCGAGATTCGTGCGCTGGCGATCGCGGTGTTCTATGCGATCGGCACGGCATTGGGTGGGATCGCGGGGCCGGTGGTGTTCGGGGCGTTGATCGACACCGGCTCGCGCGCGCAGGTGTTGATGGGTTATCTGCTGGGCGCGGGATTGATGATCGCCGCATCGATCGTGCAGGCGTTCTGGGGGGTGGCGTCGGAACGGCGAGCGCTCGAAGATGTCGCGACTCCGATGGGGACGGTCGCCTGATCGGGGCGGAGGACAGGGAATGCAGCGCACCGCCGACAAGCGCAGCACGTGCGGCGCGGTAGAGTCGGGCACAACGGCGGTCGATCGGGCACGGACCCTTCTCCCGAACGCGGCCCGCCCTCACTGGAGCACCCCCATGAAAAATCCCTGGCTCAAGAAGAACCCATTCATGAGCATGTGGTTGAGCGGCGCGAACACCGTCGCCAACACGGCGCGTGCGCATGCAACCGCCGAAGCCAAGCGCCAGACCACCGCGTTGATGAAAGAGAGCGTCAAGCAGGGGACGGACTTCTGGATGTCCGCCTTCATGCCGAAGCCTGCGGCCACGCCCGCGGCGAAAGCGACCCCGAAGGTGAAAACCAGGACTGCGGCGAAAGCTGCAACGAAGAAGAGGAAAGCCAAACGGCGTTAGAACGCCGAGCCGCAGCAGCATCACCGAAGGAGACATGATGAGTTCGAGACGCAGCTTTATCAAAGCGGCTGGCGGCGCGGGCCTGGGCGCAGCCCTGCTGACGACTACCCGCGCATCGGTCGCCGCCGACAAGACCGTCCGCTCGTGGACCCCGACCATGCCGCGCAACCTGAAACTGCTTTCGCTGGCGAATGCGGACGGCACCGAAACCCTGGGTGTCGTAATGCCCAAGGGCATCATCGATGTGCGAGCCATCGCGCAGGCCTTGAAGATGGAAACGCCGCTGACCCTCGACGAACTGCTGCAGCAAGGCAATGCCGCCGCGCTGAACGCGGTCGTCGAGCGGGCCGCGTCGTCGGGCGTCGCGATGCGGGACGAGTCGAAGATCCGGCACGGGCGGCTGTTCGCCAAGCCGGGCAAGATCGTGTGCGTGGGTCTGAACTATCGCCGGCACGCCAAGGAGATCGGGGCGACCGAGCCGCGCGTGCCGCCGCTCTTCAACAAGTACGACAACGCACTGACGCCGCATCGCACGGTGGTCAAGCTTCCGTCGCGCGACGTGGCATTCAAGTTCGATTACGAAACGGAATTGCTGATCGTGATCGGCAAGGCCGCGCGCAACGTGTCCGAAGCCGACGCGTTGAATTACGTGGCCGGCTATTGCACGTCGAACGACTTCAGCGCGCGCGACCTGCAGACCGAATTGCCCGCGGGCCAGTGGATGATCGGCAAGACGCTCGATCAATTCGCGCCGATCGGTCCGTATTTCGTTTCGGCCGATCTGGCGGGCAATCCCAACAACCTGAAGATCAGCACCTTCGTCAACGGCGAACAGCGGCAATCGTCGAACACCTCCGACTTCATCTTCAACGCGCAGCAGATGATTGCGTATATCAGCAAGCACTGGACGCTGGAACCCGGCGACATCATCTTCACCGGCACGCCCGAGGGCGTGATTCTCGGTTATCCGAAAGACAAGCAGAACTGGCTCAAGGCCGGCGACGAGGTCGTCAGCGAAATCGAGAAGCTCGGCAAGCTGGAGTTCACGCTCGGCTGAGGACGACCTGCCGATCGCGCGCTCGGTTCGCACTGAGGACCGCGAGGAGACCCTGATATTCGGGTAGCCTCGTTGCCGATACGATGCGAGCCGTTGTGTCGCGTCCCAGCGCGACATACCGTTGCGAAGAACCACGGGATCGGTCCATTCACATCGCCCAGGAGACGTGCATGCGCGTTATCGGAATGTTCAGTGTCGTCACGGCTTGTCTGTTGTCGGCTCTGCTTGCTTCGTCGATCGCTTCGGCACAGACAAAGGTGGTCGCGAAGGACGAGCTCATCGACGGAACCGATCCGGGGGTCCGTCTGTTCGTTCGTCAGAAGATGGCGGCCGGCAATACGCGCTTCACCAACGACAACGTCGTGGTGTTCATCCATGGTGCCACCGGTCCTTCCACGTGTGACTTCGATCTCGCGTATCAGGACTATTCGTGGGCGGACTGGATGGTCGCCAAGGGCTACGTCGTCTACATGTTCGACAAGCGGAACTACGGATTTTCGAGCCGCCAGGCGGCCATGGATCAACCGGCTGCCGCCAACAAACCGCTGTCGCGCTCCTTTCTGGCGATCCGCGACATTGGTGCGGTGGTCGATCACATTCGGCGCAAGCACGGGATCGACAAGGTCAACCTGATCGGTTGGTCGTGGGGCGCCATGACGGGTGGCTACTACACGTCGTTGAACAGCGAGAAGGTGCGCAAGCTGGTGATGTATGCGCCCGCCTATGCGTTGCCCGCGCACACCAACCTCGGTGCGGGCAGTGCCTTGCAGAACAAGCGCAAGCCCTACGAATTCAATCCGGCGATGGGCGCGTACCGCACCGCGAGCGTCGCGCAGAACACGGCCCGCTGGGACGGCGAGATTCCGGTCGCCGACAAGAATCTATATCGCGATCCGGCGATTCCCGAAGCGTTCTGGAATGCCTGCCTCGCGACCGATCCGAGCAGCACCAGCCGCAACCCTGCATCGCTGCGCGCTCCCAATGGCGTGCTGGAAGACTCCTTCATGCAGGCAACCGGCAGGCCGATCTGGAACGCCTCGTCGATCTATGTTCCCGTGCTGCTGATTGCGGGCGAGTACGACACCTGGTCATACCCCGAAGACCGCGAATTGCTGATGCGCGACCTGACCAACGTCCCGTCCAAGCGCAGCGTAGTCATCAAGGACGCCACGCACTTCGTTCTGTTCGAGAAGCCTCGCTTCGAATTCTTCAACGAGATCGATCGATTCTTGAAGGAGTGATCGGTTCGACTCGGCCGGAGAACACCGGCCGATCGAAGCGCGCTAGGGCCGCCGCGCGCGCCCTCTTTCAGAGAAGGCCTGCCGTGCGGGCGGGCACTTCATGGCCGGCCGCGCGTGCGATGTCGGCCGCAGTCAGGTCGCGGTCGTCTCGCATGTGCGCATTGGCCCCGCGTGCGAGCAGCAATCGCACGGCATCGGCGTGACCCTGGCCGGCTGCCCACATCAACAGCGTGAGCTGGTGTTCGTACGTGGCATTGACATCGATGCCCGACGCCAGCAGCGCGTCGAGCGCGGCTGCGTTGCCTTGGCCCGCCGCATAGACGACGGCGGGCTTGTCCATGCGGTCCACCGGATCGGTGCGAGCGCCGGCCGCCAACAGGCGCTTGACCAGCGCCGCATTGCCGCTGTAGCTGGCGGCCATCAGCGGCGTGACGCGTTCGACGGACGCGAGATTGACATCGGCGTTGGCCGCAAGCAGCGCTGTAGCCATGTCGTCGTTCCCTTTTTCGCACGCGAGCAAGAGCGCGGTCTTTCCCAGGCGATTTCTCGAATCGACCATCGCGCCCTGTGCGAGCAGACGCCTGACATCGGCCAGTTCGTTCTGCCGCGCAGCGGTGAGCAACTGGACATTCAACGCAATCGCGGGCGCGACCTGCGCGCGCGCCTGGGGGATGCCGTTCAGCAGCAGCGCAAGAAGAATGGAGATCGCAGCAGGCCGCATGAGCCTTCGGGGAGGTCGCATCATGGTTCGGCGTTCGAGGTTGTGGATACAACAGCGGGGCAACTGAATCTCATATTCAGTTCTCATGAATGTCGCTAGGATAACGAGCCGCCGGACTGCCCCGTCTCGCACGTTCACGATCCGCGTGCCGCCAAGAGCTGCAAACGAGCTCGCGGGTCAGGGTCGCGACGTCGACGAGACAGCAGATAAGTGACGAAACACATCTGAGGAGAATGCAATGTTTCGAACCAACCCTTCACGCCGTTCCACATCGTTGTTCATCGGCGGACTCGCGCTGGCCACCATGTCCGGTGGCGTGTTCGCGCAGGCCGAGGTGTCGGGTCAGGCGGCCGCGACAGGAACGCCCGTACCGAAGACGATCTCGGTCGCGCAGCGCCAGCTCGATGCGGCCGACTCCGATGCGTCGAACTTCCTGCACTCGAACATGAACTATGCGCAGACGCGCTATTACCCGGCCACGCAGATCAACAGCGGCAACGTATCGAAGCTCAGGCCCGCGTTCCAGTTCCAGACCGAAGTGATCGAGTCGATGGAGACCGCGCCGATCGTCGTCGACGGGATCATGTTCGTCACGACCTCGTTCAACCACGTGTACGCGCTCGATGCGGTGACCGGCAAGGAGTTCTGGCACTACAAGCACAAGATGGGCGCGGTGACGACCTTCTGCTGCGGGCCGAACAACCGCGGCGTCGCGGTGATGGGCGACCGCCTCTTCATGGGCACGCTCGACTCCAAGCTGATCGCGCTCGATGCGAAGACCGGCAAGGTGCTGTGGGCCACGCAGATCGCCGATCCCGAGGCCGGCTATTCGGAGACGATGGCGCCGGTCGCGGTGAACGGCAAGGTGCTGATCGGTACCAACGGCGGCGAGTACGGCATTCGCGGATTCGTGAAGGCCTTCGACGCCAACGACGGCAAGTTGCTGTGGACCTTCAACACGATTCCCGATACCGGCAGTGAAGGCGTATGGGCCGTCAACGACGCGACCGGTCGCAACATGCATCGCGACCTCGCGGCCGAGAAGGCGCAACTGGCCAAGGGCAGCGACTTCGCCAAGAAGCTCGGCGGCGGCGTGTGGATGGCGCCCGCCATCGACAAGGAAGCCAACCTGGCGTTCTTCGTCGTCGGCAATCCCAGCCCCGATCTGTACGGCGCCGAGCGCCCGGGCGACAACCTCTACACGAACTCGATGGTCGCGGTCGACCTGAACACCGGTGCGTACAAGTGGCATTCGCAATACATCGCGCACGACGTGTGGGACCTCGATGCCGTGTCGCCGGTGATCCTGACCGAGGCCAAGGGCAAGGACGGCAAGATGCGCAAGGTCGCCATCCACGGCGGCAAGACCGGCCACGTGTACGTGCATGACCGCGCCACCGGCGAACTGATCCGCTTCAGCGAAGCGATGATCCCGCAGGAGAACATGTGGGTGCTTCCGACAGCACAGGGCGCGCGCATGTTGCCGGGCGCGAACGGCGGCGTGGAGTGGAGCCCGATGGCGTTCAATCCGAAGACGCGCCTGGCCTATGCGGCGAACCTGCATCAACCGATGACCTATCACGTCGAAGCATCGAACTACCCCGGCGGCAAGCTGTGGCTGGGCGGCGCGTTCAAGGTCATTCCGAGCGAGAAGCAATCGGGACGGCTGGCCGCGGTCAACATCGATACGGGCAAGATGGAATGGAAGTTCGACACCGATCAGCCGCTGATCGGGGGCGTGCTGGCCACTGCGGGCAATCTCGTCTTCAACGGCGAAGGCAACGGCCTGTTCCGCGCGTTCGATGCCAAGACCGGCAAGATGCTCTGGCAATACCAGTGCGGCGCGGGCGTCAATGCGCCGGCGGTCTCGTACATGGCGAACGGCAAGCAGTACATCGCGGTCGCTGCCGGCGGCAACACGCAGATCGACTTCAAGCGCGGCAACACCATCCTCGTGTTCGCGCTGCCGTGAGGTCGCGGACGAGCCCGCGCATCGTTCGGTTCGTCGCATTGACGACCGGGGCCGTTGCACTGGCGCTCGCAAGCAGCCGCTCGACCGCGCAAGCGGTCGACGCGGTCCCGGCGAAGGTTCCTACCTGCCTGGCGTGCCACGGTCCCGCGGCTCTGGCATCGCTGCCGGTCTATCCGATCCTCGCCGGGCAGACTTCGCGTTATCTCTATCTTCAGTTGCGAGACTTCCAGGAAGGGCGTCGGGAAAATGAATTGATGACGCCGATGGCCGCCGGGCTGTCGCGCGATGAGATGCATGAGCTTGCGGACTATTTCTCCAAGCAGAAGCCGCCGCCGCAGACATTCGCCGCCGATTCGGGAAAGGCCAAGGCGGGCAAGCTCAAGGCCGACGAGACGCTGTGCACGATGTGTCATCTCGGTGGTTTCGCCGGACAGAACGAGATACCGCGCGTGGGCGGGCAGAACTACGCGTACATCGTCAAGCAGCTCACGGACTTCAAGGCGCGCACGCGCACCAACGACGCGGGCAGCATGACCAGCGTTGCGCGAACCTTGAACGCGCAGGACATCGAGAACCTCGCGCACTATCTGGTCGGCCTTTAGCGCTGGCAAGGCGAGAAAAGTGATTGGGCGGTGTGCCGGTCAAATACTGGCCCTGGGCGATATCACATCTCCATTACCGCCTCCTCTGTCGAGCTTGTCGAATGCATGCCCACGGCGAGCCTTCCTATCGTGAACAAGGCAGGAAGCGCGAAGCAGCATGCCGCAACCCTTGAGGAAACAACCGTGAATATTGGCGCTGTTCAAGGGAGGACTTAGCGAATACGATGGCCCGCCGTCCCGCTCAATAAGAGCAAATCCTCGATCACGTTCGAAATTGAACACGGCGCGCAAAAGGGAAAAAGAATTTCCACTGGGAGCGATCGATGAGCGGCAATTTCGAATTGATCTGTCATCACGCGTATTCCGGATGGAATGGTCTTCCGGTGGACTTGACGGACTACGACAGTCACGGACAGGCATTCGGTACGCAATTCCTCCCCGACGGCGCTTCGCAAGGCTCGGGCGCAATCCGGTTCCTGTCGCTTCAAAGCCGGATCGTCGTGAAGAAAAGCCCTGCGTCCGAATCGCTCACGGGCATCAAGGTCGAAGCGACCGTGCGCCGTACCAAGCTTCTGAACCGCGTATCGACCTTGGTTGCGGGCCACAATTCCTTCAGCTTCTACCTGGTCGAAAACCAGTTGCGCGCCACGTTTCGCGGCAAGTCCACGCATCCGCTATCGGATAGCGACGGCCTGGATTCCGAAGGCGACGGTGTCGTCTCCCCGCGTTGGACCATGCCGGTAGGTGGTCGCTGGCTCAAGCTCGGTTTCATGCACGACGGCATCGACACGATGGAGATGTACGTCGATGAGCAACTGGTTGCGCGGCGCTCGGGACTGCTCGCGAGCGTCCCCCGCGCCGGACCGCTCGGCCTTTGCATCGGCAATGAGCCGGAAGGCAACCACGCCTGCTTTCTCGGCGGCGATATCGACGAAGTCAAGATCTGGCGGCTCGACCCGCACATCATGGATAGGGAGTTCCTCGGACGCCCCATGGGAAACGGCGGCGCCGATTGCTGGAAGCGGTTCTTCCATTCCCTTTCCAAGGCATTGCTCAAGAACCCGGACTGCGCTCATCGCGTCGACGCGCTGCTCAAGGCGATGGTCGATGAGGTCCGGCGATCGATCGTGGCTAAAGGTCCGGAAACGCGCGATCGCTACATCAAGACGTGCGAGAAGTATCTGGAGTTGTGGAAGGCGGGAAAGATCGACGGGCCGGAGATGAAGAAGCTGATCGCCACGTGGAGCCAGTGGCTGGAGCTGGTGGGCTTTTCCTTCGCCGACGCCGCCACGGTGCAGGCTCTGTTGAACACGGATTGCCTGACCAAGATCCTGAAAGACCTGCCCTACGATGCACTGGATTGCGATCCGAAGTTCAAGGCTTTCCTGAAGCTCGTCATCAAGCACACGCCACAAGTCCATCAACCGAGCTGACCGGAGAGCACCATGGCAGACGATGTCGTCGCGCTCGCACGCCGCTTCGAACCGTTCCTGGTCTTCCATCCGCAGGAGCAATCGAATCCTTCGGATGCGAAGCGCTACATGGAACATTGCGCGCTGTGGAAGGCGGAGCGTCCCTTCGACCAGAAGGATTCCTGGGGCGGCAAGGGTCAACCGTTCAACCGCGTGCCGATGATCCGGAAGGGCGGGATCGCCGCGTCCAACGCCCCGGGCGAAGTCGGCCCCGCCGACGTCTACATCGGCACCAAGGAGAAGTCCGCGTTCCCCTTCCTAGCGGACAACGGCGAGCAGCACTTTCTCGAGCTCACGGGCTGGAAGGATTCGGTCGATGTCACGAGCACCAGCGAGAACCGCTACACCGATCGACAGAAGGTCGAGGCTCTCTATCGCAACGATGACGACCTGCGCAACAGCCAGTTGTACTACCACGCCGAGCTGTACTCGACCGAGCGCCTGCGAATCCTGTTCGCTCGGTTTTCCGATTCGCTCGCGACACCTGACCTGGGCGCGGTATTCGCGGAACTCGCGCCGCGAAATCCGGCCCTGCTTTGCTATTACTTCTTCTTTCCCACGCACGACGAGACATTGCCGCCGCCTTGCGACACGACCGAAAGCGGGATTGAAGTGTCCAGTTACGTCGGCGAGTGGGCGTGCATGGCCATCCTGCTCGAAAAAGAAAGCGCTACGGCGCCGTTCCAGCCGAAATTCATCGGGCGCACGGGACGCTTCAACGCGGGAACTGGACAGGGGCTCGACGCGGATCGTCGCATCGGCATGACGGTGACAAAGTGGCAGGCGAAGACCGACATTCACGAAGAGTTGCTTCCGCAAACCGTCGAGGGACATGCGGTGCTGTACGTGTCGCTCGGCGTGCACAGCCTTCATCTGCAACCGGGCACGCACGAAGTCGATCCTTATCTGCCCGAGTCCACGCCCGCCGTATGCGGGGAATTCGATTCGCCCGATGCGCTCAACGAGTATCGGGATACGCTTGCGTCGAGCGACGATGAAGGCAGCCCCGCCGGCGCTTGGGCGAAGGTCGTCGGTGGCTTGTTGCTGGGCGGAATTCCGGGCCTCATCGGCGGCGCGGTCGCGACGGCCCTCGAAGGGCTTCCACTGGTACCAATAGCCTCGGGGCCCAGTGGCGGCATCGGCTTGGACCCTCCCGTCAGGCCTGCGACCGATGTGGGGGCGGGCGCAACAGATCCTTTTTCGCAGCAGATCATCGGACCGAAGGACCTGGACTTGAAGGACTTCGGTTTTTTCCCAATGGCCAATTCGCTGAGCTGGAACAACAGCCGCAGCGACAAGGTCGGAAATCGCCACTACGATTTCATCGTCGACCGGTCCACGCAGGTGTGGTGGCCCAGCGATGACGGCAAGTCGGGCTATCGCGGCCGCTGGGGTCCTCTGGTCGTGAACGATCCATTCCACAGGCGCTCGGGGATGCGCTTTCCGGAGTTCTGGAAGATGTTCTTCATCGGCTTGGCCAAGAGCCGATAGGAAACACTGCTGCGCGTCCCGCTTCGAATCCGAACCGCCGAGGATCCCATGAACAATCCAACCGAACGTACCGGCCTGCAACTGCGTTCGCTCGTCAAGCGCGACGGCACGCTCGAAGTGTCGCTGGCTCGCGTAGTGATTCCGTCTCCCGCATCGAACGAAGTGCTGATCCGCATCGAAGCGGCGCCGATCAATCCGTCCGATCTCGGGCTGCTGTTCGGTGCGGCCGACATGCGCGCTGCCACCGCCTCGCTGAAGGATGGGCTGCCGATGATCACGGCGCCTGTTTCCGAGGCAGCGATGAAGGCGATGGCGGCGCGCGTCGATCAATCGATGCCGGTCGGCAACGAAGCCGCGGGCGTGGTCGTCGAAGCGGGATCGTCCGATGCGGCGCGCGCGTTGATGGGCAAGGCGGTTGCGGCACTGGGCGGCGCGATGTATGCGCAACATCGTTGCGTCCCGGTCGAGCAGTGCCTGCTCCTTCCCGATGGCGCGACGCCGGTCGAAGGCGCGTCCGCGTTCGTCAATCCTCCGACCGCGCTGGGCATGGTCGAGACCATGCGACGCGAAGGCCACACCGCGCTGATCCACACCGCTGCAGCCTCCAACCTCGGGCAGATGCTCAATCGCATCTGTCTCGAGGATGGTGTCGGCCTGGTGAACATCGTGCGCAAGCAAGACCAGGCGGATTTGCTCGCGGGCATCGGCGCGACGCACGTCTGCAATAGCGAAACCCCGACTTTCATGAAGGATCTCGCCGACGCGATTGCTGCGACCGGCGCGACGCTCGCCTTCGATGCCATCGGCGGCGGCAAGCTCGCCGGCCAAATCCTGAGCTGCATGGAAACCGCGCTGAGCCGGTCCGCAACCGAATACAGCCGCTACGGCTCGGCCACGCATAAGCAGGTCTACATCTACGGTGGTCTCGACACGCGGCCCACGGAGTTCGTGCGCGACTTCGGCATGACCTGGGGCATGGGCGGCTGGTTGCTGTTCCAGTTCCTGCAGAAGATCGAACCCGCAGCCGTACAGGCGCTCAAGCAGCGCGTGGCAGACGGCCTGACGACAACGTTCGCGAGCCATTATGCGCGACAGGTGTCGCTTGCCGAGATGCTGCAACTGGACACGATCGCGATCTACAACAAGCGCGCAACCGGGGAGAAATTTCTGCTCGATCCGAACAAGGACGTGTAGCTCGAACGTTCGGTCTCGACAGACTTCGGATATCGACGTTTACGTCAGCGACGTGCGTCGATCAAAAAAAAACGCCGATCTTTCGATCGGCGCTCTTCGACTACGGCTGCCGGGATGCGGTCTCGTCACCTTCGTCCTACACTTCCTTCGGACCACCCCCGTAGACGTGAACCACCTTGGTGGCGGGCTCTGCTTCCGCGCGAATCTCGTCGAAGCGATCGGCCGAGATGGTCACGGTGACCGGGTCGAGGTGCACGACTTCGGCAGGCGATGCGGTCTTGCCCGGCACGAGCGCGGGGGCGTTCGCCACGATCACGGACGCGCACGCCACGGCAAGCGCCACACCGAACACGACGACGTAGCGACCCAGGGTCCGAATGACTTTCTCGAATTTTTTCATTTTTATTTCCTCCTGCCGGCGAACCAAGGGTCGCCGTGTTTCATGACCGCGAATTGAAGACGCGCCCTTCGCCGCGCGCGGTACTTGCGATGGAGAGAAGCGCGCGAAGGACGACCCGGCGCGGAAGGCGCTGGTGCCCGCTTCCTGGTTGTAGTTATCTGTTTTCATCTCACCTCCCTCCCCTGGTTTGCCCGCGCCAACAACGCGCGGGCGATTGCAGATCCCATTGCGGTTGTGCTCGAACGCGAGTGCAAAGCTTGCCCAGCGCCCTCGCTGCACGACACCCTTGCTCCGGCGGCGCACATCCCGGCCGCCCCTCGCTGACGGGGCTACATCCAGCCGTGGTGTTCAAACACATCTGCAATGAGACGAGCTACCGTCTCCCAAACGACCAATCAAAAAGCCAAAACAAAAAGCCCGGATTCCTTTGCAGGGATCCGGGCCTCGAACAATCGAGTGTGAAGGTGCGGCTACGCGCTACCTTCTCCCGGAACCATCTGATTGGTCATCTCGTTCTTCGCGACGGTTCGCGAATCAGCAACTCCAATGGCAACCACCGACGCGATGCGTTCGAACGCGAGCCAGCCCTGCGCGGGCAGCAAGCGATGGTTGAGGTGGCTGAGGCGGTTCACGGCGAATTCGGTCGATGAATGGGTCGGATGGAATCTCTGAAATCGGCGTCGCGCTTTTTGACAGCGCAACAAGAATGCGAACTGTAAAGAGTCTTCACTTTTGCGTCAAGAGGGTGCGACAATCTTTTTCGGGAATATTCACGCCCGTATCACAGCCGCAACGCAGCCGCAACGCATCGTGTCGAACATCACCGTCAATCGCCGTCGGAACGTCATTACGCTGTTCCAGCAATTCGCCGAGGAACAGATGCGCGCGGGCATCGCGCCGAAGGGACTCGAGCAGACTTTCGCGCAGCGGCTGCAGATCAGCCCGAGCATGTGGAGCCAGATCAAGAGCAGCCGGCCGATCGGCGACAAGCTGGCGCGGCAGATCGAGGCCGCTTGCAAGCAGTCCGCCGCATGGCTCGATGAAGAGCGTGCGAGTCAGGGATTGACAGCGTCGGAGCAAATGTTTCTGACCTTGGCGTTGAAGGCGTGGCGGGGGACCAATGCCGAGGGGAAAAAGAACCTCAAGCAAATGATGAAAGCGATGCCCACGCGTGGCTGACGGCACGAAGCGGAGCCGTCCCTGAGCGCGGCAGGTGCTGGTGGCCCCGTAGAATGTCCCGCATGAGAAAACGAAAGATTTCCAATCCGTGGGCCAGTATTTTCGCGCGCAGCATGGCGACGATCACCCGAGACTCGATGCGCGTTGGCACCCGCGCGATGGATAGAGCCCTCAAGCCGACGCTCGAGAAACGCGAGCCGCCACCGGGCGCGGGCGACTGGATTCGAGGCATGGCCTTTGGTCCTGCAGGCGTTCGCCGCTATCGGCTCTACCGCCCGCCTGGTGTCGTGTTCGGCGAGCGTCTGCCGCTGATGGTGATGCTCCACGGCTGCGGGCAGGATGCGAAGAGCTTCGCGACCAGTACGCGCATGAACCGCATCGCCGCGCGTGAGCGCTTCCTGGTCCTTTACCCGGAGCAGGACCGGCTCTCCAACGCTCACGGCTGCTGGAACTGGTTCGACAACACGGCCGGTCGCAACCACGGTGAAGCGACGCTGATCATGCGGGCCATCGATCAGGTCTGCCTGCTGTATCCGGTCGATCGCACGCGGGTCGCGGTGGCCGGACTCTCGGCGGGCGCCAGCATGGCGGCGCTGCTCGTCACGCGGCACCCGGAACGCTTCAAGGCGGTCGTGATGCATTCGGGTGTTCCGCCCGGCACCGCGCGTTCGGCCATCTCCGCGCTCGGTGCGATGCATGGCCGCCGCGCGACGGCGCCGCTCAAGGCCACGCCCGTGTCGATGGCCGCGCTGTGGCCGCCATTGATGGTGATACACGGCGGCATGGACCATGTCGTGGCCACGACCAACGGCCATGCAGCCGCACAGGTGTGGGCCAACGCGGCCGGCGCACACGCGAGCAAGGGTCGCAGCGTGCAGCGCGGGAATCGCTATCCGATGACGGTCACCGATTTCAAGTGCGGGCGAAATACCGTCTCGACGCTCGTCGAGGTGGAAAGGCTCGGCCACGCGTGGAGCGGCGGTACCGCGAACCTGCCGTTCAGCGATGGGAAAGGGCCCGATGCGTCGCGCATGGTCTGGGCATTTGCGGCCAAACAGTTTCGCGCCTAGAACGCACGGCCAACGCCGGACCGACCGCATGATCATCAGCCATCGCGAACCCGCCGGTCTTCTCTTGCGCCACCCCATCAAGTTCCTGTGGGAAGCGATCAAGGGCTTTCGCGACGCGCAGGGCCTGTTGCTGGCCGGCGCGGTGGCCTACTACTCGCTGCTGTCGATCGTGCCGCTTTTGATCGTGAGCGTGATCACGCTCTCGCACTTCATCGATCAGGGGGAACTGCTCAGGACGATCGGCCGTTATCTGGAATGGCTGCTGCCGGGCCAGTCGCATGCGATCGTCGGAGAGCTCTCCAATTTTCTCGCACACCGCGATGTGCTGGGCCCGGTGCTGCTGGTGACCATGATCTTCTTCAGCTCGCTCGCGTTCACGGTACTGGAGAGTGCGATGGCCGTGATCTTCCACCACCGCAAGGCCGATCGTTCACGGCACTTCCTGGTGTCTGCCGTCATGCCGTACCTCTTCATCCTGAGCCTGTGCATCGGGCTGCTGCTCGTCACGCTGGTATCGGGCGTGCTGCAGTTGATCGGTCAGGAGAGCGTCGATCTGTTCGGGTACAACTGGTCGCTCTCGGGCGTGTCCGGCCTGTTGCTCTACCTGTTGGGGCTCGCCGGCGAGATCTTCATGCTGACCTCGCTCTACCTGGTGATGCCGGTGGGGCATCTGTCGCTGCGGCACGCGTTGCTGGGCGGCGTCACGGCGGCGCTGCTTTGGGAGGCGACCCGCCGGGCGCTGGTCCTGTACTTCTCGACGCTGTCGCAGGTCAACGTGGTGTACGGCTCGCTGACCACCGCGATCGTGGTGTTGCTCAGCCTGGAGATCGCGGCCACATTGGTTCTCTTCGGCGCGCAGGTGATCGCGCAGTACGAGCGCCTCGAGCACACCGGACGGATCGCGGCGCCGCCTGCCGTCGATCTCGAGGACAGCCTGCGGTCGTAGGTGATTGTGGCGCTGTCGAATGCG
>JBBQCA010000035.1:0-21075 GCA_038318315.1 Burkholderiales bacterium | reverse complement strand
CGCGTAGAGATTGCCCGTTTCACCCCGAGCGAACTTTCGTTCATTCGGACTCGTCTCTGTTGCTCTGATCCGCGCCTCACGGCGGGCAGGTGTTACCTGCTACGCTGCTCTGTGGAGTCCGGACTTTCCTCTCCCCCGAATGAACGGGGCAGCGACTGTCTGGCTCGCTTCGCAAGCGCGATTCTAGTCGAGTGCGCCGGCATCGATGGGATCAACCCGGATGCGTCGGATCGATCCAGCGCACCGTCTCCGGTTTTTCGGCGGGCTCGATGTCGAGGTTGATGGCAATGGCCTCGCCGTCGCTGCGTACCAGGACGCACTCGAGCACTTCATCGACGCTCGCATTGATCTCCTGGTGCGGCACGTATGGCGGGATGTAGATGAAGTCTCCCGGCCCCGCTTCGGCGACGAACTCGAGCCGCTCGCCCCAGCGCATGCGCGCGCGTCCCTTCACGACATAGATGACGCTCTCAAGCGGGCCGTGGTGATGCGCGCCGGTCTTCGCGTTCGGATGGATGTGAACCGTTCCCGCCCACAGCTTCTGGGCCCCGACGCGCGCGAAGGAGATGGCCGCCTTGCGGTCCATGCCGGGCGTCTGCGCCGTGTTGGGGTCGAGCTGGTCGGAGCCGACCACGCGCACGCCGTCGGTCTTCCAGCGCGGTTGCTCGTTGTCGGAGGATTGCATTGAAGAGGTCATCGCGAGGCCTCGTGAAGAGGGTTGGTCCGGGTGCGTGCATCGGCATCGTACCCGGCGCAAAACTTTGGCGCCAACAACAGATCCACACTCGCGATCGTTCGAATATCCTCACCTCGTGCGCGACGCCGGCTTCCGCATTCCTGATTCAGGGGCAGCGTCCCACCGGCCTTGCCGTGATGCGCTGGAAAAAGGTCATGTTCTTTCCGCCGAGTCGCACGTCGAGCGTGCCGACGATCGCATCCGGGCCCAATTGCCATCGGGCCTGGCCGCTCGTGCCGTGGCCGCCTTCGCATTTCAATGCGTAAGTGGAAGCGTCATCGGTCTGGCCGGTCCTGACGAGCGTGCAGTCCTGCAGCGAAACGTGACCCGTCATCCAGAATGCGCCGGAAAGTTCCTGTGGGTTCAGGCAACGCCGCTCCCTCACGACTGCATAGTGGAGGTTGTCCTCGAGGTTCGGCATTCCCGTTTCGGTCCGCATTTCATAGAGCCCGCTCGGCGCAACGTCGGCTGCAATCGAAGCTTCGTCGCCCTCGAAGAGAACGATTGATGCCAGCAGGACGACCGTGGGTTTGCGAAATGTCATCGCAACGCTCCGTTGATGAAAATGCGCGCCAAAGTTTCGGCCGACGAGTGAGAAAAGTCACCCCGGTTCTTGCTTCCAATTTCGAGCACCTCAAAGCGATAACCCTTGCTACGGGTCGTCAGCAAGTGTCCTGCCGAACGGCCTCCTTCACCTCGCGTATCCTCTCCCCAATCTCCGCTCCAGCCACAAGCTGTATCTCGACATCACGAAGCTGCTCGTGAAATAGATCGCGGCGAGAAACAGATAGCCCTCGATGAAGAACTCGCGCCAGCGTGGATCGCCCAGCGCCAGACGCAGCGCGCCGGTCAGGTCGTACATCGAGACCACGGTCACGAGCGACGTATCCATGAAGGTCGACAGCAGGCTGTTGACGAACGCCGGGATCACGGCGACCAGGGCTTGCGGCAGGATGATGGCGCGGTGCGCCTGCCAGTAGTTCAGGCCCAGCGACGCGGCTGCGTCGCGCTGCCCGCGTGCGATGGTCTGCAGCCCGCCGCGCACGGTCTCGGCCATGTAGGCGGACTGGAACAGCACGATGCCGATCGCGACGCGCCAGAACGGGTCGAGCCGCCAACCTTCGGGCAGCACCAGCGGGAACACGAAGGTCGCCACGAACAGCACCGTGATCAGCGGCACGCCGCGCACCAGCTCGACATAACTCACCGCGAGATAGCGCAGTAGCCCCAGCGACGACCTGCGCGCCAATGCGAGCGCGATGCCGATCGGCGCCGAGGCAGTCATGCCGATCAAGGTCAGGATCACGGTCAGCGGCGCGCCGCCCCAGCGTTCGGTGCCGACCGGTTCCAGGCCGAACACGCCGCCGTACATCAGCGTGAAGAAGAGGGTGAACGCGACCAGCCATCCCGCCGCGAGCACGCGCCCGCCGCGCCTGGACCACAGCTGCGGCAGAGCGGTCGCGATCAGCATCGCGATCACCGCGGCAGTTGCCGCAGCCGGCCGCCACTGCTGCTCATACGGGTAGCGGCCGAACAGGATCAGCCGCCACTTCTCGGCGACGAAGCCCCAGCACGCGCCGTGCGGCGCGGCTTTGCAAGCGGCATAGTCGGGCGTGGTCACCGCATGGATCACGCCCCAGTCGAGCGCATGCCAGCCGGCCCAGAGCAGGAGGCCCGTCACGAGCAGCGTGACCAGACTCGCGAGGGGCGTGGAGAACAGTCCGGTCCACGCCTTCGTCGGCGCGCCCGGTTCATGAGCAGAGTCGGGCGGCGAGGAAACCGGGAACGATGCGTCAGCGGTCATGACCGTCCTCAATGCGGCGCGCGCGTCACGCGCGCGTTGATCGCGTTCATCACCAGCGCGACTACGAGGTTCAATGCGAGGTACATCGCCATGATGATGACGATGACCTCGAGCGCCTGGCCGTTCTGGTTGATCGACGTGTTGGCGATCGACACCAGGTCCGGGTAGCCGATCAACACCGCCAGCGACGAGTTCTTGATCAGGTTCATGTACTGGCTGGCCAGCGGCGGGATCAGCAGGCGCAATGCCTGCGGGAAGATCACCGCAGCCATCGCCTGGCCGCGGCTCAGGCCGAGTGCGTACGCGGCATGCGACTGACCCACCGGCACCGCCAGTGCACCTGCGCGTACCAGCTCGGCGATCGATGCCGACGTGAACAATGACAGGCCCAGCCATAGCGCGAGGAACTCGGGCGTCAGCGCGGCGCCGCCGCTGATGACGAAGCCGTCGAGCGCGGGTCGGGACCAGCCGCCGCCGACGCCGACCATGGTCCACGCGAGCAGCGCGGCGAGAGCGCCGCAGACCAACGCAACCAGGCCGGCGCCCACGTCAAGCCAGCGACGCGAGGCGAGCCACGCGAGCACCCCGACGAGCACGAAGGCGAAGAGCGCACATCCCACGGCGAGCGTCCCCGCCTGCGGTACCGCGATCTGCAAGCCTTCCTTGGACAGCAACGCGATCCCTTCGAGCGACAGCGCGCTGGTCGAGTCGGGCAGCAGTTCGGTGATCAAGAGATAGATCGCCAGGAGCTGGATCAGCAGCGGGATGTTGCGTCCCAGTTCCACATACGCCGCGCACAGCCAGGTCAGCAGCGGATGACGCGACAGGCGCATCAATCCAACGCCGACGCCCAGAACGCTCGCAAGCACGATGCCCGCCAGCGCGACTCGCAGCGTGTTGGCCGCGCCTACCGCGAAGGCGCGCAGATAGCTGTCGCGCGAGGTGTACTGGAACAGCGTCTCGCCGATGTTGAAGCCGGCCGGGTCACGCAGGAACTCGAACCCGGACTTGATCTGCCGGACCGCGAGGTTGGTCGTGACGTTGTGCGCGAACGCGATGACGAGACCCAGCAGCACCAGCGCGAGCAGCCCCTGCAGCGCACCGTCGCGGATGCGGCGGGCACGTCGTCGCGCGCGCCACGCGGCGTCGCCGGTGGGCTCGGACGACGAGGACATCGATGGAGTGGGGCGTGAGGGGCGGACCGCGCTAGCGCAAGACGACGGTCACGGCCCGGTCCGAAACATCGTCAGCGTATCGGCGGTGCGTACATCAGCCCGCCCTTGGTCCACAGATTGTTCACGCCGCGCGGCAGGCCCACCGCGGACTTGGGTCCGAGGTTGCGCTCGAAGCTCTCGCCGTAGTTGCCGACCTGCTTGACGATGCGATAGGCCCACGCGGCATCGAGGCCGAGCAGCTTGCCGGTGTCTTCGGAGACGCCCAGGAAGCGCTGCACGTTCGGGTCCTTGCTGCTCGCCTTCTTCTCGTCCACGTTGGCCTGCGTGAGGCCGTTCTCCTCGGCCTCGAGCATCGCGAACAGGGTCCAGCGAACGATCTGGAACCACTCGTCGTCGCCGCGACGAACCGAAGGGCCGAGCGGCTCCTTCGAGATCACCTGCGGCAGGATGGTGTAGTCGTCGGGCTTGGGCGCCTTGGTGCGCGCCCCGGCCAGGTCGCTCATGTCGGTCGTGTAGACCTGGCAGCGGCCGGAGAAGAACGCGCTGGTGATCGCCTCGGCCGTGTCGAACACCACCGACTTGTACTTCATGCCGGCGGCGCCGAAGTAGTCGGCGACGTTCTTCTCGCTGGTGGTGCCGGCCTGCACGCACACGGTCGCGCCGTTCATCTTCTTGACGCTGTCGATGTTCAGTTTCTTCGACACCATGAAGCCCTGGCCGTCGTAGTAGTTGATGCCGGTGAAGACCACGCCGAGCGACGCATCGCGCGTCAGGGTCCACGTGCTGTTTCGCGACAGCACGTCGATCTCGCCGGCCTGCAGCGACGAGAAGCGCTGCTGCGAAGTGAGTGGACCGAACTTCACTTTGTTCGCGTCGCCGAGGGCGGCGGCGGCCACCGCGCGGCAGAAGTCCACGTCGAGGCCGGTCCAGCGTCCCTGGCTGTCGGCCGCCGAGAAACCCGGTCCGGAAGTGTTCACGCCGCACACCACTTGTCCGCGCGCCTTGACGGCGTCGAGAGTCTTGCCCGCGTGCGCAGGAATCGCAAAGGCCGCGCCCATGCAGGCGAGCGCGACGGGAATCAGATGCTTGATCGACATGGGCGTTTGCTCCGGTGAGTTGGGGTGCGCGGCAGTGTAGCAACGTCCTGTCCCGCGTTCGCGCGTGGTTGGCCAACTCTTCGACGCGCGTGTGCGCCTGGCGTCGGTCGGTTGGCGAGACGCCCCGCATCGACGAAGTCGCGTTAAGGTGCTGCGTTTCGATCACTTCGCATACCTATGTCCCCACGCACCGGCGCCCGCATCCTCGTCGATCAATTGCTCGTTCACGGCGTCGAGCGCGTGTACTGCGTGCCCGGCGAAAGCTATCTCGCGGTGCTCGACGCGCTTCACGACGTGACCGATCGCATCCGCCTCGTGGTCAATCGCCACGAGTCGGGCAGCGCCTTCATGGCCGAGGCCGAGGGCAAGATGACCGGCCGGCCCGGCATCGCCTTCGTCACGCGCGGGCCGGGCGCATGCAATGCGGCGATCGGTCTGCACACCGCGTATCAGGACTCGACGCCGATGATCCTGTTCATCGGCCAGGTCGGCAACGACTTCGTCGAGCGCGAGGCGTTCCAGGAAGTGGACTATCGGCGCATGTTCGGCCCCATGACCAAGTGGGTCGCGCAGATCGATCGCGCCGAGCGTGTGCCCGAGTACGTCGCGCGTGCGTTCGCGACTGCAACCAGCGGCCGGCAAGGTCCGGTGGTGCTGGCGTTGCCCGAGGACATGCTCGAGGCAAGCGCGAGCGTGGCCGATGCGAAGCCCTATCGCGCGGTGCACGGCGCGCCGTCGCCTTCGGATCTCGACGCGTTCGCCGACCTGCTCGATCGCAGCGAACGGCCGGTCGTCATCGTCGGCGGTTCAGGTTGGGACGCGCACGCGTGCGCCGACCTGCAGGCTTTTGCAGAGACGCATGCGCTGCCGGTCGCGTGCGCGTTCCGCTTTCAGGACCTGTTCGACAATCATCATCCGCATTACATCGGCGACGTCGGCATCGCGATCAACCCCGCGCTGGCGGCGCGCCTCAGGGAGGCGGAGCTGATCGTCGCGATCGGCGCGCGGCTCGGCGAGATGACGACCTCGGGCTATGCATTGATCGAGGCGCCGGTGCCCAGGCAGACACTGGTCCACGTGCATCCCGATCCCGAAGAACTGGGTCGCGTCTATCAACCGACGCTTGCGATCAATGCGGGCATGCGCACATTCGCGTCTGCATTGCGCGCGCTGCCGTCGCGCCTCGACGATGCCGCGCGCAGCGATCGACTCGCGGGCGTTGCAGAAGCGCGTCGGCAGTACGCAACCTGGCAGGAAGAGCCGCAGGTCGTGCGCGATCGGCCGCAATCGCTCAACCTGTGGCGCATCGTCAAGGCGCTCGAACAGCGCCTGCCGGCCGACTTCATGCTCGCCAACGGCGCAGGCAATTTCGCGACGTGGGGTCATCGCTTCCATCGCTATGGCGGCCTGCGCACGCAACTCGCGCCGACCTCAGGCGCGATGGGATACGGCGTTCCGGCCGGCATCGCGGCGAAGATCATCGCGCCCCGTCGGGCCGTCGTCGTGTTGGCGGGCGACGGCGACTTCATGATGACCGGGCAGGAGCTCGCGACCGCCGTGCAGGAGCGCGTGGCTGTGCTCTTCATCGTCGTCAACAACGGCATGTACGGCACGATCCGCATGCATCAGGAGAAGCACTTCCCGGGGCGCGTGTCGGGCACGTCGCTGATCAATCCGGATTTCGCCGCGCTGGCTCGAGCGTACGGTGCGTACGGCGAAGTAGTCGACGACACGGAAGCCTTCGATACCGCATTGGTCGCGGCGCTCGCGCACATCGCACAGACAAGCTTGCCGGCACTCATCGAGTTGCGGGCCGATCCCGAAGTCATCACGCCAGGCGCCACGCTCTCTGCGATGTGAATGGCGCACACCCGCCCTGTGCATTCCTTAGCCAGCGCAAACCGCATCGATTGCCTATCTTGAAGTTGAACGCGCCGCGTTCGACACAGCGGGCCATTCCGCAATCAGGAGGAAATCATGCTCACCATCCAGAAATTCGCTGCCGCTTGTTTGTTGCAAGGCTGTGCGATCGGATTGACCTTGTTCGCCGGCGGCGCGCAAAACGCGGTTGCAGCCGAGGCCTCGGCGTGTCAGCCGAGCTATAGCGCCAACCTCGACGCGCGCGTGGCCAAGGCGGCCGACCGGGGACCGGAGGGACTCAGGCAATTCGTGACGCGTACCAGCTTGATCTACGCGTTCGACTATCAGGAAGCGGTCGCTCGCGTCGAGCGTCATCGCCAAACGCAGCAGGCTTGCGTCGAGCAGATCGCCAGTGCGAAGTGATGTGGGGAGGAATCTCGTCTTCTTCGCTATCGAGGCGGACGGGATTCCTCGCTGTGTTCGCAACGACGCGGCCTACCGGCGGAGCATCGCATCGGCGACGCTTCAACGCCTCGTCTTCTTCCAGACCGCAACGAAGGCCGCAAGCTTGTCGCGCCACGACACGCGTTCGCTGGACAGCGCATCGAGAAAATCGGCCAGCCGCCGCGATATGCTGATCGTGTAGGCAGTCAGCGCCGTCGCAAGAACGAACGCGACAACGAGGTTCAGGATTCGCATGCCCATCGGTCCCTCGCCGAACGGGAACAGGTTCATCCCGAAGAAGCCGGTGATGAATACGCCGATGAAGCCGAAGGTCGCCACCACGCCTAGGCGCACGCCGATGTCGGCGAGTTTTTTCGCGCGCCGCGAATCGAGATAATTGTTGATGTCGTGGACCTCCGCGCGCACCTCCGCGTAAAGCTCATCGTTGCCGAGGTGTCGGGTCCACATGCGAAACAGATCCCTCAACTGGAACTGGTTGGAGATCTCGTGGAACCAGTAGCGGTGCGTGAAGCGCAGAAAGATTTCCAGGTCCTTGCGCACTTCCAGTTGGAAGTCGCGGCTCGACCGGACGTCTTGCGGATCGAGCTGTCCAACCGCGATCGAGAGCCGGTCCGAGAGCATCAGCAGGGCCGCCTTGTGGAAGTGGACGATCAGCCCCAGCAGAAAATACTGATGGCGAAACTGGCCGAGCAGCCCGGTCTCGCTGTCGGTGTAGAGCGCGTCACCGGCATTGCCCACCATCGAAAACACCGGGCCGCTGCATAGGTAGCGCGCGCCCATCCAGCCCTGGTCTTCGCTCGGATCCCAGAAGCGGTCGTAGCTGTACTTCGACTCGAAGTCGCGCAGGAACGCGGCGCTGTAGGGCAGGTTGTCCGACCGTCCGCGCCTGATGGCAAACGCCAGCCTGGCGAAGTCGCCGCGACTGATGCGTTGCGGGTCGTCGACCGCGAGATAGCTCATCAGCGGGATGCGGTCGTCCTCGACCTGCTTGTAGCGGATGCCGCTGGTGCTGTCGGACAGGTGCGCCGGTACCAGCGGTTGCAGCAGATATTCCCAATGCGCCGAAAAGCGCGCGGCCTTGTGGGTGCAGACATAAGGCAGATAAAGATCCTGCCGCTCGTAGTCCGATGCGGCCAGCACGTCGCCCGCGGATGAAAGCCATGCCACGCGATGCGGGCAGCGCGAAGCTTGTCCCGACTTCTCCCACGCCAGCGGATAGGCGCGGTGGAATCCATCGAGCGTGTCGATCACCGATTCGAGCGACAGGTCCTGGCCGTGAACTTCGACCACCAGCATCGCGATGTCGATGTCGTAGAAGAAATAGAGATCGACGTGAGCGACGTCCAAGACGACCGGCTCCTCGCCGGGCCGGTGGACGATGCTTACTTGCGCGACATCGCCGCGCCGGTAGGCGCGAATCGGCGAGCGGCCGGCGGCGGATGACGCGTTGTCCGACCCTCGCGCGTCGCCGTACAGGAATCGCTGCACGAAGGGCAGGAAGCGCGTGAACTCGAGATAGTGCCGCGCGCAGAACTGATCGGGATCGGCGGTGAATTCGTCGGCGATTTCGCGCCAGGGATGGTCCGGGCCGGGCTCGGCCAACAGGTCCCAGTGATTGCGTACCGGGCCGGTTGCCTCGAGGGGAATCAATTGAAGAGGCCAGATCAGGATTTCCCTGAACTGCCTGACAAGGCCTTCGGATGCCATGTCCGCCCCCAGACACGATTGCGCGCCACGACGGCGCGACCGTCAAGTCAATCCACCAGCCTCCATTGAAGCACCGATCCCGCATCGAGCGGCACGATGGTCTCGTCGCCGAACGCAAGCGCATCCGGCACGGTCCACGCCTCGCGCTTCAAGCTGATGCGCTCGACGTTGCGCGGCAGACCATAGAAATCCGCACCGAAAAAACTCGCGAAGCCTTCGAGCCGATCGAGCCGCCCCGCGCGGTCGAAGGCTTCGGCATACAGCTCGATCGCATGCAGCGCGGTGTAGCAGCCCGCGCATCCGCAAGCGTTCTCTTTCGCGCCCTTCGCATGCGGCGCGCTGTCGGTGCCGAGAAAAAAGCACGGCTTGCCCGACGTGGCCACGGCTATCAGCGCCTGCCGATGCGCCTCGCGCTTCAACACCGGCAGGCAATACCAGTGAGGGCGCACGCCGCCGGCGAAGATGGCGTTGCGGTTGTAGAGCAGGTGATGCGCGGTGATGGTCGCAGCCAGCGTGCGCTCGCGGCCGCAGCAGTCGGTCACGTAATCGACCGCCTCCTTGGTCGTGATGTGTTCGAACACCACGCGCAGATTCGGAAAGGCCGCGCGCAGCGGAATCAATTGCTCGTCGATGAAGACGCGCTCGCGATCGAACAGATCGACGGCGGGATCGGTCACTTCGCCGTGCACGAGCAATGGCATGCCCACCGCCTGCATGGTTTCGAGCGCGGGCCAGCAATGCCGAAGATTGGTCACGCCCGCAGCCGAGTTGGTGGTCGCGCCCGCGGGGTAGAGCTTGATGCCGTGGATGAACCCGCTGTCCTTCGCGCGCCGCACTTCGTCGGGCGACGTGGCGTCGGTGAGGTAGAGCGTCATCAAGGGTTCGAACCCTGCGGTGCGGGTGCCGTGCGCCGATGCCGCCTCGACGATGCGCGCGCGATACGCAGCGGCCGCTTCGACGGTCGCGATCGGCGGCTTCAGATTCGGCATCACGATCGCACGCGCGAACTGGCGCGCGCTGTGCGGCAACACTGCGCGCATTGCATCGCCATCGCGCAGGTGCAGATGCCAGTCGTCGGGGCGGGTTAGGGAGATGCTCGCGGTCACGCTAGAACCCGCGTTGCCGTCGGTCCCGCGAAAGCGGGGCCTCGGCGACTTGCGTTAACGACACTGGGTTCCCACTCTCGCGCGAACGACGAATGATGGCGTTCATGCGCCGGAGAGTTGAGCTTCGCGTTCCTCCGCGCGCCATGCGGCGTAGCGCAGCGCTTGCATGATGTCTTCGCGTTCAAGGTAAGGATAGTCGGTCAAGACCTCCTCGACGCTGTGGCCGGCGCCGATCTGGCCGACGATCATTCCGACGGTGACACGCATCGCGCGAATGCACGCCTTGCCGCCCATGACTTCGGGTTGTTGTGTGATGCGATCGAGTTGCGGCATGACAATTTCCTTCTCATGGCGACAAAGCCGCTATGTTGCCATCGATGGCTCGCGCCATCTCTTGCGCAGGTGGGTTGGCGCGCGTTATGTTGCGGGCGGGCCGAACGGCGCTTCAAGACGCCGCGCGAATCAGCGACATTCACTCGGCCCGGACCAGGGAGGTCTCGATGGCGAAGGTGACTGCGCCTTACTACCCGATCATCTACGTGCGCGGCTACGCGATGACCCAGGACGCGATCGTCGAGACCACCTCGACGCCCTTCATGGGATTCGAAGCGGGCTCGACCAAGATGCGCCAGGCACGCGATGGCTCGATCCGCAAGTTCGTGTTCGAGTCGCCGCTGGTGCGCTTGATGAAGGACTTCAACTACCGCGATATCTACGAGTCCGGGTCCGAGCGCATGGACAAGCTCTCGCCGCGATGCGTGGTGATCCATCGCTATTACGACCCGGCCGATCCCGCGTTCGGCGACGGCAAGGCGCCATCGATCGTCGACGCGGCCACGCTTCTTGCCGTGCGCATCGGCGAACTGCGCGACCTGATCTGCGGCAAGGCCGAGGGCGCCGACCAGGACACGCTCGACGCGCGCAAGACCTTCAAGGTGTATCTGGTCGCGCATTCGATGGGCGGCCTGATCTGTCGCTGCCTGCTGCAGAACCCCAAGGTCGGCACTGCCGAGATCAAGGGCATGGTCGACAAGGTCTTTACCTATGCGACGCCGCACAACGGCATCGACATGGGCGGCATCAACGTGCCGGGATTCCTGTCGTTCAACGACATGACCAACTTCAATCGCAAGAACATGGCCGACTACCTCGCGATTCCCGGCAAGGACGAGGACAAGGCCAACACGCTCGGGGACTCGGGCTTTCCGCCCGATCGCATCTTCTGCCTGGTCGGCACCAACAGCCGCGACTACGCCGTCGCGCACGGACTTTCGTCGTTCGCGGTCGGCACCATGAGCGACGGCCTGGTGCGCATCGCCAACGCCTACGTCGACGGCGCGCCGCGCGCCTTCGTCAATCGCAGCCACAGCGGCTACTTCGGCATCGTCAATTCCGAAGAGGGCTATCAGAACCTGGTGCGCTTCCTGTTCGGCAACGTGCGCGCCACCGGCATGCTCGACATCAACGCGATTCCCTTTCCGCCCGACATCGAGCGCGCGCGCAAGAGCGGCAAGAAGATCGAGTCGTCGTACTACATCGAGACCACGGTCGCGCCGCGCGGCGCCTACACGTTCGACCTCACCTGTCGCACGCAGGACAACGGCAGCGCGGTGCGGCGCGAATACGGCGAGCTCTTCCAGCCCGACGGCACCAAGTCGGCGAACGCGCGCTCGCCAGTGCTGTTCTCGGTGTTCCTCGACACCCGCAACATCCTGGCCGGCAGCGAGATCGCGTTCTCGATCGATCTTGCGGTGGTCACCGCGGGCTACGAGATCGACGACGCGCTGATCTTCAAGACCCACATCCCGGGCGAGTACCTGTTTCGCGACACGCTGGTGCTGTATGCCAAGGCCGACGCCGATGGCAACTGGTCGCTGCGCTATGTCTGGTCCGACGGCAACTGGGCGAGCGGTCCGAAGACCGACGCCAACAAGGCCGATGTCGACGACAGCCGCATCGCGGCGCTGCATCCGGATTCCGACACCTTCGAGATCCCGGTCAAGTCCGCCAAGGGCTTCGACGCGACGCTCAACATCTCGGTGTCGGGCTGGAACAGTTGACGGGCCTCTTGCCCGCTACGCGATGCACATCAGGGAGAAATCATGGCGGATGCTCTGAGCGACGCCGCATTCGCGGCCGCAGCCAATACCATCGGTTGTGATGTGCCGGCGATCAAGGCGGTCGCCGAAGTCGAGAGTCGCGGGCAGGGCTTTCTACCCGATGGGCAACTGAAGATTCTTTTCGAAGGTCACATTTTCTTCAAGTACACGCACGGCGCCTTCGCCGCGCAACACCCGACCCTCTGCTATCCGCACTGGACACGACAGTTCTATCTGGGTGGTGCGCGCGAATGGACGCGGCTCGACGAAGCGCTGGCGCTCGACCACAACGCGGCGCTGATGTCCGCGAGCTACGGCCGCTTCCAGATCATGGGCTTCAATTTCGCGCATTGCGGATTCACGTCGGTCGATGCCTTCGTGACGGCGCTGCAGACCGGCGAAGACGCACACCTGCAGGCGTTCTGCGCCTACATCACCGATGTCGGCCTCGCGCGGCATCTCACGCTGCATCGCTGGGACGATTTCGCGCAGGGCTACAACGGCCCTGACTACCGCAAGAACCAGTACGACCTGAATCTTCAGAAGGCGTACATCAAGTACGCCGATGCGGCCTGACACCGTTACAGGAGCAGCACCACGCGGTAGTCGTTGACGTTGGTGCGCGTCGGCCCCGTGACCACCAGATCGCCGACCGCTTCGAAGTATCCCCACGCGTCGTTGACGTCGAGCTTGGCCCGCGCGCCGACGCCATGCATATGCGCGCGCGCGAGGGTGTCGGGCGCGAGCATGGCGCCGGCGTTGTCTTCGGAGCCGTCGATGCCGTCGGTGTCGCAGGCGATCGCGTAGGTGTCCGGCATGCCGTCGAGCTCGATCGCGAGCGACAACAGGAATTCGGCGCAACGCCCGCCGCGTCCTCGGCCCAGATGCACGTCGCGGGCATTGGCTGCCAACAACGTGACCGTGCACTCGCCGCCGGAGATCAAGGCCACCGGCGCCTTCCACGGCTGTCCGTGCATGCGTACCTCGCGCGCGAGCGCGGCATAGACCTTCGCGACTTCGCGCGCTTCGCCGGTGACGGTGTCGCCCAGGATCGCGGTGGCGATGCCCTGCGCGCGAAAGAATTCCTCGGCCGCTTCGAGGCTCGCATGCGCGCTCGCGACGACGTGATTGGCGACGCGCGCGAACACCGGATCGTCAAGCTTGGGCGTCTCGTCGATCGTGCCGTCGCTGCCGCGTTGCAGGTGATTGCGGATCGCATACGGCAGATCGATGCGATGGCGCTTCACGATCTCGAGGGCGTCGCGATAGGTGCTCGGGTCGGGCGTGCAGGGTCCCGACGCAATCGAGGCCGGATCGTCACCCGTCACGTCCGAGATGATCAATGCGACGACCTGTGCACCGCGCGTCGCCGCGGCTGCCGCGAGCCGCCCGCCCGCGATCGCCGAGCAGTGCTTGCGCACGATGTTCATTTCCGCGATCGGCGCGCCCGACGCGAGCAGCGCACGATTGAGTTGCTTGAGATGCTCCATCGTCAGGCCGGCTGCGGGCGACGACATCAGGCTCGAGCCGCCGCCGGAGATCAGCGCGAGCAGAAGATCGTCGGGGCCGAGCGACGCGACCAGCTCGAGCATGCGGGTCGCGGCGCCTTCGCCGGCTTCGTCGGGCACGGGATGCCCGGCCTCGACGACCTCGATGCAACGCGTGGGCAGGCCATGTGCATAGCGCGTGACGACCAGTCCGCTGATCGCCACGTCCGGCCAGGCGCGCTCGACCGCGACTGCCATGCTGGCCGCGGCCTTGCCGGCACCCACCACCGCCACGCGGCCCTTCGGACGTGGCGGCAAGTGATCGGCGATGAAGGTACGCGCGCCCAGCGGATCGGCTGCCGCCAGTGCGGCATCGAAGCTCGCTCGGACCAATCGTCGACCATCCAATCGTCGACCATCCATTCGTCGATCGTCCCGTGGTGATCCGTCGAAATTCGTCATCGCATTATCATGGCCGGCAAGAGAGGGCGGACGATTATGCCGCGCATGGGCATGGGAAAGAGCGGCGCAGTTCGACAATCCGGCATCGGCGGCGGCATGAGCAGCTCGAGGCTGGAGGCCTTCAGCGATGGCGTGATCGCCATCATCATCATCACGATCATGGTGCTCGAATTGAAGGTGCCGCATGAGGCGGATCTCGCCGCATTGAAACCGATCCTGCAGGTGTTCCTGAGCTATGTGCTCAGCTTCATCTACGTGGGCATCTACTGGAACAACCACCATTACATGCTGTATCTGGTCAGTCATGTGAGCGGCGGCTTACTCTGGGCCAACCTGCACATGCTGTTCTGGCTGTCGCTGTTCCGTTCGCGACCGGATGGATGGGCGAGAACCATTTCGAAGCGCTGCCCACCGCGCTCTATGGTTTCGTGCTGATGATGTGCGCCATCGCCTATTCGATCCTGCATTGGTCGATCGTGCGTCGCAACCGCAGGCAGTCGCTGCTGGCGATCGCAGTGGGCGGCGGATACAAGGAGCAACTATCGGTCGTGCTCTATGCGGGGGACAATCAGGCGCAGAGGGCTAGATGCGCATCGTCGTGATCGGCGCCGGCATCACCGGCCTCGCGGCTGCGTGGTACCTGAGCGAAGACGGGCACGAGGTCACCGTCATCGACAAGAACGCGGGCCCGGGTGAAGAGACCAGCTTCGCGAACGGTGGCCAGTTGTCGTACAGCTATGTCGCGCCGCTCGCGGGACCGGGCGTGCTGCCCAAGATTCCACCGTGGCTGTTGCGACGCGACTCGCCGCTGCGTTTCAAGCCTGCATTCGACATCGAGCAATGGCGATGGCTTGTCGAATTCATCCTCGCATGCAACCGCGCGCAGAGTGACCTGACGACGCGTCGCTTGCTCGCGCTGTCGTTCCACAGCCGCGCGTTGATGCATGCATTCGTCAGCGGTCCGGGCGCCGCGATCGAGTTCGGCTACGCGAGCAACGGCAAGCTGGTGGTGTTCTCGGACCAGCAAGGGTTCGATGCAGCGCGACGTCTGCTGGACTATCAACGCCAGCTCGGATGCGTGCAGGACGCGCTTGATGCCGATGCCTGTCGCGCACTCGAGCCCGCGCTCGCGGTGCCCACCAGCGGACTCGGACGGCGCATGGTCGGCGCGATCTACACGCCCAGCGAAGAAGTCGGCGACTGCTACGCGTTCTGCGTGGGCATCGCGCATCTGCTCGCCGAACGCGGAACGCGCTTTCTCTATGGCCGACGCGTGCTCGAACTGCGGCGCGACGGCAAAGCCGCACACCTCACAACCCGGATCGCAGCCGTCGATACCGATGCGGGACCTGTGGATTGCGACGCCGTGGTGCTCGCATCCGGCGCGGCCAGCCCCGCGCTCGCGCGCCCACTCGGCATTCGCTTGCCGATCTATCCGTTGAAGGGCTACAGCATCACCGTACCCGCGAGCGATCGCGCGCCGTCGATCAGCATCACCGATTTCAAACGCAAGGTGGTCTATGCGTCGCTGATGACGAGCGCGGCTACGAAGACCTTGCGCATCGCCGGCATGGCCGACATCGCCGGTCGCTCGAACGAGATCGATCCCGAGCGTCTTGGTCAACTCGTCATCGAAGCGCGAGCCGCGTTTCCCGATGCGACCACGAATGGGTATGCAAGCGACGATCTCGCGCCGTGGTCTGGCCTGCGCCCTGCAACGCCGCGCGGCTCGCCGATCCTGGGCGCGACCCCGTATGCGAATCTTTTTCTCGATGTGGGTCAGGGCGCGCTGGGTTGGACGCTCGCGTTGGGGTCTGGGCAGGTCGTGGCCGACTGTGTTGCGGGACGCAAGTCGCAGGTGCCACTGGAAGGGATGAAGCTCGTGTCTCGATAGAGGCCACAACACGCGGCGCGTTATCTCCGCCGCAAGCAAGTCACGCGAAGCTGCTCGAGTCGCGTTGCCAAGCCGATCCGAAGGCGGTGAAATAGCCGTCGGGCGCAATGCACCCAGGGAGATCCCCATGTACCTGACCGACAACCAGTCGAATCTGCTCAGTCGCGTGATGGCGACGCTGGCCGAACCGCACGAGGAGCACGACATCCGCCAGCGCGTAGGCCAGCTGATGCTGGAGCTGCTCGACGCGCAGCACTACGCGAGCTACGTGTGGGACGAGGTGCTGCAGCGCTTCGACAAGGGCATCCGCATCAACATGGATCCGGCCAATCTCAAACGCTACGACCAGCACTACCAGTATCACGACCCGATCACGTTCGATCTGCAGCGCCATCGCACCGCGGTCCGGGTCACCGACGTGATGCCGCAACCGCTGTTGAAGCGCACCGAGTTCTTCAACGATTTCCTCGCGCGCGACGGACTCTACTGGGGCGTCAACCTCTATGCCTGGAGCGGCGATCGCAACATCGGCGACATGCGCATCTGGCGCGACAGGCGCCACGAGAATTTCTCGCGAGAAGATCTCCAGTTGCTCGACCTGGTGCGGCCGGCACTCGTCGCCGCGCTGGAGCGCAGTCGTTGTGAGGCGCGCACACCTGCGGGCCTGGCCAATGCCGCGCACGCGGCGGCGCTGCTCAGTGCGCGCGAGCGCGAAGTCGCCCAACTCGCGGTCAGCGGGCTGCACGACAAGGACATCGCGCGGCGCTTGCAGATCTCCGTCACCACCGTCCGCACGCACATCGATCACGTGTTTCGCAAGCTGAACGTCAACAATCGGATGGCTCTCGCGCGACAACTCGATTCGTAGTGGGACCGCATCCTCATTCCCGAGGATGGTCGCCGTTCGTAAAGCCGCCTACCGTGACGCAAGTCGGGCCGCGGGGCCCGCGCGGGACACAACGTTCGGAGGTTCGGCATGGTCATCCACGCGGCGCGCAGGCGATTTCTCAAGACCTCGGGCGCCGCTGCGGCGAGCTCGGTCCTCGGCGGGGCACTCGGCGGCGCGCTAGGCGGTTGCGGCGGCCATGACGACGGCACACCGTCGCCCCCACCGCCACCGCCGATGACGACCTCCGAGCAACTCGCGCTCACCGCATCGCAGGCCATTGCGGCGATGCAGTCGGGGCGTCTCACCGCCGAGACCTATGTCACGACGCTGATCGCGCGCGCCGATGCGCTCACCGACCTGCGGGCCTTGATCTCGGTCAACCGTACCGGCGCATTGGCTGCGGCGCGCGCCGTCGACGCGATGCGCAAGGCCGGTACTGCGGTCGGCGTGCTCGCCGGCCTGCCGATCGTCGTCAAGGACAACATCAACACGCGCGAGCTGCCCACCACCGGCGGCACGCCGGCGCTGCGCAACGTGCAGCCCGCGGCCAACGCGCCGTCACTGCAGAAGCTGATCGACGCGGGCGCGATCGTGCTCGGCAAGGCCAACATGCACGAGCTCGCGTTCGGCATCACCAGCACCAACCTCTCGCCGTTCGCGGGCCCGGTGAAGAATCCGTACGACCGCACGCGCATTCCTGGCGGATCGTCGGGTGGCACGGCGGCGTCGATCGCCGCACGCATCGCGCCCGCTGGCCTCGGCACCGACACCGGCGGTTCGTCGCGAATTCCCGCGGCGCTGTGCGGCATCGTCGGACTGCGCCCTTCGGTCGGCAACGGCGGCGCGCAGCGCCGGTACACCGACACCAACGCGGTCGTGCCGATCAGCCATACACGCGACACCATCGGCCCGATGGGGCGCACGGTCGCCGATGTCGCGTTGCTCGACGCGGTGATCAGCGGACGCGCCGCGCCGGCGGCGATCGGCCTGCAAGGACTTCGCATCGGCGTTCCCGCGTCGTTCTGGGCGGGGCTCGACAATGCGCTGTCGTCGGTCGTAACCGCGGCGAAGAGCAGGCTCGCGAGCGCGGGCGTGGTGTTCATCGACGTCGACACAACGGGCCTCTCGGCGTTGAACGACAACGTGTCGTTTCAAGTCGCGTTGCACGAGCCGATCGCCGACATCCCGGCGTACTTGGCCGCGACCGGCGTCACCGGAATCACGGTCGCGAGCATCGCCGCGCAGATCGCGAGCCCGGACGTGCACGGCGCGTTCGGCGCGATCCTCGTCGATGCATTCGGCGCCGCCTATCCCGCTGCGATCAACGTTTATCGGCCGCGGATGCAGGCGCTGTACGCGAGCTATTTCGCAGACAACGCACTCGACGCGATGATGTTTCCGACGACCATCCTGCCCGCGGTGGTCATCGACGCCGTCAACGGTTCGTCGACGGTATCGATCAACGGCGGGCCGCCGGTCGACGAGTTCGGGGCTTACATCCGCAATACCGACCCCGGCAGCAACGCGGGCATCCCCGGCCTGTCGGTGTTCGCCGGCATGACGGCGGGCGGGCTGCCGGTGGGCCTGGAATTTGACGGGCCCGTGGGTAGCGATTCGCGCTTGCTGGGGATCGGGCTGTCGGTCGAGGGCGTGCTCGGCGTGGCGCCAGCGCCGCCCGCATAAAGGTTTGTCGACCCCGTGAACGCGAGAATCCTCGCGACCCGCCACGACAAACTCGCCAAGCGCTTCGCTTCCTTCATTAGTCTCGTCGGCGACATTGCGCGCTCGACCTGAATGTCAATAGACCCTAGTGCGACAGGATCTTCGACAGGAAAATCTGCGCCCTCTCCGACCTCGGCGTGCCGAAGAAATCGTCCTTCGAACAGTCTTCGACGATCGCACCCTTGTCCATGAACACGACGCGGTTCGCGACCTTGCGCGCGAAGCCCATCTCGTGCGTGACGACCATCATCGTCATGCCGTCCTTGGCGAGCGACACCATCACGTCGAGCACCTCGTTGATCATCTCGGGGTCGAGCGCCGAGGTGGGCTCGTCGAACAGCATCGCGATCGGATCCATCGACAACGCGCGCGCGATCGCCACGCGTTGCTGCTGGCCGCCAGACAACTGGCCCGGGTACTTGTCCTTCTGCGCGATCAGGCCGACACGGTCGAGATACTTCAGACCCTTTTGCGTCGCCTCTTGACTGGAGCGGCCGAGCACCTTGGTCTGCCCGATCGTCAGGTTGTCGGTGATCGACAGGTGCGGGAACAGTTCGAAGTTCTGGAACACCATGCCGATGCGTGAGCGCAGTTTCGACAGGTTGGTCTTCTTGTCGCCGACCGATGCGCCATCGACGTTGATGTCGCCCTTCTGAAACGGCTCGAGGCCGTTGACGGTCTTGATCAGCGTGGACTTGCCCGAGCCCGACGGCCCGCACACCACCACCACCTCGCCCTTGTCGACCTTGGTGGTGCAGTCGGTGAGGACCTGGAAGCTGCCGTACCACTTGCTGACGTTGTTGATCTCGATCATCGACATGTTGAATTTCCTGATTCGTGAAGAAGCTGGCGAAGCGTCAACGAACAATCGCCACGCGCTTCTGCAAATACTTGACGAGGTATGACAGCGACAGGCAGAGCACGAAATACACGAGCGCCACGAAGGTGTACATCTCCACCAGGCGGCCGTCGCGCTGCGCGACCTTGCTGGCGGCGCCCACGAAGTCGGTGATCGACAGAACATAGACCAGCGACACGTCCTGGAACAGCACGATGGTCTGCGTGAGCAGCACCGGGATCATGTTGCGAAACGCCTGCGGCAGCACGATGTTGCCCATCGTCTGCCAGTAGTTCATGCCCAGCGCGTAGCCTGACCACACCTGGCCGCGCGCCACCGACTGGATGCCGGCGCGCATGATCTCGCAGTAGTAGGCCGCCTCGAACAGGATGAAGGTGATCAGCGACGACGAGAACGCGCCCACCCTGATCGGCGTCGGAGAGCCGATCGCCCATGCGCCGAGATACGGCACCAGGAAGTAGAACCAGAAGATCACCAGCACCAGCGGGATCGAGCGGATCAGGTTGACGTAGCCGCCCGCCACCATGTTGAGGATCTTCAGGCCCGACAGCCGCGCCATCGCCAGCAGCGTGCCGAACACGATGCCGCCCAGCATCGCCAGCGCAGTCAGCTGCAGCGTGAACGTCATGCCGGTGAAGAACAGATAGCGCCATGAGCGCTCGATCACATTGAAGTCGAAGTCACCCATGTCAGTGGCCTCCGGTCGTGCCCATCGCGATCAGCCCCGGCACGCGCACGCGGCCTTCGATGAATCGCATCAGGTTGACGACGCACACGTTCACGAGGATGTAGATCAGCGTCGCGGCCGAGAAGGCCTCGAACACGTGGAACGAGAACTCCTGCATCGAGCGCGCCCGCGCGGTCAGTTCGAGCAGGCCGATGGTCAGCGCCACCGCGCTGTTCTTGATGATGTTGAGGAACTCGGACGTGAGCGGCGGGATGATGATGCGAAACGCCTGCGGCAGGATCACGTAGCGATAGGCCTGCGGCAGCGTCAGGCCGATCGCGGTGCCGGCCATCTGCTGTCCGCGCGGCAGCGATCCGATGCCCGCGCGTACCTGTTCGGCCACGCGCGCCGACGTGAAGAAGCCCAGGCAGATCACGGCCGTGATGAAGGGCGCGTTCGGTTGCTGCTTGAGCCAAGTGCCCAGCTCCTTGGGAACCACTTCGGGCATCACGAAGTACCAGAGGAACATCTGGACCAAGAGCGGGATGTTGCGGAACAGCTCGACATAGCCGCTGCCGATCCTGACCCAGAACTTGGACGGCATGGTGCGGATGGTTCCGATTACCGCACCCAGAGCGAGCGCGATGATCCATGCGGAGAGCGCGGTCGCGAGCGTCCAGCCGAGCCCGTACAGCAGCGTCTGCAGATAGGTGCCCTGGCCGTCGGGCGAGATCTTGAAGAAGATCGACCAGTCCCAGTTGTAGTTCATCGTTCCCCCTGCGATCTTTTATTGAAGTGCGCGATCGTTACCGACATCCCAGCAATCTCGCGCCCTGCCTGCAGGCGGCGGACCTCCAAGCCTGCAAGCGTGCGTCACAAAAAAAACGGGGGCAAGCCCCCGTTGTCTTCATGCATCACGCGATGCGACAGCGGCGCGCGCATTCGTTCATTTACTTGTACACCGCCGGGTCGCCCGAATGCGTGGGATTGGCGATCACCTTCTTCAGGGTGTCGCTCATGGGCACGTTCAGGTTGATGTTCTTCGG
>JBBQCA010000034.1:0-21359 GCA_038318315.1 Burkholderiales bacterium | reverse complement strand
CCGACGCCTTCTTCGTTGCGTTCCGCATCCCCAATCTGCTGCGACGCCTGTTCGCCGAAGGCGCGTTCTCGCAGGCCTTCGTGCCCATCCTGGGCGAGTTCAAAGCGCAGCGTGCGCCCGAAGAGACGCGCGCCCTGGTCGATCACGTGGCGACCGTCCTGACCTGGGCGTTGATTGCGGTCACGATCGTCGGCATCGTGGCGACGCCCGCGGTGGTGTGGCTGCTCGCGGGCGGCCTGAAATCGGATCGGTGCGGCGTGGCGCAAGCGGCGGCGCAACTGGGCGCCTCGGCAACCGATGGCTTCGGTCTCGCGGTATTGCTCACGCGCATCATGTTTCCCTACATCGCCTTGATTGGCTTGGTGGCCGGCGCGTCGGCGATCCTGAACACCTGGAGGCAGTTCGCGATTCCGGCGTTCACGCCGGTCTTGCTGAACATTTCGTTCATCGCCTGTTCGTTGTTCGTCGCGCCCCACGTCGATCCGCCGGTGCTGGCGCTCGCGATCGGGGTCGTCGTGGGCGGCATCGCGCAACTCGCGTTCCAGATCCCGGCGCTGATGCGCGTCGGCATGCTGCCGCGCATCGGTTTCGATCTGCGCGTGGCGCTGGCCCATCCCGGCGTCAAGCGCGTGCTGCGACAGATGCTGCCGGCGACCTTCGCGGTATCGATCGCGCAGATCAGCCTGATCATCAACACCAACATCGCCACGCACCTCGCATGCGGCAGCGTGTCGTGGATCACCTATGCCGATCGATTGATGGAATTTCCGAGCGCTCTGCTAGGCGTCGCGCTCGGCACGGTGCTGCTGCCCAGCCTCTCGCATGCGAACGCCGCAGGCCGCGCCGACGAAGTCTCGGAACTGCTCGACTGGGGCATGCGTCTATCGCTGATGCTCGCCCTGCCGTGTTCGCTCGCCTTGTGGTTGCTCGCCCAACCGTTGACCGCGACGCTGTTTCACTACGGCAAGTTCACCGCGCTCGATGTGATCGCGACCCAGCACGCGGTGACCGCGTACGGGGTGGGCCTGATCGGTCTCGTGCTCGTGAAGATCCTGGCGCCGGGCTTCTATGCGCGACAGGACATCAAGACGCCGGTGAAGATAGGCATCGTGGTGCTGATCGCCACGCAATTGATGAACCTCGTATTCGTGCCGATGTTCGCGCACGCGGGTCTCGCGCTTGCGATCGGATTGGGCGCCTGCGTGAACGCCGCGATGCTGCTGATCGGCCTGAAGGTGCGCGGCGTCTATCGCGCGCGGCCGGGCTGGTTGGCCTTCGGGCTGCGGCTCGCGGCGGGTCTCGCGGCGCTCGGTGTATTCCTCGCGTGGAGCGACGCGCGCTTCGACTGGATCGCGATGCGCGCCGTGCCGGGGCAGCGCATCGCCGCGCTGGCCGGGATCGTGGTCGGCGGCGCGGTTCTCTATTTCGGCGCGTTGCTCGCCTGCGGCATGCGACCCAGACATTTTCGCCGGACTGCGGGATGATCATCGGCACGACATTAGGAACCTATCGGTGAACAAGACGACGTGATGACCCCGCTCGAATACTTCGCCACGCTGGTCGCGCAACCCGACGACGGCGAGGACATTCCGCTGACCGAGGCGGCGCTGGCGATCGCGCAGGACATCGAGCCGCGCCTCGATCTGGCGGCCACCCAGTCGCAGATCGACCGGCTCGCAGCGACCTTGAAGGCGCGCCTGCCCGCCGATGCGGGCCAGGTGCACAAGCTGCGACTGCTCAATCGCTACTTTTTCCACGAACTCGGCTTTGCCGGCAACGCCAACGACTACTACGATCCCGACAACAGCTACCTGTCGAAAGTCCTGGATCGTCGTCGCGGCATTCCGATTTCGCTCGCGGTGCTGTTCATGGAGATCGGCCAGCAGATCGGCCTGCCGCTCCGCGGCGTGCCGTTCCCCGGACACTTCCTCGTCAAGCTCAAGGTGCGCGCCGGCGACATCTATCTCGATCCGTTTTCCGGCGAGTCCCTGTCGCGCGAGCGGCTCGAAGAAAGGCTCGCCGAATTTCTCGAAGCGCTGCAGAGCGGCTCGACCTCGGAAGGCGCGAGCGACCGCATCGATCGCGGCACTCTCGACATCGCGCTGGGCAGCGCGATTCGCGAAGCGACGCCGCGCGAGATCCTGGCGCGACTGCTGCGCAACCTGAAGGCGGTCTATCACGGCCGCAACGACTACGCGCGCCTGCTCGAGGTGCAGAACCGCCTCGTGAACCTGCTGCCCGACGACCCCGAAGAGGTGCGCGATCGCGGTCTGGTCTATGCGCAGCTCGAATGCCCGCGCGCCGCGCTCGACGATCTCACCGCGTATCTCGAGGCGGTTCCCGCGGCGCCTGAGGCCGACGAGATCAGGCGAACGCTCGCGACGTTGCGCGACGCGTCGGGGCGGTTGAACTGACGATCGGCGGACGCTTACTTCGGCGCCATGCGGATCGCGCCGTCGAGGCGGATCGTTTCGCCGTTGAGCATCTCGTTGGTGATGATCTGATGCACCAGCTTCGCGTAGTCCTCGGGCGTACCGAGGCGTGAAGGGAAGGGCACGCTCGCGGCGAGCGCGTCCTGCACGTCCTTGGGCATGGTGAACATCATCGGGGTGGCGAAGATGCCGGGCGCGATCGTCACGCAACGTATGCCGCTACGCGCGAGGTCGCGCGCGACCGGCAAGGTCATGCCGACCACGCCGCCCTTGGACGCCGCGTACGCGGCCTGTCCGATCTGTCCGTCGTAGGCTGCGACCGACGCGGTGTTGATCAGCACGCCGCGCTCCATGGTGTCCTCGGGCTCGTTCTTCGCCATCGCCTCGGCCGACAGGCGGATCATGTTGAAGGATCCGATCAGGTTGACCGTGATGGTCTTCGTGAACACGGCCAGCGGATGCGCACCGTCGCGCCCGACGGTCTTGACGGCCGGCGCAATGCCGGCGCAATTGATCAGTCCCATCAACTTGCCCGTTGCGGTGGCCGCCGCGACCACGGCCATGCCGTCGGCCTCGGAGCTCACGTCGCAGCGAACGAATTGCTGGCCGAGTTCCTTCGCCAGCTTGTCGCCCGCTTCGACCTGCACGTCGGCGATCACGACCTTGGCACCGTGTGCCGACAACATGCGGACCGTTCCCGCGCCCAGGCCGGACGCGCCGCCGGTGACGATGAATACCTTGCCTTCGATGTTCATGAATGCTCCTCGTGTGGTCGCGGTGAGAGATCGTGATGCGGGATCGTGATGCGGGGCGGCGATTCTAGCGCAGGCGCATTCGATGTCTTGCGTGCGCTGCGCCGTTGCATGCGTCCGGCGTATCCTCGTCGCGTAGTCGAAAGAGCTTGTCCATCGACGGAGACCAGCGATGCCCGACACCACCGAACGCACAGCCCCGCGCGCTGCGCCCGATGCGGTCTTCAATCAGACCCCACCGATGAGCGCCGTCGATCTGTTCTCGACCGATGCCGGCCTGCGCGACGCGCTGTCGCGCGAAGGCGCGGCCGAAGGCACCGCGGAGTTGCAGCGCATCGGGACCGAGCTCGGCGATCCGCGCCATGTCGAGCTCGCCCGGCTCGCCAATCAGCACACGCCGGTGTGGAAGAGCTTCGACCCGCAAGGGCATCGCGTCGATCGCGTCGAGTTCCATCCCGCGTGGCATGCGTTGATGGAGGGCATCGTCGCGCGCGGATTTCATGCGAGCCCGTGGGAGCAGCCGGGTGCGCGACAGCGTGCACGCGGACACGTGATTCGCGCGGCGGGTTACCTGATGCAGGCGCGCGTCGAGCAGGGCACGCTCTGTCCAACGACGATGACGTATGGCGCGGTGCCGGCGATGCAGAAGGACGAATGGCTACTGCGCGAATGGATCCCGCGCATCGTCTCGCGCGAATACGATCCTCGCGACGTGCCGATCGCCGAGAAGCGCGGCGCATTGATCGGCATGGGCATGACCGAGAAGCAGGGCGGCTCTGACGTGCGCGCAAACACCACCCGTGCCGTACAGGGCACCGACGGCAGCTATCGCCTCACGGGCCACAAGTGGTTCTACTCGGCGCCGCAATGCGATGCGCATCTGGTGCTCGCGTATGCATGCGACCACGGCGGCCACGATCAAGGGCTCACCTGCTTCTTCGTGCCGCGCTTCGAACCCGACGGCACGAGGAACGCCGTCCACGTGCAGCGCCTCAAGGACAAGGTCGGTAATCGATCGAACGCGTCGTCGGAAGTCGAATTCCACGCGGCGTGGGGGCATAGTCTGGGCGAACCCGGTCGCGGCGTGCCGACCATCCTCGAGATGGGCACGTACACGCGGCTCGATTGCGTCATCGGCACCGCCGGCATGATGCGCGAGGCGGTGGTGCAGGCGATCCATCACGCGCGCCATCGCGCCAGCTTCGGCGCCACGCTGGTCGATCATCCGTTGATGCGGACAGTGCTCGCCGATCTCGCGATCGAGTCCGAAGCCGCGACTGCGCTTGCCCTGCGTCTGGCGCGCGCATTCGATAGCGCGGACGATGAAGCCGAGAGCCTGTTCCGCCGCCTCATGACATCGGCGTCCAAATTCTGGGTCTGCAAGCGTGGCCCGGAACTCGCTGCCGAAGCGATGGAGGTTCTGGGCGGCAACGGCTATGTTGAAGAGGGGCCGCTGGCGCGCATCTACCGCGAGATGCCGGTCAATTCGATCTGGGAAGGCTCGGGCAACATCATGTGCCTGGACGTGCTGCGCGCTTTTTCGAAGTCGTCGCGCACGCATGACGTGATCCTCGCAGAGCTCGCGCGGCAACGCGGTCGCCATGCCGCATTCGATGCGGCCTTCGAGCGTTTCGCGGCGCGGCTGGCTGCGCATGCCTACGACGAAGCGTCGGCACGTTCGCTGGTGCGTTCGCTGGTCACGCTCGAGCAGGCGGCTTTGCTGCTGCAATCGGATTCGAACGCGATGGGCGATGCGTTCTGTGCGACCCGGCTCGATGCCGAGGCGCGCTGGGGCGGCGTCTATGGAGACGCCGTTGCCAGCTTCGATGCGCGCGCCGTGATCGACCGCGCATGGCCGGAGTGACCGCGGTGCTTTCGAGCGCGTCGGCGATCGGCTGAATCGTCGGTAGGCGTGTCCGATCGACGAAACTGCATGGCGTTCGCGCAGTCGCACCGGTGGACGAAGCCCGCACGCTTCGTCGATACCGGCATCCACCAGGAGACCATCATGACGATCGACACATCCATTGGACTCGACGACCCGAGGGACAATCAGCAATCGGGCTTGACCGATGAGGAGCGCGCGGAAGAGCGAGCGCGCAAGGCCCGCGAGGACGGCGAGTCCGAGGGGAAGGAAGGCAAGCGCGATGTGACCCGCGAAGACATCGAACGCGGCAACGATCGCAACACCTCGGCCGACCAGGGCGGCCGCAGCGGGACCACCAACAAGCTCGAGGATCGCGGCATCGAAGTCAGCGATGCCAACAGCGGGTCGGTCGACGCCTGAACTTCAATCGCGGCACGACGGCGCGACCGATCGTTGAGTGACGGCGACACGTCCACCGCAGGCGTGCGCACGGGATCGCGCGGTGTCGCTCGCGGCTTCGCCCGCGGCATCGTCCGAATCGCGCTCGCGGCCTTGTTCATCGTGTCGGGCACCAGTCATTTTCTTCGCAGCGAATTCTTCACGGCGATCGTGCCGCCATGGCTGCCGTCGCCGCTTGCGCTGGTGTGGATCAGCGGCTTCTTCGAGATCGCCGGCGCGATCGGTTTGCTGGTACCGGCGACGCGACGCGTCGCCGGCATCGGCTTGATGGTGCTGATGGTCGCGGTCTTTCCCGCCAATCTCCACATGGCTTTGCATGCGGACTCATTCCCGCATTTCGCGCCGTGGTTGTTGTGGTTGCGACTGCCGTTGCAGGGCGTTCTGATCGCAGTGGCGTTTTGGTGCAGCCGGCGCGATCCGCAAATAAAAAAAGGGCCGCGATGAATGCGGCCCTCTTTCCCACAAAGCGTTCGACTTACCACAGCGGCACCATCAACAGCGCCACGATGTTGATGATCTTGATCAGCGGATTGACCGCCGGTCCCGCCGTGTCCTTGTAAGGATCGCCCACCGTGTCGCCGGTGACCGCGGCCTTGTGCGCGTCCGAACCCTTGCCGCCGAAGTTGCCTTCCTCGATGTACTTCTTGGCGTTGTCCCACGCGCCGCCGCCGGTACACATCGAGATCGCCACGAAGAGACCCGTGACGATCGTGCCCATCAGCATGCCGCCGATCGCCATGCGCGCGCCTTCGGGTCCGATCAGGAAACGCATCACAACCGCCAGCAGGATCGGCGTGGCCAGCGGCAACAACGACGGGATCATCATTTCCTTGATCGCCGCCTTCGTCAGCATGTCGACCGCGACGCCGTACTCGGGCTTGCCGCTGCCGTCCATGATGCCCTTGATGTCGCGGAACTGGCGGCGCACCTCAACCACCACAGCGCCGGCCGCGCGGCCGACCGCTTCCATCGCCATCGCACCGAAGAGGTAGGGGATGAGACCGCCTACGAACAGCCCGATGATCACGGCCGGTTCCGACAGGCTGAACGTCACGCTCTTGCCGCCTGCGTCCAGTGCATGCGTGAAGTCGGCGAACAGCACCAGCGCCGCAAGACCGGCCGAGCCGATCGCATAACCTTTGGTGACCGCCTTGGTGGTGTTGCCGACCGCGTCGAGCGGATCGGTCACGTTGCGTATCGCTTCGGGCAGCTTGGCCATCTCGGCGATGCCCCCGGCGTTGTCGGTGATCGGGCCGTAGGCGTCGAGGGCGACGATGATGCCGGCCATCGACAGCATCGAGGTCGCTGCGATCGCGATGCCGTACAGACCCGCCAGCGCGTAGGACGCGTAGATCGCCGCGCATACGCACAGGACCGGCCATGCGGTCGACTTCATCGACACCGCGAGGCCCGCGATGATGTTGGTACCGTGCCCGGTGGTCGACGCCTGCGCGACGTAGCGCACCGGCTTGTATTCGGTGCCGGTGTAGTACTCCGTGATCCACACCAGGAGACCGGTCAGCACCAGACCGACGACCGACGCCAGATAGAAGCGCATCGTCAGCGACACGCCCTGCGCGCGCGCATCGGCGGCCAGCTGCGTGCCATCGAACAGCCAGCTCGTGATCGGATAGAACGCGATCAATGCGAGCACGCCGGCCACGATCAGGCCCTTGTACAGCGCCGTCATGATCTTGCTGCCTTCCTTGTGCTTGACGAAGAAGCAGCCGATGATCGACGCGAGGATCGAGAAGCCGCCCAGCGCCAGCGGATAGAGCACCGCGGCCGCCTCGGCGCCTCTGAGCAGCAGCGAGCCGAGCAGCATCGTGGCGATCAGCGTGACCGCGTAGGTCTCGAACAGGTCCGCAGCCATGCCGGCGCAGTCGCCGACGTTGTCGCCGACGTTGTCGGCGATCACCGCGGGATTGCGCGGATCGTCTTCGGGGATGCCGGCCTCGACCTTGCCGACCAGGTCCGCGCCGACGTCGGCACCCTTGGTGAAGATGCCGCCGCCCAGACGCGCGAAGATCGAGATCAGCGAGGCGCCGAAGGCGAGGCCGATCAGGGGCTGGATCGCGTCATGCAGCGACGCGGGGTCGACGCCCTGTTGCGAACCGAATCCGACCAGCACGCCGTAGTAACCGGCGACACCGAGCAGGCCCAGGCCGACCACCAGCATGCCGGTGATCGCGCCGCCGCGGAACGCGACGTTGAGCGCGGCATCGATGCCCCGGCTCGCGGCTTCCGCGGTGCGCACGTTGGCGCGCACCGATACGTTCATGCCGATGAAACCCGAGGCGCCCGACAACACGGCGCCGATCAGGAAGCCGAGCGCGGTGGGCCAGCCCAGTCCCGGCACGAAGCCGACGATGAGAAAGATCACGACGCCGACCATCGCGATGGTCGTGTACTGCCGCTTCAGATAGGCCGCCGCGCCCTGCTGGATCGCAAGCGCGATCTCCTGCATGCGCGCGTTGCCGGCCGGCAATCCCAGTATCCAGCTGCGCGACCACACGCCATAGATCACGGCGATCAAGCCGCAGACCAATGCGAACCACAGGCCCGCGTTCGAGCCCAGCGTCATTCCTGCTTCCATTCTCCCCGCTCCTCGTGTTGCCCGGACTGAACCGGCGTTCGATGTTCGTTCAGTGATTTTCGTGAATCGTGCGAGTCGCTCGCGACTGGCACTGGCGACTGGCTAGGCCAATGCTTCGAACACGCGCTCACGGATCTCGTCTACGCTGCCCGTTCCCTTGACCTGGCGATACAGAGGCGCCGCGGGCTCGCCATCCCGGGATCCGTGCTGCGCCCACTCCGAGTAATAGCCGATCAGCACCTTGGTCTGATCGTGATAGACCTCGAGGCGCTTCCTGACAGTCGCTTCGAGATCGTCATCGCGCTGGATCAGGGGTTCGCCGGTCACGTCATCGAAGCCTTCGCGCTTGGGCGGATTGAAGTGGATGTGGTACACGCGGCCGCTGCCGGGATGCACGCGCCGCCCGGTGATGCGCTCGACGATGTCCGAATCGGGCACCGTGATCTCGAGCACGCGATCGATCGCCACGTGGGCGCGCTTCATCGCGTCGGCTTGCGGAACGGTGCGCGGGAAACCGTCGAACAGATATCCGTTCGCGCAATCGGGTTCCTTGAGGCGGGCTTCGACGAGACCGATGATGATGTCGTCGGATACCAGCGCCCCCGAGTCCATGACCTTCTTGGCGGCGATGCCCAGCGGCGTTTGCGCCTTGACCGCCGCGCGCAGCATGTCGCCGGTGGAAATCTGCGGAATGCCGTAGCGCTCGCGGATGAACTGCGCCTGGGTGCCCTTGCCCGCGCCGGGTGCTCCCAGCAGAATCAGGCGCATGAATTTCTCTGCATCGCAGTCGTGCCTATTAAGAAGCGCGGATGGGAAGGACGACCTCACTGCGACATTGTTCGCGTCTTCGCGAATTGTCGTCTTTGTATCGGTCAGCGACGGCGCCTAGGATCGGCAATGCGGACCACACCGGCGGACCGCACCGCGCGCCGACGCGAACCTTACCGGATGATGGCCGGCACGGTCAATCGTTGTGCTCGTCGTCGTGCGCGCCGGCGCACCGCCTTCATGCAGGTCCGGCGCCCGCGCGTCCCTGCGCCCGATGGGCCGTGGCGGCGAGGTGCTCGCGAACGCGGGCGAGATCCTCGGCCGTATCGACGCCGGGGGCGGGCGCTTCTTCGGTTTCGAAGACGGCGATTCGGTAGCCGTGCCACAGCGCGCGCAATTGCTCGAGCGATTCGAGCGCTTCGATCGGCGCGACAGCGAGGGTGGTAAACACCGACAGGAAGCTGGCGCGGTAGGCATACAGGCCGATGTGTCGCAGCGCGCGTATCCCGTTCGCCGCGTCGTCCCGCGCCTCTTCCCTTGTATCGCTCGATCCGCCACCCGATGCGACCGGATGCTCCGCCATTCGCGCAAGGCGATCACGATCCCATGGGATCGGCGCGCGCGAAAAGTAGAGCGCTCGGCCTCGTGCATCCGTCACGACCTTTACCACGTTGGGATTGAACAGGTCGGCGCGCGTGGCGATGCGATGACACGGAGTGGCGATCGCGCAGTCCGAAGCCGCGGCCAGCACTTCGGCCGCGCGCGCGATCAGCGCGGGGTCGATCAGCGGTTCGTCGCCCTGCACGTTGACGACGATCGTGTCATCGGCGAGCGCGAGTCGCGATACCACTTCGGCGATGCGATCGGTCCCCGAAGCATGCGCCGCGCTCGTCAACATCGCCTCCTGACCGTGCGCGCGGACTGCGGCGGCCACGCCTTCGTCGTCGGTCGCGACGATCACGCGCTCGGCGCCGCTCTCCTGCGCACGCTCGGCGACGTGCACGACCATAGGCTTGCCCGCGATGTCGGCGAGCGGCTTGTCGGGCAGACGCGTCGAGCCTCGCCTCGCGGGAACGATGGCGATGAACGAGGCTCGCGTCATCGAGGAGCTGGGTCGGGGTCGAGTGGTCGCGCCTCGGACTCGAGCATGATGGGGATGCCGTCGCGAATCGGATAGGCGAGCCGCGCCGATTGCGAGACGAGTTCCTGCTTCGTCTTGTCGTAGGTCAACGGACCCTTGGTCACGGGGCAGACGAGGATGTCGAGGAGGCGTGGATCCATGGCTGAGCCTGTAAGCGGCCTATGCGTTCAGGCCGATGGTGACGGCTGCCTGCTGCCGCCGATGTGTTCGAGTATGGCAGCCACGAGGGCGGGATCGATCTCTGCGGACACCGGCACGGCCCACATGCGCGCTTCGTCGAAGCGCCTGCACTTGACCGCATCCTTTTCGGTCATCAACACGGCTTCCGAGAAACGATCGGCAAATGGATTGTCGCGGTAACGATGATGATCGTCGAGCGGCATGCGGTGAAACTTCAAGCCAATGCGTCTGAGCTGCGCGAAGAAGCGCTGCGGGTTGCCGATGCCCGCGGCGGCAGTCAGGCGGCGTCCGCGAAACAATTGAAGCGCGCGCGTTTCGCCCGGATTGTTGACACGATAGGCATCGCCCGCGACGAGCGTCATGCGATACGGCGAACGCGCCGGCATCGCGCCGCCCGGGATTTCCGGAAGAACGGCATCGTCGCCATTGAGCACGATGGCATCGATATCGAGCAGGCGCTCGAGCGGCTCGCGCAACGGACCCGCGGGAAGCAGGCGGCGATTGCCCGCGCCACGCGCATCGAAGACGGCGATTTCGAAGTTGCGCGCCAGCGCGTAGTGCTGAAGGCCGTCATCGGCGATCAGCACATCGACCTCGGGATGCGCCACCAGCAACGCGCGAGCGGCTGCTACGCGTCGGCGACCGACGAAGACCGGGGCGCCGGTACGCAATCGGATCAGGACCGACTCGTCGCCGTAGCGATCCGCAGCATCGCCGGAAGAATCGGCCGCGGCGTCGTTCGCCGTGTCGTCCGCAACGAGGCCGATCGAGCCATCGACGCTTTCGACCGCGCTCTTCGATCGGGTCGCAGTACCGCCATAACCGCGCGAGACGACGCCAGGCACATAGCCTTCGCGTCGCAACGCTTCGACGAGCGCGATCACGAGTGGAGTCTTGCCCGAGCCGCCGACGGTGATATTGCCGACCACGATCACCGGGACGGGCATGCGTTCGACCGCGCTGTCGAAGACGCGAAAGCGAAACCTGCGCGCCGCCACGCTCGCTCGAAAAAGAAATGACAGCGGAATGAGCGCGAATTCCAGAAAGCGCAGCCGGTGATTCTTTTTCGGCTGCCGAGGTGACCCCGGCGCGGACACCGATCCCGCCCCGCCGAACCAGACCTCTTCCAGTTCGCGGCTCAACATGCTGCGGCACTTCGAGGAATCGGGGCGTCGACCATCGTCGCTGAAGCAGGCTCCGTTTGACGCAGGGTCAATGCTATTTCGAGATTTGTGTGGCGAACGTGATCTGCGCAATTTGCGCGGCGCGCGCGGCCTCCATCACGTTGACTACCGACTGGTGGGTCGCCTGCGCGTCGGCATTGATGACGATCACCGGGTCCTTGCGCGATGCTGCGCTCGCCTTGATTGCCTCGGCAAGAGCGCCCGCGTCGCGCACGCCCAGTTGTCGACCATCGACGCTGTAGCGGCCGTCCTGGGTGACCGACACGTCTATTTCCGCGGGGCGCTGCGGTGCCTTCTCGGCATCGGCGGTAGGCAGCGTGATCTGCAGTTCCGCGAACTTGGAATAGGTCGTCGTCACCATCAGAAAAATGATGATCACGAGAAAGACGTCGATCAACGGGATCAGGTTGATCTCGAGCTCTTCGCGGCCCAGCCCCTTCTTGAAGTTCATTTGCGTACCAGCCCCAGGTCGTGCGCCGCGTCAGTCATTGCGTTCGCCGTGCACGATGTCCACAAAGCGCACCGCCTGCTGCTCCATCTCGACCACCAGGCCATCGACCTTGCCGCGGAAGTGCCGATAGAAGATCAACGAAGGAATCGCGACCACGAGACCGAACGCCGTGTTGTAGAGCGAGACGGAAATGCCGTGGGCGAGCGTGACCGGATTGGTTCCACCGGTGGGCGCTTGCGCACCGAAGATCTCGATCATGCCGATCACGGTGCCGAACAGCCCGAGCAGCGGCGCGGCGGTTGCGATCGTGCCCAGATGATTGAGAAAGCGCTCGAGGTCGTGCGTGACCGCGCGTCCGGCTTCCTCGATCGACTCCTTCATGACTTCGCGTGAAGCCTTCTCGTTTCTCAGGCCTGCACCGAGGACACGCCCCAGCGGCGAATTGATTTCGAGGCGCTGGACGATTTCGGGTGTGACCTTGCGCGATCGATAGAGTCCGACGACTTCGTCGAGCAGATTGGGCGGGATGATCTTCGACCGTCTGAGAACGATGGACCGTTCGATAATCAGTGCCAGTGCGATGATGGAAGCGACGAGCAGAAACCAGATCGGCCAGCCGGCCGCGAGAAAAATCGAACCCAAACGTTGCTCCTGATGGGGAATGGCCGACGGCAGGGGCGGGGTAGCCTTTGCACCCAGCGCAAATCGTTGTTGATTGCCGGTGAATCGACCCGCAATGTAGCCTTTAGAACCATCCGCGGCAAGCCGAGGCCCTCGCGGAGATGAAACGAAATGCAGCGAGGCCTATCGCTTCGGCTATCGTTTGGCTGGGTGGCGTCAGGATGTGGATAACTATGTGCATATCCCGTGAGGCAAAGTGCGACAGCCTGCTCGAGCTCTGTGGGGCTGCTTCAACGGGGCGCCGAGTATCTTGAATCAAAAGCGCTTTACTTCGATCCGCCACGGCTGGAAACGTGCGTGACGGGATGAGACAGAACGCTGCCGATGTGGACAGATGCTCGCGCCATCGCTGGCGCCCTTCAATATGCACGCGCCTTTTCGGACCAAATTGCCTCGAAACCCGCATGAATTCTGATCTTGTTCCGCCGGACGCAATATCGGCGCAGCGTGTTGTCCCGGTGGGCGAGCTGGCCCGCCTGGTCGCCTCGCTGCTCGAACGATCGTTTTCGCTGCTGTGGGTTGGCGGCGAGATCTCGAATCTCGTGCGAGCGGCGTCGGGGCACTGGTATTTCGTGCTCAAGGATCGCGACGCGCAGGTGCGTTGCGTGATGTTCCGCAACCGCAATCAAAACCTCGATTGGGCCCCTCGCGATGGCGACCGCGTCGAGGCGCGCGCGCTCGTCGGGCTGTATGCGCCGCGCGGCGAATTTCAATTGCAGGTCGAGCAGATGCGGCGTGCCGGTGCCGGCGCGCTCTACGAAGCCTTTCTGCGCATCAAGGCGAAGCTCGAGTCGGAAGGCCTCTTCGAAGCGGGACGCAAGCGCGCGCTGCCCGCGCATCCGCGCGCCATCGCGATCGTCACGTCGTTGCAGGCGGCTGCGTTGCGCGACGTGCTCACGACTCTGGCGCGTCGTGCACCGCATGTCGCAGTCCTCGTGTTTCCGACGCCGGTTCAGGGAGAGGAGGCGCCTTTGCGGATCGTCGAGGCGATCGCCGCGGCTGTGCGTCATCGCGAGGCGCATGGCATCGATACGCTTCTCCTGGTCAGAGGGGGCGGCAGCATCGAAGACCTCTGGGCCTACAACGACGAGCGCGTGGCGTATGCGATTGCCGCGGCCGCGATCCCGGTGATCAGCGGCGTAGGTCACGAAACCGATTTCACGATTGTCGACTTCGTCGCGGACTTGCGCGCACCCACCCCGACCGCCGCTGCGGAGATGGCGAGTCCGGACGCGAACGCCTTGCTGATGCGGATCGCGCAGCGGCGCGCTGCCATTGCGCGCGCCATCGATCGCCGCTTCAATGTGCTTGCCCAACGCATCGACGAAGGCACGCGTCGCTTGCGTTCGCCGGCTCAGCGCCTGTCGATCGCGCGTCAGAGCCTCGAAGACCGCGTGCGCCGGCTGAGCAGGCTGCAGGATCAGGCGCTCGCGCGCGGACGCGGGTCACTCGTCTTGTCGGTACTGCGTTTGAGGGCGGCCGCGCCGGCGCTCGAACCTCTCGCCGCGCGACACGGTCGCCTTCTCGAAAGATTCGACGGCGCTATCGAGCGGCGCTTCCGCTCATCTGCTCAGACGCTCGACAGCCTGGCGCAGCGGCTCAACCTGCTCGATCCCAAGGCCATACTCGAGCGAGGCTATGCGATCGCAGTAGACGCCGAAGGCCGCATCGTTCGTGACGCGACCAGCTTGCGCGTGGGACAGCGTGTGCGGGTTGAAGTCGCCCACGGGCGCTTCGAAACGAACGTCGTCGAATTCACCGGCGAACTGTCAGCCCGCGTCTGAATACCGCGCCCGCGTCAGCGATTCGTGCTGATCCCGCCGTAGAATCGCGCCTCGTTGCCTGGCCTTGAGAATGACGCGCAGCCGACCATTGCGCATTTGTTGAATTGCCCTCATCCCATTGTTGGTCGTTGGCCAGAGTCACTTGCAAGGAGAAATCATGGAACACAAGCTCCCGCCGCTCCCGTACGCCATGGATGCACTCGCTCCCCATATCTCGAAGGAGACGCTCGAATATCACTACGGCAAGCACCACCAGACTTACGTCACGAATCTGAACAACCTCCTCAAGGGGACCGAGTTCGAGAATGCGTCGCTCGAAGATATCGTCAAGAAAGCTTCGGGCGGCATCTTCAACAACGCGGCCCAGGTGTGGAACCACACTTTCTACTGGAACAGTCTCTCGCCGGATGGCGGCGGTGAGGCCAAAGGCGCGATCGGCGACGCGATCAAGGCCAAGTGGGGCGATCAAGCCGCCTTCAAGGAAGCGTTCACCAAGGCGGCTGTCGGCCAATTCGGTTCAGGCTGGGCGTGGCTCGTCAAGAAGGGCAACGGCGTCGATATCGTGACGACCGGCAATGCAGATACGCCGCTCAAAGGATCGGACACGCCGCTGTTGACCTGCGACGTGTGGGAGCACGCCTATTACATCGATTATCGGAATGCGCGCCCGAAATACATGGAAGCATTCTGGAACATCGTCAATTGGGATTTCGCGAGCAAGAACCTGGGCTGATATCGATGCACTGCCGGGCTTCGCAGCGCGCAAGGCGTCGGCTCGGCGTGCATATAGAGAAGGGAGCGCAGTGGCGATCTGCATCACGCCGCTGCAATCGAGAGGACCAGAGATGCCTATCGAGCCGATTTCGGCAACCCGGATATTTTCACGCCAGCCGAAATGCCGTGCTTAGCAAACCAGCCGCGATTCATTTCGAGGGCGTAACGCGCGGGTTTTGCCGCGCAATGGTTGTCTTCGGTCTGGGGCGCCATATCCTCGATGTTCAGGATGCGCCCATCGTCGGCAATAAACGCGACCGAAAGCGGAATCAGCGTGTTCTTCATCCACATGCATTGCACGGCGGGCTGATCGAACAGAAACACCATCCCTTGATTCGCGCCCATTTGCGGCCGGCGCATCAGACCGACGGCGCGCTCGTCCGGTGTGGCTGCGACCTCGGCACGAATCACGTGGATGCCCGCCGAAAGCGGGATGACGGTGAATTCGGTCGGCGCGTTTTGCGAGTGCGCGGGCACGGCCATCGTGGCCAGCCACGCGCACAGCGCGATCGTTAGCGCAGCCTTGCTGGCGACGCCAATCCTGCGGTCGGGCGGGCGCGGATGAAAAAGGGCGCTTGGTCTGTGCATGGGTGGTCCTCAAGATGGCGTGACTCGATAGACATCGCGATTTGTCGAATCGTTTCGTCGAATCGTTTCATCGGCGCGTGACTGAAACGATCAAAAAAAAACCGGCACCCAAGAGTGCCGGTTTGTCTCGGCGCGAGGCCGATAAGCAAGAAGCGCTGCTCAGTTCACCGGCTTGTCGCCAACCTTCTCGGCACGCTTCGCCTTGCGCGCGGAACTCTTGGCCTTGCGTGCAGCCTTCTTGTCGGACGACGTGGCCATCGCATCGTCCTTCTTCATCATCGTGTCGTCTTTTTTCATTTCCATCTTGGTGCCCGTTCCGGCAGCCGGAACCGTCGGCGGCGTGCCGCCGGTCTGTGCGTAGGCAGCGACTGCGAACATCGAAGCAACCAAGGTTGCGATCAGCTTGCTCATGATAATTCCCTCTAAAAGTTTATCTACAGGTCAATGTCTCGGTACTGACTCGAGTGGCATGCAAGATCACCGCCAGAGCGTCGGGTCACCCCCAATAACGCCGTTTGCGTAAGCCGGTTGACAGCAACTTCTCCGACTGCTTCCCGACGAAACCGTCCACTTTGGGGGCTGATCGGGATGCAAGACCGAGCGCAGCCGGCGCGATATTACGCCATGCGCCCGGCAAGAGCCCGAGTTCGAACAGATCGATCGTGCCGATTCCGACCCGAATCAAGCGCAAGGTCGGATATCCGATGGCCGCCGTCATGCGCCTCACCTGCCGGTTCTTTCCCTCCGTGATGCCGATCTCCAGCCACGAGGTCGGGATATGCGCGCGCCATCGAATCGGCGGAATGCGTTCTTCGATCGAAGGCGCGGAAACTACGGAGACCGATGCGGGGTGCGCACGATAGCGAGAGTCGCCGCTGCCGATTTCGACGCCGCTGGCCAGATGTTCGAGGGACGTTGCCTCGGGGATTCCCTCGACCTGCGCCCAGTAGCGCTTGACAAGCTGGTTGTCCGGCGCGGCGATCGCGTGTTGGAGCGCGCCCTCGTCGGTCAGCAACAGCAGTCCTTCGCTATCGAAGTCGAGTCGACCCGCGGGATAAACGTCTCGCACCGAAATCAGGTCGGCCAGCGTGCGCTTTCCCCCATTCGAGGTGAATTGCGACAGAACACCGTAGGGCTTGTTGAATGCGATCAGCATGGCGGCATAGGGGCGTCGGCCCGCGGGCAATCCGCGATTTGGGGCATAATTTCAGGCTTCGACTTCGGCTCGGGCAGGTTTTCCTGGCCGACTTCCCGCAAGTCTGCGCGCCATGCCGGGCCTCATCAACCGAGTCATTGCTTCGATGATGGCAGGACCAAGCGGCATCCAAGCGGGCTCAGTACGACTATTTCCGGAGACCTCCATGTTCGAGCACGTCAAGCTTCCCGCTGCAGGCGAGAAGATCACCGTCAACGCCGATTATTCGCTGAACGTCCCCGATCAACCGATCCTGCCGTACATCGAAGGCGACGGCACCGGCGCCGACATCACGCCGGTGATGATCAAGGTCGTCGATGCCGCGGTCGCCAAGGCGTATGGCGGCAAGCGCACCATCCAGTGGATGGAGATCTTCGCGGGTGAGAAATCGACACGCGTCTATGGACCGGATGTGTGGCTGCCGCCCGAGACCCTGCAGATCCTCAAGGACTATGTGGTGTCGATCAAGGGTCCGTTGACGACGCCGGTGGGCGGGGGCATAAGATCGCTGAACGTCGCGCTGCGCCAGGAGCTCGACCTCTATGTTTGCCTGCGTCCGGTTCACTACTTCAAGGGCGTCCCCAGTCCAGTCAAGGCGCCGGAGAACGTGGACATGGTGATCTTCCGAGAGAACTCGGAGGACATCTACGCGGGTATCGAATTCGCGGCCGAATCGGACCAGGCCAAAAAGCTGATCGATTTCCTGATCAAGGAAATGGGCGTCAAGAAGATTCGCTTTCCGCAAACCTCGGGCATCGGCATCAAGCCGGTCTCGCGCGAAGGAACCGAGCGGCTGGTACGCAAGGCCATCCAATATGCGATCGACAACGACAAGCCTTCGGTGACCCTGGTTCACAAGGGCAACATCATGAAGTTCACCGAAGGCGGATTTCGCGATTGGGGTTATGCGCTCGCGCAAAAGGAATTCGGCGCGCAACCGATCGACGGCGGTCCGTGGTGCAAATTCAAGAACCCGAACAGCGGCAGGGACATCGTGGTAAAGGACGTGATCGCCGACGCGTTCCTGCAGCAGATCATTCTGCGGCCGGCCGAATACTCGGTGATCGCCACGCTCAACCTCAACGGCGACTACATCTCGGACGCGCTGGCTGCGCAGGTTGGCGGCATCGGCATCGCGCCGGGCGCGAACATGAGCGACTCGGTCGCGATGTTCGAGGCGACGCACGGCACTGCGCCCAAGTACGCGGGCAAGGATTACGTCAATCCCGGTTCGGAGATCCTGTCGGCCGAGATGATGCTGCGGCACATGGGCTGGATCGAAGCGGCCGACCTGATCATCAGTTCGATGGAAAAGTCGATCCTGTCGAAGAAGGTGACCTATGACTTCGCGCGGCTGATGGAAGGGGCGACCCAGGTATCGTGCTCGGGCTTCGGTCAGGTCATGATCGACCACATGTGACCCCATCCCGGGACGTCCTCCAACGTCCCGGATGATCCAACCAGAGACCCCAGATCGTTGATTCGACTGGGGTTTTTGTCTTTTGGCGTCTCGGGCTGTTTCTTGACATCGCATCCGGACGGGGCCACATTCGGGGCCACAGGGGCGGCCGTGGCCCCATCTGGGGCAGCCCTCATGCGACACATCAACTACGTTCTGAAGCCCGCGACCATCGACAACGCGAAGGCGAAGGACAAGCGCTACGACCTCACCGATGGCGGCGGCCTGGTGCTGGAGGTCATGCCGTCGGGCTCGAAGACCTGGCGCTTCAAGTACCACCTGAACGGCAAGCGCGAGAAGGTCACGATCGGCGCGTACCCGGCCTTCACCATCAAGCAGGCCCGTGACCGGCACGAGGAACTGCGTGCGCTGGTCGAGCGCGGTCACAGCCCGGCCAAAGCCAAGCGAGTGCAATCGACTGAGCAGAAGGCCGCAGACGCGCGCCGCCTGAGCTTCCGTGCCTTTGCCCAGCGCTGGGTCGACGAGACGTTGTTCTATCGGTCCGGTGGCTACGTGGCGCAGACCGTGCGCTGGCTCGATGCTTACGTCTACCCGGCCATCGGTGACATGCAGATCGACGAAGTGCAGCCCGGTGACGTCCTCGCAATCATCAAGGCGCGCGCCGACACGGCTGTGACGGCCGAGCGCATCCGCGTGATTGTTCAGCAGATTTACAACCATGCGATCCGCAACCTGCTGGTGACGACGAACCCGGCGCAGCCGCTGCGCGGCGCGATCGCACGGGCACCAGTCGAACACCATCGCCACCTGAGCGAAAAGGAACTGGGCGCGTTCTGGCGCAAGCTGGACGAGCAAGGCGCGCACACCACGACGATCGCGGCGACCAAGCTGCTGCTGCTCACGATGACCCGCAAGAGCGAACTGCTGCGCTCGAAGTGGCCCGAGTTCGAGCTCGACGCCGCGCAGTGGGACATCCCGGCCTACCGCATGAAGATGGGCAAGCCGCACCGCGTGTTCCTGTCGCGCCAGGCCGTCGAGATCCTGCGTCAGGTGCACGAGCTGACGGGGCATGGCGAGTACGTGTTCCCGTCGATCTTCCGCGGCAGCGTGCCGATGGGCGACGTGACGCTGAACCACTTCTTCAAGCGCATCGACTTTGGCGTGACAGACTTCAGCCCGCATGGGACGCGCGGTACGGCCGCGACCCTGCTGCGCGAGCATGGCTTCGGCCGCGATGTCGTTGAACTGCTGCTGGCGCACAGCGAGAAGAACGCGACCGTGGCGGCCTACAGCCACATGGAGCTGGCAGCGGATCGGAAGAGGGCGCTGCAGTACTTGGCGGATCGTGTCGAGGCGTTGGCCGTGGGCGAGAACGTGATCCCGTTGCGCGCAGCGTGACCTGCCCAGGAGAGCACGCTGCGGCGATCTATGCTTAAAAGATAGGCGGAGGGGAGTGAACGGTGCGTAGATTCGAAATGCGGGAGCTGCAACCAATCTGGGCCCCACCCTTGGACGCCACAGAGCGAGCCACATGGCTCAGCAACGCCGAGGACTCAGTCGCCTTCCTCAAGAGCAACTCGATGCGTGAGGAGATGGTCCTTTACGCGAGCGGTCCATCAGTGCTCATCCACGGCGTCCTAGCGCCAACGAGCCAGGTTTCGCCTGCCGACCAAGACGACCTCATGCGCGACTTCATTGATCCAGAGGCCAGCTGGTGTATCGAACGCGCCTACGGTGCAGGTGAGGGGCACCGAATCTACCTTGAGCCTCCGCTCCGAACGCATCGCTCGCAATCGCTGATTGGTGGAGAGAAGCTGGTATTCAGGCGCCGGTTTCACGGGGTCGATGAAGGGCCGACGCCGGTTGAAATCAGCCAGAGACTCGTGCACGCGCTCGACCTCTACTTTGTCGCGGAGCGCAGCGCCTACTGCCGACTTGATGCGCGCGGCGACATTGAAGACGTGATCCGAGTAATCCGGTTCAGAGAGGCTGACCGTCAGTACGACGCCGTCGTCACCGTGCTGACGAAGGATCTGACCCAGTTCATGGTTGTCGCTGGAATGTCGCTCGTGTTCTTCTTTGACTTCACGCGCTTCATCCCGAGCAACTTTGGAGGATGGGACGACCTCAGTCGGAAGGAATCTCTTGCACCGGACCTCTTCTACAACGGCGACAGCGGCGCGGGGGCGAGTTACGTCAACGGCCGAATGGTTTGCAGGCCCGCAATCACGTTGGACGACTTGATCGCAGAGTGGAAGCGCGAGCAAGACGGCGTCGACCGAAGGTACGCAAGCTTCAAAATCCACGACCGCGAGAACAACAGGCATGTCGAGACCTCATGCTCGCCCGAGCACCTATCCAACTACTTTCAGAAGTCTGACCTTCCCTGGGAGATTTCCCCGGCGTTCTTCCGCCCCGAGGTTCTTCACCGCTTCAAGGCCGACCCGGAAAAGTACACGATGGATGACCGCAGCATTAGCTGCCGTGGTGCGTGGTACTTGAAGTCTACGACATCAATGAAGCGGGCCAAGTCCATGCCTACATTGGTGACCTTGCGCACCTTCCATTCGAGGAACAAATCTACTGGCAGTCCTTCAACGAGTGGCCCAAAGGCTCCATCTCTAAGCGTGCGCACCAGAACGACATCCTTGGTGAATTCTCGACTGAGTACGACCCGCTGCATAGCATCAAGCGCAAAGTCAAACTGCTTGACGACGCCTCGCCGAACTGGTGGAAACCGCGCGACGAGAAGCTTTCCGATGCTGCTCGCTATCCCGCGACGGACTCGGTCCTCGAATGGGGAAACGAGGTCCTTGCGCTTGACCAGTACTTGATTGAAGGCTTTCTCGAAAAGCCATTGAGGGTACTGATTGAAGAGAGAGGAGGCAAGCCAGATTCAAACTGGCGATCAATTCGCCTCCTGCAGGCGTACTTGGAGACGACTGGTCAAACAGCAGAGGAAGCCGAGTCGGTCATCGCACCTCTGAAGACGCTCCACAACTTGCGAACTCCGCTGCGCGGTCACGCCTCATCGTCGACGAAGCGCGCGGCAGAGATCGATGCTCGTCAGGCATTTGGGACGCTGCG
>JBBQCA010000033.1:0-21682 GCA_038318315.1 Burkholderiales bacterium | reverse complement strand
CGCGCACATCGTGCAGATCGTCGACTGGTTGTGGCAGTACGCGTTCGACCAGCGCGCCTCGGACATCCACCTCGAGCCGCGACGCGACCAGGGCGTGGTGCGCTTTCGCATCGACGGCGTGCTGCATCAGGTCTATCAGGTACCGACTGCTGTGATGTCGGCGATGACGAGCCGCGTCAAGCTGCTCGGCCGCATGGACGTGATCGAGAAGCGCAGGCCGCAGGACGGGCGCATCAAGACCCTGACCGCGAACGGTGTCGAGGTCGAGCTGCGCCTCTCCACGCTGCCGACGGCGTTCGGCGAGAAGCTCGTGATGCGCATCTTCGACCCCGACGTCGTCGTCAAGGATTTCGCGGAGCTGGGCTTCACCGATGACGACGCGCGTCGCTGGAACACGATGACCGAGAAACCGTACGGGATCATTCTCGTCACCGGGCCGACCGGATCGGGCAAGACCACCACGCTCTATTCGACCCTGAAGACGCTCGCGACCGAAGAGGTCAACGTCTGCACCATCGAAGACCCGATCGAGATGGTCGAAGGCGCGTTCAACCAGATGCAGGTCCAGCACGGCATCGACCTCGGCTTCGCCGACGGCGTGCGCGCGCTGATGCGCCAGGACCCGGACATCATCATGATCGGCGAGATCCGCGACCTCGAGACCGCCGAGATGGCGGTGCAGGCCGCTTTGACGGGTCATCTGGTGTTCTCGACCGTGCACACCAACGATGCGCCGTCGGCGATCACGCGCCTGCTCGAACTGGGCGTGCCGGCCTATCTGCTGAATGCGACCGTGATCGGCATCATGGCGCAGCGCCTGGTGCGCACGCTGTGCCCGCATTGCAAGACGGCGGGTACGGTCGAGCCCGAGACGTGGAAGGCACTGATCGCGCCGTTTCGCACCGAGCAGCCGCGCGAACTCTACAAGCCGGTGGGCTGCATCGAATGCCGCATGACCGGTTATCGCGGGCGCACCGGCATCTACGAGATCCTCGAGATCACGACCGAGATCAAGACGCTGGTTTCAGCGGCGCCCAGCATCGATGCGATCCGCCAGCGCGGATTGCGCGATGGTATGCGGCCGCTGCGCGTGTCCGGCGCGATGAAGGTCGTCGCCGGCGTGACGACCGTCGAAGAAGTGCTCAAGGCCACGCCGACAATAGACGCGTAAGGAAGAGGTCGCGCTAGTTGCGGGCAGCTGCCTTGTTCTTGTCGCTCAACTTCGCGATGAGACCGTCGATGCCGATGCCGTCGATCTCATGGGCAAAGCTGCCGCGGTAATTTTCGACCAGCCACACACCCCCGACGTTCATGTCGTAGATTTTCCAGCTTGACCCTCCGTTCGCGAGGCGAACATCGAGTTGGACGGGGTCGCCCTGGCCGCGGATCTCGGTTCTCACCACGACCTCCTTGTCCGCCGCCGTGCCACGCATGGGCTTGAGCTCGACGGTCCGGTCTCTCGCTTTCGCGAGGGCGCCCGAGTAGACGCGAACCAGCAGAGTCTTGAACTCGTCCTGCAGGCTTCTCTGTTGCGCGGGGCTTGCCTCGCGCCAATGGGCGCCCATCGCCGAGGCGGTCATGCGTTCGAAGTCGAAGAATGGAAGGATCTTGGCATTGACCAGCGCGACGATCTTGTTGACGTCGCCGGCTTGAACCGACGGGTCGGCCTTGACCGAATCGAGCACGTCGGTCGAGACGCGTTTGACCAGCAGGTCCGGTGCCTCGGCTTGTGCCAACGCCGTCGATGTTCCGAATGACGCCAGGATCACGGTCGCCAGAAAAACGAGTCTCTTCAAATTCATGGTCTGCCCTGATGTAGCAACACTCATGTGAAAAATGAAAGGCGACCGAAGCCGCCTTTCGTCCGGGTACGGCGCGTCGAGCGCGCGATTACCGCTCAGCCGCGTTCGACGCGACCGTTGACGATGCGCACGCGCTCGCCGATGCCGAACGGGAACGGGCTCACCTGCGTGAAGGTGCGCGTCGATCCGTCCTCGAGCCGCACCACCATCTGGTGCTCGACTTCCGAGCGGACATTCTTCTCGATCGCATTGCCGGCGAAAGCGCCACCGACCGCGCCACCGACCGTCGCCAGCGCCTTGCCTCGGCCAGCGCCGATCATGTTGCCGAGCAGGCCGCCGACCACCGCACCGCCGACACCGCCGACACCGGTACCCTGGCCCTTGACCTTGATGTCGTGGATCGAATCGACCACGCCGCAGTCGCGACACACGTCGGCCCGCGCGATCGGAGCCGGATTGTCATACGCGGGCGCGCTGGGCGCGCCAGACGACGGCGTGGTGGGGCGATGATAAGTGGGCGTAGAAGAAGCGACATGGGCAGGTGCGGAGGGCACGACCCGCGGGGCAACTGGTTCGGCCGCAGCTTGCTGCTGCTGGGCCCGCTGTGCCTGCGCGGTTGCCTGCGCGTCGTACGGCGAGGTCGTCGCGTTCGAATGGTTCATCACGAGCGCGCCGATACCGACCACGGACAGCAGAATGACGGCCCCTGCCGCAGTGGCCACCAACGGATGCAGCTTGGGTCGTTGCGGGGATGAATTGTTCGGTGATTCCATATTTCCTCCTGAATGAAACAATGCAGTGGCTACGATCCGGGGCGATGCGAAGTTCACCTATCGGAGTGCCGCTGAATAGATGGGCGGCGCTGATGTTGCGTCGTTGCTGGTTGTTAGAACGCGCGAGACGCCAAAGTGCCGACAAGGAGCGGCAGGTCGCGCGTTTCAGATGTAACCAGGTGTGTCGCTCGCGAGCGTCTTACTTCGACAACAGGCGCATGCCGCGCTCGAGTCCTTCGATCGTGATCGGCACCATGCGATGACGCATGAGCTGATTGATCACCGAGATTGATTGCCGGTATTGCCACAGCGCTTCGGGCTCGGGATTGAGCCAGACGAACTTCGAGAAGGTTTCGGTCAATCGCTGCAGCCACAGTGCGCCGGCTTCGTCGTTGTTGTACTCGACGCTGCCGCCCGGCTGAAGAATTTCATAAGGGCTCATGGTCGCGTCGCCCACGAAGATCAACTTGGTGTCGGGCGTGTACTTGTGCAGCACTTCCCAGGTCGGCGTGCGCTCGGCGTGGCGACGCCGGTTGCTCTTCCACAGATAGTCGTAGACGCAGTTGTGGAAGTAGAAGAAGTCCATGTGCTTGAACTCGGCCTTGGCCGCTGAGAACAATTCTTCGGTGCGCGCGATGTGATCGTCCATCGTGCCGCCCACGTCGAGCAGCATCAGGACCTTCACCTTGTTCCTGCGCTCGGGGACCATCTTGATGTCGAGCCACCCCGCGTTCTTCGCGGTCGAGCCTATCGTGTCGGGCAGGTCGAGCTCGAGGTCCGCGCCTTCACGCGCGAACTTGCGCAGCCGACGCAGCGCGATCTTGATGTTGCGCGTGCCGAGTTCGACCTGGTCGTCGTAGTCGCGATAGGCGCGCGACTCCCATACCTTGACCGCCGTGCGATTGCCGCCCGAGGGCCCGCCGATGCGTATGCCTTCGGGGTTGTAGCCGCCATGACCGAACGGCGACGTGCCGCCCGTGCCTATCCATTTGCTGCCGCCTTCGTGGCGTTCCTTCTGTTCGTCGAGGATGTCCTTCAGGCGCTTCATCAGCGCATCCCAGCCGCCGATGGCTTCGACCTGCGCCTTCTCTTCAGGCGTGAGGGTGCGTTCGAGCTTCTTGATCAACCAGTCGAGCGGCAGGTCGCGTTGCAGATCGACCTTGGCCGCGTGGCCGTTGAAGTAGGCGCCGAAGGCCTGGTCGAACTTGTCGTAGTTCTGTTCGTCCTTGACCAGCGCGGTACGCGAGAAGAAATAGAAATCGTCGATCGACGGTTCGATCACATCCTTCTTCAGGCCTTCGAGCAGGATCAGATATTCCTTGATCGAAACCGGAATCTTGGCGGTCTTGAGCGCGAAGAAGAAGTCGATCAGCATCGTCAGGTCCGCCCGAGCTTGAATTGAAGATGCCGCTTCACCGCGGGCCATTCGGATTCGATGATCGAGAACACCACGGTGTCGCGATACGAACCGTCGGATGCGAGCGCGTGATTGCGCAGCACGCCGTCCTGTTTCGCTCCGAGACGCGCGATCGCTTCACGGCTCTGCTGGTTCATCCAGTGGGTGCGGAATTCGACGGCGATGCAGCGCAGTTTCTCGAACGCGTGAGTGAGCAGCATCAGCTTGCATTCGGAGTTGAGCGCCGTGCGTTGCACCCGCTTCGCGTACCACGTCGAGCCGATCTCGACTCTTCGATTCGTGGCGTCGATGTTCATGTAGGTCGTCATGCCGACCGCGCGTCGGGTCGCGGGATCGATCACCGCGAAAGGCAGCATGCTTCCTTGTTCCTGCAGGCCGAGACGCCGTTCGATCTCCGCATCCATGCGTTCCGGCGGGACGACCGAGGTGTACCAGAGCTTCCACAATTCGCCATCGCGCGCGGCGTTTTGCAGCTCGGTCGCATGCGCGGCCCCGAGCGGCTCGAGTACCGCATGCTCGCCGCTCAGCGTGATCGAATTTGCGAATGCCATGTTGGATTGTTTTAGGTCCGCGGCCGCCAGTATCCGGGCTTGCGATGCTGACGTGCGACGGCACTGATTCTTGCGCCCTCGTCAGAAGTTCGATAAACAAGCGAGTATGGAAATCGACGAATTGGAAATATACGGCGATCACCGAACGTCGGAGTTCCGATCCCTGGATTCGCATCGACAAGACGCGTTGCGCGCACAAACTCTGACAGGAATCGATCCGCAACTTTGACGCTGGCCTGTTTGAGATAGAAGGTGACCGCTTCCGTGAGTTCCTTCGCCGCCTGTTCAAAAATCGAGTACGTCACTTCAACCGGGCACGTAGCCGAGCAATGACTTCTTCGCCGGGGAGCCATTCAGCGCGCCCCGCATCAATTTCTGCCTTTCTGCGGTCGGCCTCTTGTGCCCAAGCCTTTTCCCATTCGGCATCGGCCGGAGCTGGGTCCAGGCTGGCCAACAGTCGATCAAAAAGTTGGGAACGCTGCTCTGCCGGCAGGCTGAGTACTTCGGCTTCCAGGACTTCGAGGGAAATCGTCATCGGTCACCCCAACGGTTAACAACCACTTCAGCGATTGTTCTTCGCCATGAACACCAGCCGCTCGAACAGGTGCACGTCCTGCTCGTTCTTGAGCAGCGCGCCGTGCAGCGGCGGCACGATCGCCTTGGTGTCCTTGCTGTGCAAGGCCTCCGGCGGAATGTCCTCGGCCAGCAGCAGCTTCAACCAGTCCAGCAGTTCGGAGGTCGACGGCTTCTTCTTCAGGCCCGGCACGTCGCGCATCTGGAAGAAGGCCGCCAGCGCCGCTGCAAGCAACTCCTTCTTCAGCCCGGGATAGTGAACGTCGACGATCCGCTGCATCGTTTCCTTGTCGGGAAAGCGGATGTAGTGGAAGAAGCAGCGCCGCAGGAACGCGTCGGGCAATTCCTTCTCGTTGTTGGACGTGATGACCACCAGCGGCCGATGCTTGGCGCGCACCAGCTCGTGCGTCTCGTACACATAGAACTCCATGCGATCGAGTTCGCGCAGCAGGTCGTTGGGAAACTCGATGTCGGCCTTGTCGATCTCGTCGATCAGCAACACCACCGGCTCGTCGGCCGTGAACGCCTGCCACAGCACGCCCTTGACGATGTAGTTGTGGATGTCCTTGACTCTCTCGTCGCCCAACTGCGAATCGCGCAGACGGCTGACGGCGTCGTATTCGTAGAGGCCCTGCATCGCCTTGGTGGTGGATTTGATGTGCCACTGCATGAGCGGCATGTCGAGTGCGGCCGCGACTTCCTCGGCCAGCATGGTCTTGCCGGTGCCCGGCTCGCCCTTGATCAGCAGCGGGCGCTGCAAAGTGAGCGCCGCGTTGACGGCGAGCTTGAGGTCTTGGGTGGCGACGTAAGTGTCGGTGCCTTCGAAGCGCATGGGCTTTTTGGAGTGAGGTGTCGAGGATGAGGCGACCGAGAGTCACCGAGAGCGATGGCGAAGCTTCGCGAGTATAAAGCCGCTGGGCTCGTGCCTGTGGCGACTCGACAACATCGACCTCCACCCCGCGCGTAGCCTCGGTCGGAGTCGGTACCATGCGCGGGCGGGTGATGAACCGATCGAGCGGTCTGCCTGAGGGATTTCAATAACATGGCGAACAAGCCAGCGAGCAAAGGGAAGCGCGACGCATCGCGCCGCATATCCCGCGAGGCCGTGACCTCCGTCGCCGATGCCATATCCCGCGCGCATGCGATGGCATGGGCGGGTCAGCATGCCGAGGCCATCGCGCTATGCACCGAGGCGCTAGGCGCAACGCGCATCAAGGTCGCCCTCCGCATGAACCTGCTCGACCTGCGCGCCGAGTCGTACATCGCGTTGGGAAATCTCGATCGTGCGGTCGACGATGCTGCAGCGATGCTCAAGCTCGCGCGCGTCGAGGGCAAGCCGGCTTTGAAGGCGCAAGCCCTGAATCGCAAGGCGCTGGTGGAGATGCGCCAGGGAGACCTGAAGCTGGCCGTCAAGACTGCATCGACCGCGGTCGAGGCTGCGCAACGGTCCGGGCTCGAATCGCTCCACGCGGAAAGCCTGCTGCGCGTCGGCGAAGCGCATATGCGGACCAAGAACGACAAGGCCGCCATCGAGGCCGCGCAGCAGGCTGTCGATCTGTTCGTCGCCCACGACTGCCCTTCGGGAGCCGGTCGCGCGCACTGGGTCATGGCCGCGTGCCACTACAGCTTCAATCGTGTCGACGCCTCGCGCAGCCACGCGCAAGCTGCAGTGGCTCTGTGCCGACAGGCCGGCGACCAGTACGGCCTCGGCAATGCGTACAACGCCTTGTCATTCAGCGTGGACCTGGCCGAGAACATGCTGGACTTGCAACGAGCGCTTGCTGCCTTCGAGGCCGCCGGGTATGTCGAGCGCCGTGCCGGCGTCCTTATCAATCTCGCGAATGTTTACGCCGAGCTCGGCTTGTATCCGCACGGCCGCCGCCTGTATTCCGAGGTGGCGGAACTCGCCCGCGGCATGGGGGCTCAGTTGGTGCTGGCCAACGCGCTCGGCAATCTTTCCGCAGTGGAGGTCAGGCTGGGCGAGTTTGCGGCGGCCCGGCTGCGCCTGCAGGAAGCCGAAGCCGTAACGTTGCACCTCGGTGATCCGTCGATGACGGTGCTGATTGCTTATTGGCTGGGCGAACTTGCGCTTGCTGAAGGCAAGCCGGGCGATGCCGTACGCAACAGCCGGGCAGCCGTGCGCCTCGACCGGCAGGCGGGGATGGCCGGCGATCCCAGCTCCCTCGCTTTGCTCGGCCGGTCCTGCCTCCCCCACGGCGAGCCTGCCGCTGCGCTCAGGGCCACGACCAGGGCCAGTGCGATGCATCGCGCGCAATCATTCGCCAGACCCGGAACCATCCCGGGAGAGGACATCTGGTGGTGGCACGCGCAGGCATTGCTCGCCAACGACAGTCCGCGCGAAGCGCACGAGTCTCTCGAGCAGGCGCACACGCTTCTTCTTCAGCACATCGCAAACCTGCGCGACGAGGGCCTGCGCCGTAACTATCTGAACAAGGTGGCGATCAGCCGCGACATCATCAAGGCATGGATAGCGAAAGGCGCGCGGCGCAGGCTACCGCTGGCCGAACGACTCGCGCATCTCGCGATCGAGAGCAACGTGCGCGAGCCGTTCAAGCGCCTCGCCAATACGGGCCTCCGGTTGAACGCGCTGCACACGGTCGCGGAGATACAAACCTTTCTGGTCGAAGAGGCCACCGAGTTGAGCGGTGGCGAGCATGTTCTGCTCGTCGTCGAGCAGAACGACAAGCGCCGCGTGGTCGAGTCGCTGTTGCCGCGCGATGAAGGCGCGGAGAAGCTCCTGCGATCGATCGCGCCGCTGCTCGATCGAGCCCGCCTCACGCGTGCCGCGCAACGCACGCACGCGCGCAAGTCCGCGGCCACCCTGATGGGCATGTCGCGTATCGCCGCGCCGCTGATCGCGCAGAACAAGCTGCTCGGCTATCTGTACGCGGACACCGACGAAGTCTATGGCGCCTTCACCGACACCGACCGCGACATGCTCGGCATGCTCGCCAATCAGGCCGCGGTGGCGCTCGACAACGCGCAGTGGGCGCAGGGACTGGAGCAGCAAGTCGAGGTGCGTACCACCGAGCTCAATGCGCGCGTCGGCGAGCTCGAGATCATCAACACCATTCAACGCGGTCTCGCCGCCGCGCTGAATTTCCAGGCGATCGTCGACATGGTCGGCGACAAGCTGCGCGAGGTGTTCGACACCGGTGACGCCAGCATCCTGTGGTGGGACGAAGCGACCAACCTGGTCCAGGGGCTGTACAGCTACGAGCATGGTGTAGCGCTCAAGCGCAGGCCGCCGTGGCCGCTCGAACCGGGTCATCCGTCGTGGTGGATTCTTCGGGAGCGCCGTGTCGCTCTGGCCAACACGCGTGCCGACCAGATCGCAGGCGGCATCAAGGGGCCGGCGCCGGGTACCGACTGGGCCTTGTCGATGGTCGGCGTTCCCATCATCGGCAGCGATCGCGCGCTGGGCATCATCGCGCTGCAAAACCACGAGCGCGAGTACGCCTTCGGCGAGAGCGAGGTGCGCCTGTTGCAGACCGTGGCCGCATCGATGGGCGTGGCGCTGGAAAGCGCGCGCCTGTTCGACGAGACGCAGCGACTGTTGAAGGAGACCGAGCAGCGCAACGCCGAGCTCGCGGTGATCAATAGCATCCAGCAGGGCATGGCCGGGTCGTTGGACTTCCAGGCGATCATCGATCTGGTCGGCGACAAGCTGCGCGAGGTGCTGCACACGGAGACCATCGGTATCCGCTGGCTCGATTACCAGCAACATGCGATTCACTATCTCTACGAATTCGAACGCGGCGTTCGAAGGACGATCCCGTCGAAGACCGCGCCCGCGCAGCACTGGGCCGAGTTCACGTCGCGACGCGAAGCGATACTTCAAAACGCCACGGCTGAAGTAACGGCCGATGTGCTTGCGAGCGGAACGAACGCAACCCTGTCGGCCTTGCAGGTACCCATCATCGGCGGCGACCGCGTGCTCGGCCAGATCGCGATCGAGAGTTCCGAGCGCGAGCGCGCGTTCGGTGAATCCGAGATCCGTCTCTTGCAGACCGTCGCATCGAGCATGGGCGTGGCGCTCGAGAACGCGCGTCTGTTCGACGAGACGCAGCGCTTGTTGAAGGAGACCGAGCAACGCAACGCCGAGCTCGCGGTCATCAACAGCATCCAGCAGGGCATGGCCGCGGAGCTGAACTTCCAGGCGATCGTCGACCTGGTCGGCGACAAGCTGCGCGAGGTGTTCAAGACCGGAGACCTCGGCATTCGCTGGCGCAATCCGGTGAGCGGTCTGGTCGATTATCTGTACGAGTACGAGCACGGCGTGCGCATCCATCCCGAATCGCACGCGCCGCTGCCCGAAAGCCCGGTCCTCAAAGCCTTCGAACGCCGTCAGCCACTGGTCGTCAACACGCGCGCAGAATCCGAAGCCCTCGGGATCGGCGTCCTCCCCGGTACCGACAGCAGCATGTCGAGTGTGTTCGTGCCTATCGTCGGGGGCGACCGCCTGCTCGGCGGCATCGTGCTCGAAGACTACGAACGCGAATACGCCTTCGGCGAGACCGAAGCGCGTTTGCTCGGTACGGTCGCCGCGAGCATGGGCGTGGCGCTCGAGAACGCGCGCCTGTTCGACGAGACACAGCAACGCGCGGCCGAACTCGCAACCATCAACACGGTGTCTCAACAACTCGCGGCCAAGCTCGACGTCGATGCGCTGATCGAGTTGGTCGGCGAGCAGATCCGCAGCGTGTTCAAAGCCGACATCGCGTACGTGGCTTTACTCGATCGGGCCGCGAACATGATCGAGTTCCCGTACCAGCATGGCGAAGCGAATGCTTCGCTCCCCTACGGGCAAGGCTTGACCAGCAAGATCATCGAGAGCGGCAAAGCCCTCATCCTCAACTCCGACGTGAATCAGCGCAGCCACGAGATCGGCGCGAGCCTTGTCGGCAGGAGTGCGCTGTCTTATCTGGGCGTGCCGATCTTCGTGGCCGGCGCATGCGAAGGCGTGGTGAGCGTGCAGAGCACGCAACGCGAAGACGCATACGATGCGGGCGATCAGCGCCTGCTCGAAACGATTGCGGCCAACGTCGGCGTGGCATTGCAGAACGCGCTGCTGTTCAACGAAACGCAGGAGGCGCTGGAGCAGCAGACCGCGACGGCCGACATCCTCAAGGTCATCAGCGAATCGCCCACCGACGTGCAGCCGGTATTCGATGCGATCGCCGAGCGCGCGATGACGCTGTGCGATTCGCGCGTCGGCGGCGTCGCGCGATTCGATGGCGAGATGGTGCATCTGGTCGCGTATCACGGCACGTCGCAGGAAGCGTCCGACGCGATGCGCGCTTCCTTTCCGATCAAGCCCGGGCGCGGCGCGATCATGGCGCGAACGATCCACGATCGCGTGCCGGTGCAGATCGCCGACGTGCTCGAAGACGCCGACTACGCGATGAAGGACGCCGCCACGCGCGCGGGCTTTCGCAGCAACCTCGCGGTGCCGATGTTTCGAGAAGGGCAGGTGATCGGCTCGATCGCGGTGTGCCGTGAAGAGCCCGGCGTCTTTCCCGACAGGCTGGTGCGGCTGCTGCAGACCTTCGCCGACCAGGCCGTGATCGCGATCGAGAACGTGCGGCTGTTCAATGAGACCAAGGAGGCGCTGGAACAGCAGACCGCCTCGGCCGAAGTGCTGCAGGCGATCAGCAGTTCCGTCGCCGATACGACACCGGTGTTTGACACCATCCTCGACAGCTGCGCGCGTCTCTTCAAGGTCGACGGCTCGCTGATCAACCTGATCGGTGACGACGGCCTCTTGCATATCGCGGCGATGCACGCGCACGCGACCGGTTCCAATGAACCGGGATGGTCACAGGCCGAGTTGCAGCAACGCGCGGAGAAGGTCCGCACGCTCTTTCCGATGCAGCTCGCAGGGACGGGTGTCGAGGCAGCGATCGGCGCGCGCCGCGTGCTCAGCTTCCCGGACGTGATGCATGGCGCCGACGTGCCGCCCGGCATTCGCAAGCCGGCGCAGATGATTGGCCTGAACTACTCGATGATCATGGCGCCGCTGATGCGCGGCAACGCGGGTATCGGCGCGATCGCGCTCACGCGGCGCGCGCTGGGCGGCTTCACTGCGAAGGAGGAGGCACTGCTCAAGACCTTCGCCGACCAGGCCGTGATCGCGATCGAGAACGTGCGCCTGTTCAACGAGACGCGCGAGGCGCTGGAGCGGCAGACCGCGTCGGCCCAAGTGCTGGAGGTCATCAGCGGCTCGATGGCCGATGCGCAGCCGGTGTTCGAGAAGGTGCTCGACAGTTGCGAGCGGCTGTTTGGCGCCGAGGACATGTGCGTGCTGCTTTCCGATGGCATGCAGCTGCGTCTGGCTGCGCATCGCGGCATGCTCGACCACGAGCGCGCGCAGACGACCTATCCGCGACCGCTCGCCGGTTCGATGAGCGAACAGGCAATGGCGCGTGGCGAAGTCATCCATGTGCCCGATACATCGCGCAAGTCGGACCTCCCCGACTATCTGAAGAGCCTCATCGGCACGGTCGGGGATTTCACGCTCGCGACCGCACCGATGATCTGGCAAGGGCAGGGCATCGGCACGATCGACATCGCGCGCAGCCCGCCGCGTCCGCTCAGCGCGCAAGAGCTCGCGCAACTGAAGACCTTCGCCGACCAGGCCGTGATCGCGATCCAGAACGCGCGCCTGTTCAACGAGACCAGAGAGGCGCTGGAGCAGCAGACCGCGACATCCGAAGTGCTCGAGGTCATCAGCAACTCGGTGTCCGACACGGCGCCCGTGTTCGACAAGATCCTTGAGAGCTGCAGGAAACTCTTCGACAGCTCCGAGCAGGGCATCGTGCTGGTCGGCAAGGACGGCTTCATGGAACTGGCCGCGAACCACGGACAGGCCTTCGAGAAGCTCAAGGCGATCTATGCCAAGAAGGTCCCTTCCGGTCCGTACGTGACGGGGATCATGCGGGGCAAGCCGATTCATTACGTCAACGTGCTCGAGCATTCCGTGCGGACACCGGCGCGCGAGGTGGCCGAGCGGCTGCAGATCGGCCCCTACTCGCAGGTGCTCGCGCCGATGATCTGGGAGGACCAGCCCGTCGGCTTCCTGTATGCGATCCGGCAGCCGCCGACGGGCTTCGCGGGCAAGGAGATCGCGCTGCTGGAGACCTTCGCCGACCAGGCCGTGATCGCGATCCAGAACGCGCGCCTGTTCAACGAGACCAAGGAGGCGCTCGAGCAGCAGACCGCATCGGCCCAGGTGCTGCAGGTCATCAGCAACTCGATCTCCGATCCGAAGCCGGTGTTCGACAAGATCCTGCAGAGCGCCCGCGATCTGTTCGATGCGGACCTGCTCGGCGTCTACGTGATGGACGACCAGGGCAGGGTCGATCGTGCGGCCGGACTCGGCGAGCACGCCGACGAGGTCGGCAAGCAGTTCCCGATCCCCTATGCCGGCTCGGCCACCGCGCAGTGCATCGCAGAAGGGCATGCCGTGGCGTTCTCCGACGTGATGAACGGCGACGGCGTGCCCGATGGTCTGCGCGGGCTGGGTCGTCAGCTCGGGATCAACTACGCGCTCGTGCAGGCGCCCATGATGTGGGAGGGTCGCGGCATCGGCGCGTTGAACGCGGCACGCTTCGACATGCGGCCGTTCACCGAGAAGGAGTGCAGCCTCCTCGAGACCTTCGCGAGCCAGGCCGTGATCGCGATCCAGAACGCGCGCCTGTTCAACGAAACCAGGGAAGCGCTCGAACAGCAGACCGCTTCGGCCGAAGTGCTGCAGGCGATCAGCAACTTCGTCGCCGACACCGCACCGGTGTTCGACACCATCCTCGACAGCTGCGCGCGGCTGTTCAACGTGGAAGGCTCGATCATCAACCTGATCGGGGAGGACGGCCTGCTGCATGTCGCGGCCATGCATGCGCATGCGACGTCGTCTGACGCACCCGGCTGGTCGCAAGCGGAGTTGCAAGAGAGAGCCGAGCACGTGCGTTCGCTTTTCCCGATGCCCTTGGCGGGCACAGGTGCCGAGGCGGTGATCCGTGCGCGCCGCGCGATCAGCTATCCCGATATCGTGAACGGCCCCGATGTACCACCGGCCTTGCGCGGGCCGGCGGTGCGCATGGGCTTGAATTTTTCGATGTTGTTGGCGCCGCTGATGCGCGGCAACGAGGGGATCGGGGCGATAGCACTGACGCGACGAACGCTCGGCGGCTTCACGGCGAAGGAGGAGGTGCTGCTGAAGACCTTCGCGGATCAGGCGGTGATCGCGATCCAGAACGCGCGCCTCTTCAACGAGACCAAGGAAGCGCTGGAACGGCAGACCGCGACCGCCGAGGTGCTGAAGGTCATCAGCGGTTCGGTGGCTGACGCGCAGCCGGTGTTCGACATCATCGCCGCACGTGCCGCGCGGCTGACCGGCGCCGAGTACGGCTGGGTCTTTCGGTTCGATGGAACGCTGATCCATGTCGCGAGTTCGTTCGGGGTCGATCCCGGGGGCGTGGAGGCGGCGCGCGACGTGTTTCCGATGCCGCCGGGCGAACGTTCGGTCACGGCCCGGGCCGTGCGCGACGGCACGGTGGTCAACGTCGCCGACGTGCTGAGCGAAGCGGGCACCGAATCGATGCGGCAGCTGGCCGAGGCGGTGGGCAATCGCGCGGTGCTCAGCGTCCCCATGACGCACGACGGTCGGGTGATCGGAGCGATCTCGGTCAATCGCACGACGGCCGGGCGCTTCGCCGACAAGGAAGTCGAACTGCTGAAAACGTTCGCAGACCAGGCCGTGATCGCGATCCAGAACGCGCGGCTGTTCAAGGAAGCGCAGGACGCACGCGCCGCCGCCGAGACCGCCAACGATGCGAAAAGCTCCTTCCTCGCAACCATGAGCCACGAGATCCGCACGCCGATGAACGCGGTGATCGGCATGAGCGGCCTGTTGCTCGACACGCCGCTCAACGCCGAGCAGCGCGACTTCGCAGGAACCATCCGCGACAGCGGCGATGCGTTGCTCACCATCATCAACGACATCCTCGATTTCTCGAAGATCGAGGCCGGCCGCATGGACGTGGAGTCGCATCCGTTCGACTTGCGCGACTGCGTCGAGTCGGCGCTCGACCTGATCGGGGGCCGTGCGGCCGAGAAGCATCTGGACATCGCCTATGTCTTCGAAGGCGAGGTGCCCGCGGCCATCGACGGCGACGTGACGCGGCTGCGGCAGGTGCTGCTCAACCTGTTGTCGAATGCGGTCAAGTTCACCGAGCAGGGCGAGGTCGTGCTCACCGTACAGCGCGGTACGGTCGGCGTCGGCGACGACACTGGCGAGCCGCGGATCGAGTTCGCCGTGCGCGACACCGGCATCGGCCTGACGGCGGCGAGCATGGCCAAGCTGTTTCAGAGCTTCAGCCAGGCCGACAGCTCGACCACCCGCAAATACGGCGGCACGGGACTCGGGCTCGCGATCAGCAAGCGCCTGGCCGAGCTGATGGGCGGCACCATGTGGGTCGAGAGCGATGGCCTCGGGAAAGGCTCGACCTTCCGCTTCACGATCCGCGCGCCGCACGCCGAACTGCCGGCCACGAGCCGTCGCAGCTTCATCGGCGAGCAACCCGCGTTGATCGGCAAGCGCGTGCTGGTGGTCGACGACAACGCGACCAACCGCAGGATCCTCGGAGTGCAGACAGGCCGATGGGGCATGGTGCATCGGGAGACCGGGACGCCTACCGACGCATTGCAGTGGATGAAGGACGGCGAGCGCTTCGACCTCGCGATCCTCGACATGCACATGCCGGACATGGATGGCGTCGAACTCGCGCGAGCCATACGCATCATCGATGCGGGCCTGCCCATGGTGCTCTTCACGTCGCTCGGCCGGCGCGAGGCGATCGCCGAAGGCGGCGACCTGTTCAAGGCCACGCTCGCCAAGCCGTTGCGACAGAGCCAGCTCTTCGACACGATGGTCACGCTACTCACGCATGGGACCGATCAGCCGAGGGCCGTCGTGTCCGCGAAGCAGGGCATCGACCCGGGCATGGCCGCGCGTCATCCGCTGCGTATCCTGCTGGCCGAGGACAACGCCGTGAACCAGAAGCTTGCGCTGCGCCTGTTGCAGCAGATGGGCTATCGCGCCGACGTCGCGAGCAACGGCGCCGAGGCGATCGAGTGCGTCGCGCGTCAGCCCTACGACGTGGTGCTGATGGACGTGCAGATGCCCGAGATGGATGGGCTCGAAGCGTCGCGCCGGATCACCCAGCGCTGGCGCGCGCATTTGCGCCCGCGCATCATCGCGATGACGGCCAATGCGATGCAGGGCGATCGCGAAGAGTGCCTCGCTGCGGGCATGGACGACTACGTGACCAAGCCCATCCGCATCGAATCGCTGACCGAGGCCCTGATGCAGGCCCACTCAAGCAAGGAAGCAGACCGTGTCCGACTCGATGAATAAAAGCGCGATCGATCCCGCGACCTTCGCGGCATTGAAGGACATGGCCGGCGCCGAGTTCGCCTACGAACTCGTCGATACCTTCTTCGAGGAAGCGCCGCGCATGCTGGCCGATCTGCGCGAGTCCCTGTCGACCCACGACGCGGATCGCTTCCGCCGCGCGGCCCATTCGCTCAAGTCCAACGGCATGACCTTCGGCGCGTTGACGCTCGGTTCGATGGCAAAGGGACTGGAGCTCGGCGGCATCGGCGCCTCGACCGCATCGGCGCTCGACCTGCTCGACGCCGAATACGGCCGTGTCGTCGTTGCGCTGAAGGCATCGCGCCATGGCTGAGCTCGGCTGCATGCTGTTGATCGTCGATGACAACAAGGTCAATCGGCTGCTGCTCTGCCGTTCGGTCGAACTGCTGGGCCATCGAACCGCCACCGCCGAGAACGGACGCGTCGCGTTGCAGAAGCTGCGCGAGGAATCCTTCGACCTGATGCTGATGGACGTCGAGATGCCCGAGATGGACGGCTTCCAGGTGCTCGAGGAACTGTCGAAAGACACCCGGCTGCGCGACCTGCCGGTGATCGTCACATCGTCGCTCGAGGGCGTCGGCAGCGTCGCGCGGTGCATCGAACTCGGCGCGGAAGACTATCTGCACAAGCCGGTCAATCCGGTGCTGCTGAAAGCGCGCGTCGCGGCCAGCCTCGAGAAGAAGCGGCTGCGCGATCAGCAGAAGGAATTGATGCGTCGCTTCGCGACCAGCGAGGTCGCGCAGGACCTCGAGCAGTCGGGCTTCGCGCTCGGCGGGCGGCGCGTCGAGGCTTCGGTGATGTTCTCCGATATCCGCGGCTTTACCGCGATGGTGGAATCGCAGTCGCCCGAAGAAACCATCGAGCTGCTCAACACCTACTACACGCTGATGTTCGACGCCATCAACGGCCACGGCGGCGTGGTCAACCAGATGATCGGCGACGGCCTGATGGCGATCTTCGGCGCACCGCTGCCGCTGCCCGATCATCCGCAGGCCGCGGTGCGCGCGGCGCTCGACATGATCGAGGTGATCGAGCTCTTCAACGCCGAGCGCACGGCAGCGAACAAGCCGGCGCTTAGCATCGGCATCGGGATCGCGTCGGGCGAGGTGGTGGCCGGCTACACCGGCACGCAGTTGCGCGCGACTTACACGTGCATCGGTGACACCGTCAACCTGGCTGCGCGACTGGAAGAACACACCAAGGTCGCACTGCGCACCATCCTGATCGACGGCGCGACGCGAGCGGCCTTGTCCGAAGGGGTGCGGCTCGACGCGCTCGAGCCGGTGTTGCTCAGAGGCAAAGCCGCGGCAGTCGAGGTCTATGCGGTCTCACGCGCTTCCTGACCCGAGGCGCTTCGGATGCTGCAGGCAAATTGGTGAAGCCGCCTCGCTCGGCTACAATATGCGCCGCCCCGAGTACCTTCCCGCAGCCGTTCGTTTCCTTCTCGATCATTGATGATTAAATATTTGCGGAATCAACCAAAGTTCTTCCGAAGGGTCGCCCCGCGTGTCATCGCGGCGGCCGGCACGGTGATCGCCGCACTGGCGTTCGCGGATCTCGCCATCGGTCAGAACGCTGCGCCCGCGGCCGCAGCGCCCGCCACCAAGGAAATCGTCGGCGACGCGCAGCGCGGCAAGATCAAGGTCGCGGCCTGCGTGGGCTGCCACGGCATCCCCGGCTACAAGGCCGATTTCCCGACCGTCTACAGCGTGCCGATGCTGGGTGGCCAGAACGCCAAGTACATCGAGACCGCGTTGAAGGAATATCAGAAGGGCGAGCGCCGCTTTCCGACCATGATCGCGACCGCGCGCTCGTTGTCGGATCAGGACATTGCGGACGTCGCCGCCTATTACGCCGCGCAGCGCTGAGGATGCATTGATGACCCGCCCCATCGTTTCGAAAGCCCTCTTGTTCGCGAGCATCGCGATTGCCGCGCTGCTGTCCGCGAGCGCCGCCCATGCCCGCGGCAACGCCGACAACGGCAAGGAGCTCGCGACCAAGAAGTACGCTTGTGTGTCCTGCCATGGCGCGGCCTTCAACAATCCGATCGACCCGAGTTATCCCAAGCTCGCCGGTCAGCATTACGACTATCTGCGCCAGGCCCTGATCGCGTACCAGAAAGGCGACCATCCCACCTTCGGACGCGGCAATGCGGTGATGGCCGCGCAGGCCAAGCCGCTTTCGGCCAAGGAGATCGACGACATCGCGACCTACCTGTCGGATCTGCCGCCCTCGCTCGTGCTCAAGCGCTGACGCCGCACGCGAAGACGCGACCCGCATCGACAATCACGGCCGCATCTGCGGCCGTTGTTGTTTGCGCTCCGGCTGGGGAGTTCGTGGGCTCATAGCCGCATCGGCATGCGCTTGCGCGCGCGTTGCTCGACGCAACGCACGTAGGCCGCCCCATCGGGTGCCGTGTGGTGGCGCTCGGCGGCCCACAGCATTTCGCCCAGACATTCCATCGCTTCGTGATGCGCGTCATGCGGCGAACCCAGACGCGCCGTCAGGGCCTCGAGCGCCGCGCGAATTCCGGCAGGCTGGTCGATCGACACCTGCTCGGCGATCGAGAGGTGCATCGCCAGATGCAGGAAGGGGTTCGCCTCACCGTCGCGCGCTTCGAAAGGATCGGGCTCGCCTTCTGCAATCGGCGCGAGCACGTCGAAGTATTCGGGATGCTGCGCCACCCAGTCGCTCGCGATCGCCTCGATCGGCGTCAACGGCGAGCCGCTGCGCTGCCTGGCAAGCGTGTCGCGAAAGAAACGGCGGACCTCCTCGCGCGAAGGATTGAACATGCGTCCGCCTATGACACGAGTCGCGCGATCGCGAAGGCCGCGCCGGCTGCGAGACCGCCGATCACGAAAGTCTGCAATGCCGAGGTCGCGGGCGGCGTGCCGGTGTAACGGCCTTTCACCCATCCGAATCCGAACAGGGCCGCGAGCGTGACCACCGTCGATGCGCCAAGCGCGGTCGCGATGTTGTTCGTCAACAGATAGGGCGCCAACGGCACGAAGCCGCCGACGACATAGGCGAGGGCGATCGTGATCGCGCTGCGTCGCGCGCGCTTCGGGTCGGGCTCCTCGAGGCCGAGCTCGAATCGCATCATGAAGTCGCGCCAGCGCTCGGGCTGGCGTTCGAGCGCGGCGATCAGAGGCGCGGTGTCCTGTTCGGACACGCCGTAGGTTTCCATGATCTCGATGATCTCGCGTCGCTCGTGCGCGGGTTTTTCGATGATCTCGATTTCTTCGCGACGTCGCTCGGCTTCGTAGTGGTCGCGTTCGGCGCGTGCCGACAGATAGCCGCCCAGCCCCATCGCGATCGAGCCGGCCGCGATTTCCGCGAGGCCCGCGGTGACGATCAGGGCCGTGCCATAGCCGCTGGACGCGTCGAGCGCACCGCTGATGCCGGCCGCGAGCGCGAAGGGCACTGTGAGGCCGTCCGCCATTCCCAGCACGATGTCGCGCACCGTATCGCTCGAGCGAAAGTGACGCTCGGTATGCGGGCCGGCTGTGGTCGGGGGTTTTGATGTGGCCGCTCTCGACGTTGCCGCTTTGGTTGAATTCGCGCTCGATCTCATGATGCTTTCGCCTTGATCGGCGCCAGGGTCTTGGGCTTGAACGCGCACAGGTCGGCAACCACGCATCGCCAGCACTCGGGGGTGCGCGCCTTGCAGATGTGACGACCGTGCAGGATCAGCCAGTGATGCGCACCGAAGAGAAATTCTTCGGGAACGCGTTTCATCAGCAGGGCTTCGACCCGGCCCACGGTCGTGCCGCGCGCGAGGCCGGTGCGATTCGACACGCGAAACACGTGGGTATCGACGGCAAGCGTGTGTTCGCCGAAGACCACGTTGAGGATCACGTTGGCGGTCTTGCGTCCGACACCGGGCAGCGCTTCGAGCGCGGCACGATCGTTCGGCTCTTCGCCGTAGTGGCTATCGAGCAGCGCGCGGCTCATCGCGACCACGTTCTTCGCCTTGGTGCGATACAGGCCGATGGTCTTGATGTAGGGCTCGAGCCCTTCGGGCGTCAACGCGATCATCGCCTGCGGAGTGTTGGCGATCGGGAACAGGATGCGCATCGCCTTGTTGACCGAGACATCGGTGGCTTGCGCCGAGAGAATCACCGCGACCAGCAGCTCGAAGGGACTGGCGTATTCGAGTTCCGAAGTCGGCTGGGGATTCGCAGCGGCAAGGCGCGCGAAGAACGCGTGACGTTGTTCAGCGTTCATCGACGGTCGCGGTGTGCAGGCATGGCGCATTTTATCAGCGGCCCGTGCGCCATCGCGTCGCGTCGCGACGCGCGGCTTCGCGCGATTGTCACGCGCGCGGCATAAGATCACGGCTCCGTCGACCAGGAGGAGAAAGCCATGAAGCGAATCGCACTCATACGGCCAGCGCTTGCGCTGGCATTTCTCGGCACCGTCGTGCTCGCGGCACCTGCGGCCCATGCCGATCAGGATCAATGGGGCAATCGCCGCGATGGCGACTTTCCCAAGCCACTCGTCATCGGCCATCGCGGCGGCGGCAGCGGCTATCTGCCCGAGCACACGCTCGAGGCCTACGCGCTGGGCATCGAGCTGGGCGCCGACTTCGTCGAGCCCGACCTGGTCGCGACCAAGGACGGTCATCTGATCGCCCGGCACGAACCGAACATGATCGGAACGACCAACGTCAAGGATCTGCCGCAGTTCGCCAGCCGTCGCAAGAAGGTGATGGTCGATGGCGTCCTTGACGACGGCTGGTTCGCGTCCGATTTCACGCTCGCCGAGATCAAGCAGTTGCGCGCGATCCAGCGACTCGACTTCCGCGACCAGCGCTTCAACGGTTTCTATACGATCCCGACTCTCGAAGAGATCATCGTGTTCGTGAAGCAGAAGTCCAAGGAGAAGGGCCGTCCGATCGGCATCTATCCGGAAACCAAGCATCCTACCTATCACAAGACTATCGGCCTGCCGCTCGAGGATCGCCTCTTGAGGGTGCTCGACCGCGCCGGTTGGAACCATCGCAACGCACCGGTCTTCATTCAGTCGTTCGAGCAGGCCAATCTCATTGAGCTTCGCAACAAGACCTCGGTCAGGCTGATTCAGTTGATCGATGCGGACGACGTTGCGCTCGACGGTACGCTGACCTACGCGCCGCCCTCCGACCGACCGTACGACTGGACCGTCTCGGGCCGCAAGGACCTCTACAGCTATCTGGTCACGCCCAAGGGTCTCGCGGAAGTGAAGACCTATGCCGATGGCATCGGACCGTGGAAGCGTTACATCGTCAGCGTGGCGGGCGTCGACAAGAACGGCGACGGCAAGGCCGACGATGTGGACGGCAACGGCATCGTCAACGATGCCGACAAGACCGCGTTGCCGCCGTCGAAGGTCGTCGAGAACGCGCACAAGCTGGGCTTGCTGGTGCACCCGTACACCTTCCGCAACGAGCCGCGCTATCTCGCGTCGAACTACATCGCCGCGCCGACCAACGAATATATCCAGTTCTATCAGCTCGGCGTCGACGGCTTGTTCAGCGACTTCGCCGATACCGCGGTCGCGGCGCGAGTCATGTTCAAGCTGCTCCAGGACGCGCAGTACGACAAATGCCTGGTACGCGGCGATTGCGACGATCGCTGACGGGCTCGAGCCTCATGTGCCGGCAGCCGCCGCTTCGCGCTTCGCACGCGCGCGCTCGACGGCTGCCGCAATGATCGCTCTGCGCCTCGATTCCGAATCGACTGCGGTGACTGCTCCCGGTTGCGCGTCTCGCCTCGAAGTCATCCGCTCGCGCGTCGTGTCCGTAGCGTCTTTCTGCGGGCCTTCCCGCGCGAGCCGCCGGTTGCGCGTCTCGTAGCGATTTTTGGCGTCGGCCGCATGCGCGTCATCCCACGCGAAGCCCACCGGAACCATGGAGATGCAATCGACCGGGCAGGGCGGCACGCACAACTCGCAACCGGTGCAGAGCTCGGGGATCACGTCGTGCATGCGCCTGGCCGCGCCGACGATGGCATCTACCGGACAGGCCTGGATGCACAGCGTGCAGCCGATGCACAGCGCCTCGTCGATGACGGCGAGCGCAAGCGGCTTCTCGACCCCATTCGCGGGATTCAGCGGAACAGCCGCGTGACCCG
>JBBQCA010000032.1:0-22444 GCA_038318315.1 Burkholderiales bacterium | reverse complement strand
GACTATGCCCGATGGATTCCATCGATCATCGAGATCGAGTTGAATGAAGTGCTTGGGGAAGCCGAACGCATCAACATCAGCCTGCCAAAGCGTGTGCTCCGGCGGCTCGATCATCAGGCCGCACTCGCCAACGAAACGCGGTCGGGATACATCGCGAAGCTCGCGTTGGAACATGCGTAAAGATCGCGTCAAGAATGTGCCGGCAGCGCAAAACAAGAAAGCCCGCAAACTTTGCGGGCTTTCTCAAAAATCGCGTAGGTAACGCCCCTCGCATCAACCATCAATGCCCGGCACCGGCCGTTCGATGCGCGCATAGGCGCTGTGGTTGTGGATCGATTCGAAGTTCTCGACCTCGACCACATAACGCCCGACGCGCGGGTCGTCGTTCAATCTCTGCACGACATCGCGAATCAGGTCCTCCACGAACTTGGGATTGTCGTAGGCGCGTTCGGTGACGTACTTCTCGTCGGGACGCTTGAGGAGGCCATAGACCTCGCAGGAGGCTTCTTCCTCGGCGACGCGCACCAGATCCTCGACGGCGAGCGTAACGCCTTCCTTGACGCCCGCTTCGATCGTGACGTGCGAGCGCTGGTTGTGCGCACCGTAGTCCGAGATCTGCTTCGAGCACGGGCACAGGCTCGTGTCGGGCACGACCACCGTCAGCGATACATCGGTCCTGCCGCCCGCCGCAATGCGGCCGGCCAGCGTGACCTCGATGTCGAGCAGGCTCTCGACGCCTGAGATCGGCGCGGTCTTGGTGATGAAGTACGGATACTTGACCTCGATGCGGCCCGCTTCGGCGCCAAGCTTGTCGGCCATCGTCGCGAGCAGCTTGCGCAGCGCCCCCACATCGAGCACGCCGCGACGCTCTTCGAGCAACGCGACGAAGCGCGACATGTGCGTGCCCTTGATCCTCCCGGGCAGATGCACGTCGAGGCTCCACATGCCCACGGTGGGCTGCGTTTGTCCGTCGCTGTTCTTCACCGTCAGTGGATGACGCACGGCCTTGATGCCGACGCGCTGGATCGCGAGATGACGCTGATCGGGCGAGCCCTGCACGTCGGGCAGATCGACCGTGAAGGACTTGATCGGGTCTGGAGCATTCATGTCTGATGACCCGCATGCGCGGGTGGATTCGAGGAATGGGCTTCAAGCATTGTTGACGACGAGGCGCGGCTCGCGAACGTCACTGGCGGATGGCTCGACGCGACGATCGTTCATGTCCGCCAGCTTTCTGCGGATCGCCGCGACGATGCCTTCGGCGTTCAACCCGCAGTCGGCCAACAGCAGCGCGGGATCGCCGTGGTCGATAAATTGGTCCGGCAGGCCCAAATGCAAGATCGGCTTCACGATCCCGGCAGCGGCCAGCGCTTCGGCGCAGGCGGAACCGGCGCCGCCCATGATGCAGCCTTCCTCGATCGTGACGATCAGGTCGTGCCTGTGCGCCAGGTCGGCCACCAGCGTCGTATCGAGTGGCTTGATGAAGCGCATGTTCGCGACCGTCGTATCGACCGCATCGCCGGCGGCAAGCGCCGGTGCGACCATGGACCCGAACGCGAGTATCGCCACGCGCGGTGACACCGCCGCCGCAGACGCCGGCGTGCGCAAGGCAATGGCCGACTCGCGCAGCACCACGCCTTTGCCAAGCGGCAAGGCTGCCAGCGATTGCGTGCCGCCCGACACCGCGTGCGACACCGCCGCCGCGCCGCGTGGATAGCGCACCGCCGACGGGCCGACATGCAGGAACGCCGTGCTCAACATCGCGCGGCATTCGGCTTCGTCGGACGCGGCCATCACGACCATGTTGGGAATGCAGCGCAGGAACGCGAGATCGTAGTTGCCCGCGTGCGTGGCGCCGTCCTGCCCGACCAGGCCCGCACGATCGAGCGCGAACGTCACGTCGAGGTTCTGCAATGCCACGTCGTGGATCAGTTGGTCGTAGCCGCGTTGGAGAAAGGTCGAATAGATCGCGACGACCGGCTTCATGCCCTCGGTCGCCATGCCGGCCGCGAACGTCACCGCGTGCTGCTCGGCGATGCCGACGTCGAAATAGCGCGTCGGAAAACGTCGTTCGAATTCGACCATGCCCGAGCCCTCGCGCATCGCGGGCGTGATGCCGACCAGGCGCCGATCGGCCGCCGCCATGTCGCACAACCACGTGCCGAACACCTGCGTATAGCTCTTCTTGGACGGCGACGCGGCCGGCATGATGCCGATATCGGGATCGAACTTGCTTGGCCCGTGATAAAGCACCGGGTCGGCTTCGGCGAGCTTGTAACCCTGGCCCTTCTTCGTGACCACATGAAGGAACTGCGGGCCGTCGAGCTGCTTGATATTCTGCAAGGTCGGGATCAGCGATTCGAGATCGTGGCCGTCGATCGGGCCGATGTAATTGAAGCCCAGTTCCTCGAACATCGTCGCGGGCACGATCATGCCTTTCGCGTGTTCCTCGAACTTGCGCGCGAACTCGAACAGCGGCGGTGCGACGCCGAGCACGCTGCGGCCCACGTTCTTGGCGGTCGCGTAGAACTGGCCGCTCATCAGGCGCGCGAGATAGCGATTGAGCGCGCCCACCGGCGGCGAGATCGACATGTCGTTGTCGTTCAGGATCACCAGCAGATCGACGTCGTGCATCACGCCCGCGTTGTTCAAGGCCTCGTAGGCCATGCCCGCGGACATCGCGCCGTCGCCGATCACCGCGATGCTCTTGCGATGCCGTTCGCCCTTCAGCTTCGCGGCCACGGCCATGCCGAGCGCGGCCGAGATGCTGGTCGACGAATGCGCGGTGCCGAAGGTGTCGTACTCCGATTCGGAGCGCCGGGGAAATCCCGAGATGCCGCCCTTCTGCCGCAGCGTGTGCATGCGCTCGCGACGGCCGGTGAGGATCTTGTGCGGATAGGTCTGATGACCCACGTCCCACACGATGCGATCGTCGGGCGTATTGAACACGTAGTGAAGCGCGATCGTCAGTTCGACCGTGCCGAGATTCGACGACAGGTGTCCGCCGGTCTTGGAGACCGAGTCGAGCACGAAGGCGCGCAGCTGGTCGGCGAGCGTGCGCAACTGGTGACGATCCAGTTTGCGCAGGTCGGCGGGCGTTGCGATGTGTTCGAGCAAATCGTTCATGCGGTCGCCGATTGTGAAGAGGACAGCCTGGTTCCGGAAGAGCGCAGGCTCGCGTCGCGAGTCAGAACGAACGTCCGGTGATGAAGTCTGCGACGTCGCGCAGGCGCTCGACGTTCCCGCCGAGCACCTCGAGCGCACGATCGGCATCGTCGCGCAACCGATGCGCGAGCGCCTTGGCTTCGGAGAGTCCCAACGCCGTCACGACGGTCGGCTTGTGATTCATCGCATCCTTGCCTGCAGTCTTTCCGAGCGTGGTGCTGTCGGTCTCGACATCGAGCACGTCGTCGACGACCTGGAACGCAAGCCCGATCGCCGCGCAGAAATCGTCGAGGGCCGCGCGCTGGCGGTCGTCGAACGCCGCATCGAGGGCGCCGTCGAGCGCGTCATCGAGCGCGTCATCGAGAGTACGCGCCGTACCCACCCCGAGCAACACCGCCGCCCGCAACAGCGCGCCGGTTTTGGCTCTGTGCATCGCTTCGAGTTCCGTCCAGGCGAGTTGCTTGCCCACGCTCTCGAGATCGATCGCCTGGCCGCCCGCCATGCCGCGGGACCCGCTCGCCACCGCGAGGAGTATTACGTGCTCGGACACGCGCGCGGATTCGGAAGCCGAAGTCGCGACGAGTTCGAACGCGAGCGACTGCAACGCGTCGCCGACCAGGAGCGCGGTCGGCTCGTCGAACGCGACATGCACGGTCGGCCGGCCGCGACGAAGCACATCGTCGTCCATGCAGGGCAGATCGTCGTGCACCAGCGAATAGGCGTGGATCAATTCCACGTCCGCGGCCGCGGCGTCCGCGGCCTCGAGCGGCGGCGCGGCGTTCGAGGCATCGCCGCCGACTCGCGTCCGCGCCGTTGCCCACCCTGTTGCCCAATCAGCGGCCGCATACACCAGCATCGCGCGCACGCGCTTGCCGCCGCCCAGAGTCGCGTAACGCATCGCCTCGTGAAGGCGCGCGGGCGCCATCGTCGATGGCGGCAGTGCCCGATCGAGCACCGCCTCGACACGCGCACGCATGGCGCGCATCCATGCATCCGTTGCATGCTGCTTCCCGCCCGGTTCCAGGTCCGGCCGCGCACTCGTCACATCGTCGCGAGCCTCGCTGGTCCGGATGTCGACACGCGCGGTCGCGAGCGCGTTCATCCGCGATCGGACCCGCGCGCGGGCATCTCGGACAAGGGGCGCAGCAGTTCGCCATCGAGGACGCGCACCTGTTCCTTGGCCCGTTCGAGCGCGGTCTCGCAGAGCTTCACGAGTTCGGCGCCGCGTTTGTACGAAGCCAGCGATTGATCGAGCGACAGGCTGCCGTCCTCCATGCGTTCGACGATGGTCTCGAGCTCTTCGAGCGCCTGTTCGAACGACGGCGCGGCGCCATCGGCCCCGCCTTCGATGGCAGGATCTCCGTCCGGTTGTTTCGATGATGTGGCGCGCGGCATGTAGGGAATGCGTCGACGAGACTCAGGTGAATCCGGCATTTTAAGCGATCGAGCCTTGAAGGACTCGTCCGCGCCCACCATCTGCCCGGGAAGGCGCAGAACGGCGCTTTTTGCTAGACTCCGCCTTCCCGTGCAATGCGGGTTGCAATACGCAAGTCCATCGTCAGTAATCAGTCTGCAAGAGTCTCGAGTCAAGTCCACGATTTAAATATCCGCGACTGGTACGGAAGCTTCTTGATTCGCTTGGGTTGGGTCGGTGCATGGTCGCGCTCTTCAATGACTGCGGATCGTGCCGCCACTTCATTCGGGAGGGTTGGGATGTCCGATCTGGGTAGCGTCGGCAAACTCGCGCGCAGCACCGCGCAGTTGCCGGTCTGTGCATATTTCGACGAGGCGCGTTACGCCCGCGAAATCGATCTGTTGTTCAAGCGCTCGCCGCGCTACGTGGGCCACGCCTTGATGGTCCCGGAGCTCGGCGACTTCCACACGCTCGCGCATGAACGCGACGGGCGCGTGCTGGTTCGCACGCGCGATGTCGACGGCGCGGCGTCCGCGGGAGGCATCGCGCTGATGTCCAATGTGTGCCGGCATCGCCAGGCGATCATCAAGACCGGGCGCGGCAACACCGATCGCAACATCGTCTGTCCGTTGCATCGCTGGACCTACGACCTCGAAGGCAGGCTGCTGGGCGCGCCGCACTTCGACGACAACCCCTGCCTGAATCTGGCGCAGACGCCGCTGTCGCAATGGAACGGCCTGCTGTTCGAAGGCGCGGGCAGCGCTGTCGAAGCGGCCGCGAACGACGTCGCGCGCGAGCTCGCCGACGTGCGCATCCCCGAACTCGACTTCAGCGGCTACGTGTTCGATCGCGTCGAAGTCCACGAATGCGCCTACAACTGGAAGACCTTCATCGAGGTCTATCTCGAGGACTATCACGTCGGGCCCTTCCATCCGGGACTCGGCCAGTTCGTGACCTGCGAGGATCTGTCGTGGCAATACGGCCGCCGCCACTCGGTGCAGACGGTGGGCGTCAACAGCGGATTGAAGCGCCCCGGCACGCCCACCTATCGCGCCTGGCACGACCAGGTGATGCGCCTGTCGAACGGCGTCGAGCCCAAGCACGGTGCGATCTGGCTGACGCTCTACCCGAACGTGATGGTCGAGTGGTATCCGCAGGTGCTGGTGGTCTCGACGTTGATTCCGCGCGGACCGCAGCACACCACCAACCTGATCGAGTTCTACTACCCCGAGGAAGTCGCGCTGTTCGAACGCGAGTTCGTCGAAGCCAATCGCGCGGCCTACATGGAGACCTGCGCAGAGGACGATGAGATCGCGCTGCGCATGGACGCGGGTCGGCGTGCGCTGTTCGAACGCGACGAGAATCAGGTCGGGCCGTATCAGTCGCCGATGGAAGACGGCATGCAGCATTTTCATGAATGGCTGCGGGCCGGGTTGGACGATTGCGCGGACGAATGAGTGAGCGATGCAATCGCTCTGGATGATCGTCGCGGCGCTGTTGTTCTCGCTGATGGGGGTGGCGGTCAAGCTCGCATCGTCGCAGTACAACACCTGGGAGATCGTGCTCTATCGCGGCCTGATCGGCGTGATCGTGATCGGCAGCATGATCGCGCTCAACGCGCGGCGTACCCGTAGCTCGATCCGCGACGCGCTTGCGACCCGCTACATCGGCATGCACCTGACGCGCGGCATTTCAGGAACGATCGCGCTGTCGCTGTGGTTCTTCTCGATCGCAGGCCTGCCGATCGCCACCGCGATGACGATCAACTATTCGTCGCCGCTCTTCATCGGCGCGTGGATCGCCTGGCGCGCGCATCGTGCCGGCGATCGCATCGACGTGGCGATGATGGCAGCGCTGGGGGCCGGCTTCGTCGGCGTGCTGCTGCTTCTGAAGCCCACCGTCGCGAGCGATCAGTGGCACTTCGCGATCATCGGCACGACGGCGGCCGCGTTGACCGCGATCGCCTACCTCTCGGTCAAGTCGCTCGGGGCCGCCGGCGAGCCGAGTGCGCGCATCGTGTTCTATTTCTCCGCGATGAATGCCGTCTCGGGACTGGTCGGGGCGCTGCTGTTCGGCTTTCATGCGCACGACGCGCGCGGGCTCGCGCTGCTCGTGTGCGTGGGCATCTCCGCCAGCGTTGCGCAACTGGCGATGACGCGCGCCTACGCGTCGGGCGGCACCCTGCTGACGGCGAATCTGGGCTTCACCGGCATCGTGTTCTCGAGCATCTTCGGCATCGCGATCTTCGGCGACGTGATCCACTTCGACAGCGCGATCGGCATGGCGATCATCGTCGGGTCGGGCGTGCTCGCGACGCTGATGACGGCGCGCGCCTTGAAGCGCGCCAGGGCCGAACCCGATGAAGTCGTAAGATCGATCTGACCATTTTCCCGGGACCAGCATGCATCCTCTCGTCAGCGCCGAAGAACTCGCCTCGCATCTCGACGATCCCGACTGGATCGTGTTCGATTGTCGTCACGATCTGGCGGCGCCCGAAGCCGGCGCAGCGGCCTGTCGCGAATCGCACATTCCGGGCGCGCGCTTCGCGCATCTCGATCGCGATCTCTCCGGCGCGAAGACCGGCCGCACCGGGCGCCATCCGCTGCCGACGCGCGAGTCCTTCGCGGCCTTTCTCGTGGCTGCGGGCGCGAACCGACGCAGCACGCTGGTCGCCTACGACGCATCGAACGGCGTGTACGCCTCGCGATTCTGGTGGCTGGCGCGATGGATCGGTCACGCCGCGGTCGCGGTGCTCGATGGCGGATTGCCGACGTGGCAGGCGCGCGGCTTGCCGATCAACGACGACATGCCGCGTCCGGTCGCGGGTGATCTTCGCATCGGCGCTGCGCTGGTCTCACATGTCGATACGAAGGATGTGGAAGCCAACCTTTCGACGCAGGCGAAACTCGTGGTCGATGCGCGCGCGCCCGAGCGCTTTCGCGGCGAGGTCGAGCCGCTCGATCCGGTCGCCGGCCACATCCCGCACGCGGTCAATCGGCCGATGGCGAAGAACCTCGCGGCCGACGGCCGCTTCAGAAGCGCGCCGGAATTGCGCGGCGAATTCGACGGGCTGCTCGCGGGACGCGAGCCCGACACGCTGATCCATTCTTGCGGCTCGGGCGTGACCGCGTGCCACAACCTACTCGCGATGGAAGTCGCGGGACGACCCGGCGCGAAACTGTACGCGGGGTCGTGGAGCGAATGGTGCGCCGACCCACGGCGAGCCGTCGCACGCAGCGCCTGAAATTCGGGCTGCGCTTCAGCGAGGGCGCCGCTGGCCGACTACATCCGCGCTTCGCCGAAGACGCCTTTGTTGCTCAGGCGAAGATCGACAAAGTGGGCGTGGCTGTCCTTGAGATCGAGCTTGATCTGCCCGCTTGCTGAAGTGCGACCGCTGCCGACTTCGGCGAGCCGATATTCGAAACCGGCCGGCATGTCGATGCGCGCGCGGTGGTCTGCACCCGTGACCGGATTCTTGATCGGAACGCCGACCGATTCGACGACGCCTGGAACGACGAGCGTCGCAGTCCGTGCATCGACGTCGACTGCGAAATCGATGGACTCGAACATCGGTTCGAGCTTGTTCGGACTCATCGCGCTGTAGACCCACCACATCGTCGCCATGTCGTCGGTTTCCTGGCCTGACAGGATACGGACCAGCGCGTCGCGCTGTTTGGCATCCGCGCGTTTATCGACGATGACTTGCATCGTTCCGTTGCCCTTGTGTATGGGGCCCGGCCATTTGTACAGGCCGACGGCGCGCAGGCCGTCGAGCTTTACGTCGCCGAACCGACCTTCTTCAATCTGGAACGCATTGACCGCGCAGCAATCGCCGTTTGTCGGCAGCCCGTTGAACTGGCAGGGACAACCGTACGCGCAATTGCAGTTGGCGAATTCCTTGCCACTGATTTTCCACTCGGCGGTTGCCATGACATGACCCTCCACAGAAAGAAACGTGAATCCGGACCGGCAAGCGCGAAACCCGGCTCAGGCATGCGCTCATTCGTCGTCCGGCAGATGGGCTTCGATTGCCTCAATGTTTTATTCCCCGGTCAAGCAACTGTCAACGCTAGAATTGTCGGCGCTGGATCAATCGCTACCGCATCGCATGAAAGCTGGGAGGCTGCCGATGACGGACCTGGCACGCACGCTGTCACGCAAGGACAGGTTCGCAGTTCTCGCTGCGTTGGCGCTGATCTGCGGGTTCGCCTGGGCCTATCTGTTCGACATGTCCCGTGGCATGCAGGAAATGGACATGGGTGCGGGCATGGCCTTCATGCCGCGCATGGAAGCGTGGCAGCCCGTCGATCTCGCATTCGTGTTCGCGATGTGGGCAATCATGATGATCGCCATGATGTTGCCGTCGGCCACACCGATGATCCTGGTGTATGCAGCGGTCAGCCGGCGGGTCGGCCCATCGCGCATCGCCGTCCGCGTGGCTGCCTTCGTCGCGGCCTATGTCGCGATCTGGGCCACGTTCAGCCTCGTGGCCACGCTCGCGCAATGGGGCCTGCTCGAAGCGCGACTGGTCTCGCCGATGATGGACGAGTCGAGTCCGCTGCTGGGCGGCGTTGTGCTCTTGGCCGCGGGCGTGTACCAGTTCACGCCGTTGAAGGACGCCTGCCTGTCCAAGTGCCGTTCGCCGCTCTCCTTCATCAACGCGCACTGGCGCGGAGGGGCGCGCGGCGCCTTCGCCATGGGCGCACGGCACGGTCTCTATTGCCTGGGATGCTGCTGGCTGCTGATGCTGCTGCTGTTCGTGCTCGGCGTGATGAACCTGGTCTGGGTCGCGCTGCTCGCGGCATTCGTCCTGCTGGAGAAGACACTACCGAATGCGGCATGGTTCGGGCGGGTCGGCGGCGTCGTGTTCATCGCCTGGGGAATTGCGCTGCTGGTTCGAGCCTACTAGTTCGAACGTGAGCGGCGCTGGAATTGCAGGGCGCTCAGGAGCCGCGCACCCAGCCGTTGAGCACGACGACGACTGCCACCCCCGCGGCGATCAGCAGTGCCTGCATGATCGCATCGCGTCCCCGCGATCCGTGCGGGAGGCGATGCATCTGCGGGACCAGGTCCGAGAGCGAGATGTAGATGAAGTTGGCGGCCGCGACCACCAGCACGTAGGGGATCATCGCCTGCATTCGTTCGAGGAACGAGAGGCCGATCCAGCCGCCGAACACGATCGCCGAACTCGACGCGGCCGCGTAGGCGATCGCGCGCGGCTTGGCCACGCCCGCATGCAGCAGCACGATGAAGTCGCCGATCTTGTGCGGCACTTCGTGCGCGAGAATGGAAAGCGTCGCGGCGAGCCCGATCCAGGGTCCGGCCAGAAAGGCGCCGGCGATCACGATGCCGTCCGAAAAATTGTGGACGGCGCTACCCACCAGGACGAACACGCCGCCGCGCCCGGCTTCGTTGGCGTCGTGCCCGTGCGCATGGTGATGACCATCGCCTTCGAAGTGATGGCTGTGTCGATAGACCGCGATCTTCTCGAGCAGGAAGAAGCCGAACAGACCCGCCAGCATGACGGCGCACAGTTGCCGCAGCGATGCCTGCGACTCGAAGGCTTCGGGAATCAGATGCAGGAACGCGGTGGCAAGCAGGATCCCGATCGAGAAACTGACCATGCGGTTGACGAAAGCCCCGAGCACGCGAAACGACAGGAAGGCCGCGAGCGCGACGCTCGACGACGCCACGACGAGAGTCGCGACGATGGTTTCGATGACAGGCATGCGGACGAGGACCTATCGCGAACCGTCAGGCGACGCCGTGCGCCTTGAAGAACGCCAGCATCCTGGCCCAGCCGTCTTCGGCATCGATCTTCGAATAGCTCGGCCGATAGTCGGCGTTGAAGCCGTGCTGCGCGTCGGGATAGACGATGATCTTCGAGTCGGCTCCGACCGCGGGCGCGGACTTCAGCGCGGCGTTCATCTTCTCGCGCGACTCGGCGGTAATGCCCTGATCCTTGCCGCCGTAGAGGCCCAGCACCGGCGCCTTGAGCTGCCCGACCTGCTCGAGCACGGTCTTGGGCTGGTTCTCGCTGCTCGAATTCTCGAGCGGCCCGTACCACGCGACCGCGGCCTTGAGCCTGGGGTTGTGCTCTGCGAACAGCCACGTCTGACGACCGCCCCAGCAGAAGCCGGTAGCACCGAGCTTGTCGGCGTTGCCGTTGTTCTTGGCGGCCCACGCGGCGGTCGCATCGAGATCGCTCGCGACCTGCGCGTCGGGCACCTTCGAGACCACGTTCTTGATCAGATCGGTGATGGCCGGATACTTCATCGGATCGCCCTGGCGCGCATACAGCTCGGGCGCAACCGCGAGGTAGCCCTGCTTGGCGAGGCGACGGCAGAGGTCCTTGATATGCTCGTGCACGCCGAACACTTCCTGAATCACGATGATGGTCGGCAGGTTGGTCTTGCCTGCGGGCTGCGCGCGATACGCGGGCATCTGGCCGTCGCTCACGGGGATCTTCACTTCCCCGGCATCGAGTCCGTTGGCATCGGTGGTGATGGTCTGCGCGCTCACCGGCATGACGGCCGCGGCGAATCCCGAACCGAGCGCCGTGACGACGAAACCGCGTCGCGTGAACGACGTCTTGGGCAATTGGCTCGAGACTTCCTGTTCGAGTAGGCTCATGCAATCTCCTGGGGTTGTGCGTGTACGGCAATGGAATGGGGCAGCGGCGGGAGTTTAAAGGCAAAACGGCTGCGGCCTGCGCAGGTTCGCCCGGCGGCACCGTGTGCTGTAATCGCGACCTTCCGCCACCCATTCAATCCGATCCAGCTTCATGCCAGCCAGCGATCCCCCGAGTACGGGCGCGACCGTCAACACGAATGGGCAGCTTTCGACGGCGGCCGGTCCGGCGGAGCCTCCTCTTCGCATCGGCGCCGGCCAGCTCTTCGTCGCATTCTCGAGCCTCGCGCTGTCGGGCTTCGGCGGCGTCTTGCCGTTTGCCTATCGCGCTCTGGTCGAACGTCACCGCTGGTTGAGCGCGAAGGACTTCGCGGGACTGCTCGCGATCGCGCAGGTCATGCCGGGCCCGACCATCTGCAATCTGACGGTGATGGTCGGCCAGCGTCACGCGGGATTCAGAGGCGCCTGCGCCGCGCTCGCGGGCATCGTCGCCGGACCGTTCTGCGTCGTCATCGCGCTCGGTATCGCGTGGCAACGCTATGGCGGCCTGGCGAGTGTGCGGCATGCACTGACCGGAATGTCGGCCGTCGCGATCGGACTGATCCTCGCCACGGCCGTGAAGATGGGGCTCGAACTTTTCAAACGCGATGCGAGTACACGCGAGGCACTGCCACGGGACGCTGCGGCGCGCGCGGATGCGCCGCCGCCCTACTGGACCGGACGACGGTTCGCGCAGTTGCTGCTTTGTGCGCTCGCATTCGCGGGCGTCGGCCTGATGCGATGGCCGCTAGCAGCGGTGGTCGCGTCGCTGGCGCCATTCGCCATCGCGCTGTCTTGGTTCGCCGACCGCGGCACTCATCCCGCCTGAGCGACGCAACGTGGACGACCCATTCTTCGATAGCCCGCTCTGGCTCCTGACGACGCATCTCGCGCTGCTATCGTTCGCTGCCGTCGGTGGCGGCGTGATGATGCTCGCGCCCGACATCCATCGTTACGTCGTCGACGTACATCACTGGATCGGTGACGAACAGTTCGCCGCGGCTTACGCAATTGCGCAAGCCGCGCCCGGACCCAACATGCTGTTCGTCACGCTGGTGGGCTGGCAGGTCGCGGGATGGGCAGGCGCGTTCGGGGCGACGCTCGCGGTGATCGTCCCGCCGGCCATCCTGACCTTCGTCATCGCCCGCGTGTCCAGCGGACGCAGCACGGGCGGACCCGGCCGCTTCGGCAAGGCGGTGCGGACCGGATTGGCACCGCTGTCGGTCGGAATGCTGCTGGCGGGCGTCTGGGTGCTGCTCGACTCGACGCACGCGGGCTGGCGCGAAGTGGTCCTCGTGGCGATCACGCTGGCGGTGATGATGCGGTCCCGGATCAATCCGCTGTGGCTGATCGTCGCCGGCGCGATCGCGGGCGTCGCGGGCTTGCTCGGATAGAGGCGCGTGCACGAATCGCCCGATGCGGTATCGCGCGGCGCCGACCATCAACCACGGGCTGTTGCCCGCTTCTTACTGGACATCATGAAAATCATCTCATCGCTTTTCACTGCGCAAGGCCTGCGCGCGATCGCCGCCATCGCGGTGATCGGCATCGTCGCCGGCTGCGCGAGTACGCCGCCGAACCCCAACCCGCGCGCCGCGCAGGAACTGGCGCTCGCGAAGGTCGACCTGCCGCGCTACATGGGCAGGTGGTACGTGATCGCCAACATTCCCTACTTCGGCGAGAGGAACTACGTCGGAAGCCAGGCCGAATGGAAGTTGCGCGGCGACGGCAAGATCGACGACGCGTTCATCGGACGCAAGGGCGGCTTCGATCGGCCTGAAACGCGGCGCGAGTTCGTCGATACGGTCGTGCCCGGTACCGACAACGCGCGCTGGAGCGTGCGGCTCTTCTGGCCGATCTCGGTGACCCAGCTGACCCTTTACGTCGACGACGACTACCAGTACACGCTACTCGGCTATCCCGGCAAGAGCCTCGGCTGGATCTTCGCGCGCACACCGGACATCAGCGACGCGAAGTATCGTGAACTGCTCGAGAAGATGAACGAGCAGGGCTACGACACGTCACGTTTCCAGCGTGTGCCGCAGAAGCCCGAACAGGTCGGGCTGCCGGGATTCCAGTCGCCGGAGAAATAGGCGTCGTCCGCATCGCTCGTCCGCTACTGCTCACTGACGTGCCTGGTTGATCAAGCGTGCTACGATCTGACCAACATGGATTGGGGAGTCGTCATGCTGGTCAACATCTATCAAGCCAAGGCAACGCTGTCGGCACTGCTGGAGAAAGCGCAGGCGGGCGAAGAAATCGTGATCGCCCGGGCCGGCAAGCCGATCGCTCGCCTCATGCCCATCGCCCCCGCGACCGAAACGCGCAGCGGCGTGCGCTTCGGCGGATTGAAGATGGCCAAGCTCAAGCTGTCCGCCGATTTCCACGAGCCCGCCACCGACGACGATCTGCTCGGCGCGTGAAACTGCTGCTCGATACCCACTGCCTGATCTGGCTGGTCGCGGATGCGCCTGAGCTCAGTGATGCCGCGCGGCTCACCATTGCAAACGCCGAAAGCGTCTGGTTCTCGGATGCCTCGATCTGGGAGTTGGGCCTGAAGTGGCGCAAGGGCAAGATCGCACTTCAACCGCGGCGCATCGCGAAGCAGGCGCTGACCAATGGCCTGCGTCCTCTGCCTATCCATCACGAACCGCTGCTGTTGTCCTGCGAACTGCGCCAGACGCATGCCGATCCTTTCGATCGGCTGCTGTATGCGCAGGCCACGCACGGCGGATACAGGTTGCTGAGCATAGATCGCAGCCTCGCGGCGTTCGGGACTATCGTATTGACGCCCAGGTAACCGCGCCGTCGATCGAGGGTTGACCGTGTGATCGCCTTCTTCCTCGATGCGCATATGCTCACGCGCATCGACGCGCTCGCCCGCGACCGCGCGACCCATGCCGGGCATCAGACCGCCGCGCGCTGCCATCCATTGCTCTTTGACGACGCGCTCGCCGCTGCCGCCAGCTCATGCGCTCGATGTCCGCGGCAAGCCGCGCACCCTCGCTCGCGAAACGAATGGTCGGCACACTTTCGTCTAATGGAACAGGAATGACTACTGACCTGGAAATCGCACTCGTCTTCGGCGCCATCGGCGCGCTCCTGACCGTCGTCAGCAACCTGATGAAGCGAATGACGCCGCTTCGCGCGTTTGCTATTGCTGCCAACAGCTTCCTGATCGTTTACGCATCGATCGAACACAACTGGATCAACTGCGGGCTGCAGGTGGCGCTCCTGGCCGTGAACGCCTATCGCCTTTGGGACCTCCGGCGCCTGGTCCAGGCGCTCGAGCACGCGAATACCGACAGGCCGGTGAAGGAGTGGCTCCTGCCGCACATGAAGCGAAGGAAATTCAAGGCGGGAACGGCACTGTTCAACAAGGGCGACATCGCCAACCAACTTTTCTATATCCGCAGTGGCACGGTGCGCTTCACGGAATTCGACCGGTTCATCGGACCGGGTAATCTCATCGGAGAGATAGGGTTGTTCTCGGAGGACCGCAAGCGCCCCGCGTCTGTCGTGTGCGAAACCGATTGCGTTTGCTACACGATGACCGATGAAGCCATGTTCCTGCTCTTCGCACAGAGTCCCATGGTGGGCTTCTACCTCATCCGCCTGATCGTGCAGCGCCTGCTTCACGAGCTCGAGCGCCGCCCCCTGTCTGCAACCGCGTGAAATCCGTATGGCGCGCGAAGGGATGCAGCCCGTGCAAACGATTCCGGTCGCCTGAACAATCGATGTTCTCAATGCGCTTCATCCCAATTCCTCCCTGCGCCGAGTTCGACTTCGAGCGGCACCTTGAGCTGGGCCACCGCACCCATCAATGCGGGTACCTTTTCACGCACGGTCGCGAGTTCGGCGTCCGGCACTTCGAGGACCAGTTCGTCGTGCACCTGCATCACCATGCGCGTCGCCATGGCCTCGCGCTCGAGCCAGTCCTGCACCGCGATCATCGAGCGCTTGATGAGGTCGGCCGCCGTACCCTGCATCGGCGCGTTGATCGCGGCGCGCTCGGCGCCGGCGCGTCGCGGGCCGTTGGGACTGTTGATCTCCGAGAGCCACAGTCGGCGACCGAAGACCGTCTCGACGTAGCCCTTCTCCTTGGCCTCGGCGCGCGTCTCCTGCATGTACGCCGCGACCCCCGGATAACGCGTGAAGTAGCGATCGATGTAGAGCTTGGCGGCCTCGCGCTCGATGCCCAGATTGCTGGCCAGCCCGAACACGCCCATGCCGTAGATGAGACCGAAGTTGATGACCTTCGCATAGCGTCGCTGCTCGCTGGTCACGTCCTCGGGCGAGGTGTTGAAGATCTCCGACGCGGTGCGTCTATGCACGTCCTCGCCGTTGGCGAACGCCGCGATCAGCGTCTCGTCGCCCGAGATGTGCGCCATGATGCGCAGCTCGATCTGCGAGTAGTCCGACGACACGATGCTCGAGCCTTCGGAGGCGATGAAGGCCTCGCGGATGCGGCGACCTTCGGCAGTGCGGATCGGGATGTTCTGCAGGTTGGGATCGTTGGATGCGAGCCGGCCCGTGACCGCGACCGCCTGCGCGTAATTGGTATGCACGCGCCCGGTCGCGGGGTTGACCATGCGCGGCAGCTTGTCGGTGTAGGTGCTCTTCAACTTCGACAACGCGCGATGGTCGAGCAGCACCCTGGGCAGCGGAAAGTCGTCCGCCAGTTTCGCGAGCACGTCTTCATCGGTCGAGGGCGCGCCGCTGGCGGTGCGTCTCGCGACCGGCAGCTTCAACTTGTCGAACAGCAGTTCGCCGATCTGCTTGGGCGACCCGAGATTGAACGGCTGGCCCGCGAGCTCGTAGGCCTTCGCTTCGAGTTCGGCCATGCGGTTGCCCAGCTCGGCGCCCTGGCGATTGAGCAGGTCGGCATCGATCAACACGCCGTTGCGTTCGACCTTCTGCAAGACCACCGAGGTCGGCAGCTCGATCGTCTCGTACACCGAATTCAACGACGCGCTCGCGGCCACCGACGGATAGAGCGCGCGATGCACGCGCAGCGTCAGGTCCGCATCCTCGGCGGCGTAGCGCGTTGCGACGTCGATCGCGACCTCGTCGAAGCCGATCTGCTTGGCGCCCTTGCCGCAGATGTCCTCGTACGAAACCAGGTCTTCGACACCGACATGACGGCGCGCGAGATCTTCGAGCCCGTGATTGCGATGCGACTCGAACACGTAGGACTGCAGTAGCGTGTCGTGCGCGATGCCCGCGAGACGGATGCCGTGGTTCGCAAGCACGTGCGTGTCGTACTTGAGATTCTGTCCGACCTTCTTCTTCGTCGCGTCCTCGAGCCAGGGCCTGACGCGCGCGAGCGTCGCATCGAAATCGAGTTGCTTCGGCCCGCTCGCATCCATCGTGCGATGCGCGAGCGGCAGATAGGCCGCGTGCCCGGGCTCGACCGAGAACGACATGCCGACCAGTTTCGCGCGCATCGGGTCGAGCGACGTGGTCTCGGTGTCGAAGGCGGTGAGTTCCGCGGCGTCGACGATCGCGAGCCATCGATCGAGCGCCGCGATCGTGAGGATGCTTTCGTAGTGGCGTCCGACATCCGCATCGGGCTTGACCGCAGGGAGGGTCTCGTCGACCACCCCGCTCGCGCTCTGCTCGGCGGGCGTTTCTCCTGCGGCCCGGGTCGAGGCGTCCTCCTGCGAGACTTCCCTCAGCCAGGTCTTGAAGCTATAGCGATCGAAGAGTTCGATCAGCGCGTCGCGATCCTCCTCGCGCGGCACCAGCGTGGTCGTGATGTCGGGCACTTCCTCGAGCGGGCAATCGGTCTTGACCGTCACGAGCTTGCGCCCCATCGGCAACCAGGCTAGCGCGCGCCGCAGGTTCTCTCCCACCGCGCCCTTGATCTCGGCCGCATGCGCGACGACCTCGTCGAGCGAGCCGTATTGCGCGAGCCACTTGGCCGCGGTCTTGGGGCCGACCTTGTCGACGCCGGGCACGTTGTCGACCGTGTCGCCGACCAGCGTCAGGTAATCGACGATGCGATCGGGCGCGACGCCGAACTTGGCCACAACGCCTTCGACGTCGAGCACTTCGCCCGCGCCGTACAGCCCCGACGCCGGCCCCGAAGTGGGCGGACGATTCATGGTGTTGATCAGCGTGACGTTCGCATCGACCAGTTGCGCGAGATCCTTGTCGCCGGTGGAGACGATCGTGCGCAGGCCATTCGCGGTCGCGCGGACCGCGAGCGTGCCGATCACGTCGTCGGCCTCGATGCCGTCGATCATCAGGATCGGCCAGCCCAGCGCGGCAACCACCGCGTGGATCGGCGGAATCTGGCGCACCAGGTCCTCCGGCATCGCCGAGCGCGTCGCCTTGTAGTCCGGATACCAGTCGTCGCGGAAAGTCTTGCCCGGAGCATCGAAGACGACGGCGCTATACTGTGCCGCCACATCCTGCTTCAAGCGGCGCAGCATGGACACCATGCCGTAGATGGCGCCGGTCGGCTCCCCCGCCTTGTTGCGCAGATCGGGTAGAGCGTGGAAGGCGCGATAGAGGTAGCTCGAGCCGTCCACCAACAACAGCAAATCCATATGAACGATCCGAAATTCGTGCCGACATTGCGCGAACTCGACGGCACGCGGCGCGGTACCTGGAATCGCGGACAGCGCAATGAATTCGCAACGGGGAAAGCGCCTGCGACCAAGGCCCGCGAGTCGTGGCACGTGCTGGGAATTATGTCAGAGTTCATCGAGGCGGCCGAACGCCTCGCCGACATCCGCCCTGCCGTCAGCATCTTCGGCTCGGCGCGCATTCCCGCAGGCACGCCCGAATACGTCCTTGCCGAACGCATCGGCCGCCTGCTGGCCGACGCGGGCTTCGCGGTGATCTCGGGCGGCGGGCCGGGCCTGATGGAAGCGGCCAACAAGGGCGCGTTCGAAGGCAAGGCGCCTTCGGTGGGTCTGAACATCGAACTGCCGCACGAGCAGAAGGGCAACGACTATCAGGATGTCGCCCTGCGCTTTCGGCACTTCTTCTCGCGCAAGGTCGCGTTCGTGAAGTACGCCTCAGCCTACGTCGTGATGCCCGGCGGCTTCGGAACGCTCGATGAACTGACCGAAGCGCTGACGCTTATTCAAACCGGCAAGACGCGCGTGATGCCGATCGTGTTGGTCGGGTCGGCATTCTGGTCGGGACTGCTCGACTGGATGCGCGACCAGCTCGCGTCGCGCGGCCTGATCAAGCCCGACGACCTCGACTTGATGCAGATCGTCGATGAAGCGCAGGATGTGATCGACACGATCTTCGAGTTCTACGAACGTCGCAGCCTCGCGCCGACCTCGTCCGAATTCGAGCAGATGCTGTACCTGTGAGGTCCCTCGTTTTCAACATTAGGTTCGCCATCATGTTCGGCCCATCGAAGAGATTCTGCATCCACGCGGCGGCGGCCTCGATCGCAGCGTCGACCGCAAGCGCGCTGTTCGCGCAATCGCAGCCCAGGGATCTGCAGCCTCTGCCCGACATTCCCCCGCCGCCCAAGCTGTCGTCCACGCCCACCGCGGACGACCCCAACGAGCCGACGGTCACGATCCGCCAGGAAGGCGAGAACAAGATCGAGGAATTCAAATCGAAGGGTCGCGTCTATGCGATTCGCGTCACACCGAAGATCGGCAAGCCCTATCTGCTGATCGACCCGGATGGCAAGGGCACGATGACCAAGGCCGAAGAAATCGGCGGCGGCGTGCGAGCGCCGCAGTGGACCATCCTCGAGTTCTGAAGGCTGGCTCGCCGATGACGCTCGATCGCTGACCGCGCGTTCGCATGGCGGTCTACACGGCGCTCGATGAAAACGCGCTGACCTCATGGCTTGCGAGTCACGAGGTCGGCACGCTGGTCGAGTGGCACGGCATCCACTCGGGCATCGAGAACAGCAACTACTTCGTAACGACGGCAAAGGATGGCGCGGCTCAACGGTTCGTGCTGACCTTGTTCGAGCGTCTCGGTGCCGACGAACTGCCCTTCTATCTGTCGCTGATGCAACATCTCGCCGAGCGCGGTGTGCCCTGTCCCGCGCCGATGGCCGATCGCAGCGGCGCACTTTGCGCCATGCTGGCGGGAAAGCCGGCCGCGCTGGTCACGCGACTCGAGGGCCACTTCGTCGCCGCACCGACCGCTGCCCATTGCGCGGCGATCGGCCATGCGCTCGCCCGCATGCATCTGGCCGGTGAAGACTTTTCGCATGAACAAGCCAACCCGCGCGGCATCGCGTGGTGGCGACGGACCGCGGAACACGTCGGGCCGTTCCTCGACGACGCGCAGAAGACCTTGCTCGATGACGAAATCGCATTGCAGACCGCGATGTGGGAAACATCGACCGCGTCGCTTCCTCGCGGACCCATCCATGCGGACCTGTTTCGCGACAACGCGCTCTTCATCGAGGACGACGCGGTGTCATCCGGGCCATCGCCACGCTTAGGCGGCATCATCGATTTCTACTTCGCGGGCTGCGATGCGTGGCTGCTCGACCTCGCGATCTGCGTAAACGACTGGTGCGTCGATCTGGCCAGCGGTGCATTCGATCGCGCGCGTCTCGATGCGATGGTGCATGCCTACGCGCACGCACGCCCGTTGACCCAAGGCGAACGCGAGGCCTTCACGCTCGCGCTGCGCGCGGCAGCCCTGCGCTTCTGGCTGTCGCGCCTGGACGATCTCCACAGGCCCCGGCCCGCGCAGCTGCTGACCCCCCATGACCCGAGGCATTTCGAACGCATCCTTCGACGCCGCCGCGACGAAGCGACCGGCGGCGTCGAGTGCGGCGCTGTCCTCGATATCGTCCACGGCATCGTCCCCACATCTCCTTGATGGCATGCAAGCCCTGAAACTCAAACCCTCGTTCGGCTGGATCTGGATACGCGCCGGCTGGCGCCTGTTTCGCCGCCAGCCGCTGGCCTTCGTCGCCTTACTGTTCTTCTACTGGTTGTTGTTGTTGTCGGCGAGCGCGGTGATCGGTTGGATCGCGCATGGACTCGGCCTGCTGTTGCCGTTTGCATCGGCCGACCTGATCGCGGCGTTCGGCAGCGTGCTCGTCGCCATGTTCACGCCGGCGCTGACGGTCGGATTCATGCAGGCCTGCCGAAGCACCGAAGCCGGCCAGCCCGTCCACCCCTTGCTGCTGTTCGCTCCCTTTCGGTCGGGGAAGAAGACGCTCAATGCGCTGTTGTCGCTCGGCGCGATCCAGGTGTGCGCCTTGCTCTGCATCGTATTCGTGACCGGGGGCTTCGAGGCTGCGGATTCGAATACGCCGGCGACGAGCAGCAGCGCATCGCGAGACACCGCGTCGAAACCTGCGGACTCCAAGGCCGCGCCGAGCGCGAGCGCATCTGGCAGTCCGGTCGATGATCGGTCCGCAACGCAGCCCGGTGTTCAGCCCGGTGCTCAGCCTAGTACTCAGCCCACCGCGCAGCCGGTCAGCGAGGCCGATCAGGAAGCGATGCGCCGCGAAGCGATCGCCCGCGCGATCCAGGGACTGGCCTATCTGCCGGTCGCACTATTGATGTGGTACGCGCCGATGCTGGCCGCGTGGCATGGATTGCCGGCAGGCAAGGCGCTGTTCTTCTCCTGCGTCGCGGTGTGGCGCAACCTCGGCGCCTTCGTCGTCTATGGGCTGGGGTGGCTCGCGATCTGGATGAGCTTCTCGCTCGTGTTCACATTGATCGTGACCTCGGTCGGCATCGCGAACCTCGCCGCCGTGCTCGGGTTGCCGTTGGTGATGCTGATGCTGACGTGGATGTATTGCTCGGTCTATCCGAGCTACGCGACGGTGTTCGTCGACGCGTCCGCGACGCCGCAGCCCGTGACGCCGCGCGTCGATGAGGCGCCCTGACGATTTGTTCGAGGCGGCACCGAGCGGTCAGGTCTCTTCGGCCCAACTCTTCACGGTGAAGCGGCCATCCTCGACCGCGAGTCGATTGATCAACGCGTTGGGGATGGGCCACTTGCGCTCACCGGACAGCGACAAATCTCCCGCCGCACGGTAGAGCATGTCGAGCACGCCGCCGTGCGTGACGATGAGTACGTTTCTGGCGTCTTCTCCATGGCGCTCTGCCTCGGCCGCGATCGCGCGAACCGCCCCGACGACGCGCTCGAAGAATTCCTGCTGGCTCTCGCCGTCCGGCATGCGGTGGGTCGCATCGCGCAGCCGCAGACGCTCGGCTTCTTCCGGGTGCTGCTGGAGGATCTCCGCGAAGGTCTTGCCTTCGAGCAAGCCGTAGTTGCGCTCGCGCAGGAGCGGGGCGTGCCTGACGGTCAGGCCGAGCGCCGCTGCAACCGGCTCGGCGGTGGCGAGGGCGCGCCCGAGGTCGCTCGAATGGATCGCCGCAATCGACTCGCTCGCAAGCGCCTCCGCGAGGCGCGCGGCCTGTTCGATGCCGGTCTGGTTCAACGCGATGTCGGTATGGCCTTGCAGTCTGCGAATGCGATTCCAGTCGGTCTCGCCGTGCCGTACCGCGATCAGTTCGATCACGTCGCGAGGCGAGGATTGAGCGTATAGAGCCCCGTGATCGCAGCCTGGTCGAGCACCTTGCCGACCATCGCCGCGCGTACCGCTTCGCCGGTGACTCGTCCGGAGACGATGACCCGATCGACCGACAACGCATAGAGCGTGAAGACGTAGTGATGCACGATGCTGTCGTTCCACGGCGGACAGGGTCCGTCGTAACCGTAGTAGTCGCCCGACATGTCGTGATCGCTCGCGAACCAGTCGGTGTAGCCGTTCAGGCCATGCAACGCGCCCGCTATCGGCTGGTGCGGGATCATCGGGCCGGCCTTGCCGCGCGGCGTGACCTGGTGCGAGAACTGCCCGTCGTCGATGCGGCGCAAGTCGGCCGGCAGATCGAACAGCACCCAGTGAAAGAAATCGACCCGCGGCAGATCGGCGGGTACTTCGCGGCTCTCCTGATTGACATCGTCAGGGCGGCTCGGCACGTCGTAGTCGTGAACGATCAATGCGAACGAACGCGTGCCTGCCGGGACGTCGTCCCACGCCAGATGCGGATTGCGATTGCCAGACAGCGTGACGTGGGTTTTCGGCGCGATGGTCCCGAATGCGAACGCGCTCGGAATATTGCCGCCGTCGGTGAAGGACTCGCTCCAGAGTTTCATGTGCAGATTCCTAATCAATGGATTTCAAGGCGTTCGAAACCTCGATCAGATTTTCATCGGGGTCGTGGAAGTACA
>JBBQCA010000031.1:0-22755 GCA_038318315.1 Burkholderiales bacterium | reverse complement strand
TGAACCCCGGCACGCGTATCGCAACCGACAAGGCCGGCAATGTCTACAGCATCATGGGCGTGGGCACAAACAATATTTCCGCCGGCGTCCATCATGTTGATTACTACCTGAATCGATCCAGAGACAACGGCGTAACGTGGGACTTCAATGGGTCGAGCGTGGTCGGCGGAATAGCTATCGACAATGGCACGTCGAAGCAACTCGATAACGCCGGAACGCAGGCCAACAATCGGTGGTTCGCCAACGTCAACGACCTTCGCGGCAACGTCACGGCGGTTGCGGCCAACAGCACCGGCTCACGGGTGTACACGCTGATCGGAAAGCAGGACGGCGCCGGCGTCGACCGGGTTTACCTCGTCTCCTATCAAGCGGTGGGGTTGAACCTCGTCCAGACCTCCGAGATCGTCATATCCCCTGCGGGCCAGCAAGCCGCGCTGCCGTCGATCACGGTTCTCGCCAATGGCTGCGTGATCATGATGTACGACACCTGGGACGGCCAGCAAGTGCGCGTCCATTTGGCTACTTCGAATGACTTCGGCGCAACGATCGCGACAGACGACATCGAGTACAGTTTCGTGCCGCTGTCGCTGCTTGCAGCAACCGGGAGTACTACCTCCAACCGGGAGTTCGGCGACTATCAGTATCTGGACTCCGAGGGAGATAATTTCTATGGCTCCTTCGCTGGACGGGGCAACGTCAATGCAGCCGGTGTTGTCACGTCGTCATTGATCGACCCGTTCTTTTTCTCCGGCTCGGCATCGAAGGCAACGGTTCCGGAACCTGAAACCCTCGCGCTGGTGCTGATCGGACTGCTCGGTCTTGGATTGCGGGGCCGCAAGCCACGCGCTCGGACCTGAGTCCCGGCGCACGCAGTTGCGCAGATGGGTGTAAACAGCGCCGGGAGCTCGAATAGAGCTACCGGCGTTTTTCTGCGTACTACTTCCTGAAAGCAGCGAGCTCGTTTCTGATTTCGTCGGCCACTTGCGGCAATGGCTTCTGCGGGCTTTGCTTGCACTTTTCCTTGAACAGCGTTGCGATCTGATCGTTGCTGATTCCTTCGCCAACGCGAACGTTGAGCTGGGTCTTTTCGGCAAGCGCGAGGTTGTACCCCGAAATGAATCCGCCGATCCACGTGAGGTAGTGGGTCTCGTAGGTCGATCCGTGCTTCTTGAGGTTCTGCAGCGCGTCGCCGCAAGAGGTTCGACCGATGCCCACGGTCCATATCACCTGTGCCGATGCCGGGGTCGAGAAAAGCATCGCCGTGCTCGCGATCAGGATTGCGAGACGGGCCGTGCATTGGGTTTTCATGGCTGTACCTTCCCTCTCGACTTCAATGACTCCGTATCATCGTCCCCACGCCCTTGTCGGTCAGAATCTCGAGCAGCAAGCAATGCGGCACGCGGCCGTCGATGATGTGAACCGCGTTCACGCCGCTCTTGGCCGCCTCGAGCGCCGACGCGAGCTTGGGCAACATGCCGCCTGAAATCGTGCCGTCGGCGAACAACTCGTCGATGGTCTTCGCGGTCAGTCCGGTCAGGAGATTGCCGGCCTTGTCGAGCACGCCCGGCGTGTTGGTCAGCATCACCAGCTTTTCGGCCTTGAGAATCTCCGCGAGCTTGCCTGCGACGAGGTCGGCGTTGATGTTGTAGCTCTCGTTGTTCTCGCCGTACCCGATCGGGGAAATCACCGGGATGAAGGCGTCGTCCTGCAAGGCCTTGACGACCGCGGGATTGATCGACTCGATCTCGCCGACCAGGCCCATGTCGTGAAACAGTTCGGGGTTCTTGATGTCCTGCATCTTGATCTTCTTCGCGCGGATCAAGCCGCCGTCGCGCCCCGTCAGCCCGACCGCCTGACCGCCAGCATGATTGATGAGCCCGACGATGTCCTGCTGCACTTCGCCGGCGAGCACCCATTCGACGACTTCCATCGTGTCTTCGTCGGTGACGCGCATGCCCTGAATGAAGATGCCGCTCTTGCCGACCTTCTTCAGCGCCTCGTCGATCTGCGGCCCACCGCCGTGAACAACGATCGGGTTCATGCCGACCAGCTTCAACATTACGACGTCATGCGCGAACGCGGCCTGCAGCGTCTTGTCGACCATCGCGTTGCCGCCGTACTTGATGACGATGGTCTTGCCGTGAAAGCGACGCAGGTAGGGCAAGGCTTCCGAGAGGATCTCGGCCTTGAGCGATTGCGGCGTGGGCGGAGCAACTGCGGGAGCAACGGGGCCGGGCGCAGCGGGTGGCTGGCCGGAGGACGGCATCGACATGCGAATCCTTCCTGGAAGAGTGCGAAATTCTATCGCGCATGCGCGCCGACCACGGGATTCGCAAAAGCCGGTCGACCGAGCGACGGGCGCGTCTCAAGCGTCGTCGTCTTTCTTCAACGCCCGCTGCAAGGCTTGCCTCTCGGCGAGTCGAGAGGCGCCTTCGGATTTTCGATGAGGACCGGCAACACGCTTCAATGAAGGCGCGACGAGCGGATTGCGCGGCTTCTGTGGCGCAATCCGGAACGTCATCTTTTGTCGCGTCTTGTGAGTGCGATCGGCCATCGAACCAGGCGCCGGCGAAACGTCGCGGCGATCAACGGCCGGATGATAGTGCAGTGCAGATTGAAGCAGGGAATATCCCGGAACGAAACGACGCGGATCTTTTCGATCTGCGTGCTGATCAGCTTCGGCTGCGGCAACGACGCTACACGCGCGAGGCGTGTGCGCCGCTACGGGGATCAGCCATGATGACGTGCCTTCCCGCTGCTGTCGCGCGCCATTTGCGCATCGCCCGACATTTCCTTGCGCGCCGCTTCAAAGCTGCTTTTCGAAATGGTGACGACGACGGGTTCGAGACGAATCACTTCCTGGGGTACGGTCTTGACCGACGCCGGACGCAACATGGGCAATTCGTGCGTGATGACCGCGCTGCTCGCAATGGCGATCGCGGCTCCGCAGCCGACGGCGGTTGCTGCGATAAAAGTAATCACGCTGGTGAGGGTGGTTTTCATGATGGTTGCCTTCCTGTACGCGAACACGATGTGTGTCCGACGGTTTGCAGAATAGGCATCCCGTCGAGAAGACGCACGGGGATTGCGACGAAACCATCAAGTCGCGGAATGAATCGTCAGAAGCGCCGATGAACGCAATGCGCTGCGCCGGCGCGGGGTCGATTCGTGAGCAAGCAGGCGCGCGTTTTTCGGATCAGGCAACCGCAAATCGATAAACCCGGTCGTCGCCACGCTCGCGTCGCAACGACCCCGCGTACCAAAGCGCATGCAGATGCGCGAGCGCTTCGCCGAAAGCGAAAAAGAATTGATGCGTGTCGAGTTCGCGCTTGAACATCATCGGCACGATGTCGGCTGCGGTGCTGGGCGTCTGGCAATGGGCAAGTACTTCGGCAAGCCGCGCCTCGTGGTGTTCGCGCAATTGTTCGACGCGGCGATGCAGGCGCCTGAATGGGCGGCCATGCGAAGGCAGCACCAGCGCATCCTCAGGCAGTGGCGTGAAGCGTGCTATCGAAGCGATGAACTGCGTGACCGGGTTGGCTTCGGGCTCCATCGCGTGCACGCTGACGTTCGTCGAGATGCGCGGCAACAGCATATCGCCCGAGATCAGGATGTTCGCGCCCTCGGCGTAGAGCGCCGCGTGTTCGGGAGAATGACCGAAGCCGGTGATGACGCGCCAGGTCTGGTTGCCGATCGCGATGTGCTCGCCGTCGACGATGCGTCGATAGGCGTTGGGCATCTCGGGGACCAGCTTCGGAAAATAGGCGGTGCGCTCGGCCAGCGTGCGCATGTGCAGCGGATCGACCAGGCCGTGCGACGTGTAGTGCGCGACGATGCCCGGCCCGTCGGTGCCGGTCAGCGCGGCCTGCAGAACGCGGCCCATCGCGTATTCGCCGAGCGTCATCCACAACGGCGGCACGCGATCGGCATCCATTTGTCGTGCGAGCCACGCGGCGTTGCCCACATGATCGGGGTGCGTGTGTGTGCAGAGAATGCGCACGATCGGCAGGCCTTCGAGTTCGTTCGCGATCACCTGTTGCCAAAGCTCTCGCGTGGCCTCTGAGCCGATTCCGCAATCGATCGCCGTCCAGCCGTCGCGCCCGTCGAAGCGATCGCGCAGCAACCACAAGTTGATGTGGTCGAGCGCGAACGGCAGCGGCTTGCGTATCCAGTAGATACCGGGTGCGATCTCGCGCTTCCTGCCGGGATCGGGCAGCGCGTCGCCGAACGGATAGTCGAGCTGAGCTTCTTGTGAATTCATGGGGAGTCGCCGTGTGGACCGTCGATTCTATGTGATTGACCACGGCGCGATCGGCGCGCGCACCTTTCAGTTATCGTGCCGCGCATGAGCCCGGGCCTGACTGCCATCTTCGGACTGACGCTGCATGGGCTGATCACCATGCTGGCGCTGTTGCTGTACGTCGTCGCTTCGCATGCCCTGCATCAGCGCCGCCATCCCACCGCCGCGATCGCGTGGGTGCTGTTCATCGTGCTGGTGCCGTACGTCGCGTTGCCGGCGTTTCTGGTGTTCGGTTCGCGCAAGCAATTTCGTCCCGCAGTGTTGCCGCGGATTCCCGAAGCCGCGGGCAACCAGGCGCCCTGGGCGGTGCAGACGATTGCGGCGCTCGGGCAGCCAGCGCCTGCTGCCTATCGCGATCTGACCCTGCATGCCGATGGGGCCCAAGCCCTGGCGGCGCTGTGGCGCGTGATCGATGCGGCCGAAGAGTCCATCGACATCTGCGTTTTCATCGTGGGACGCGACGCGGTCGGCGATGCCCTGGTCGCGCGGCTCGCGGCCAAGGCGGAGGCCGGCGTGCGCGTGCGCCTGATGATCGATGGCTGGGGCCAACTGATGCGCCGGCCTCCCGGCATGAAGTCGCTGATTCGCGCCGGCGGCCGGTACGCAGTGTTCGTGTCCGTGTGGCGCGTGCTGTTTCGGGCGCGTTCCAACTTGCGCGACCACCGCAAGATGGTGATCGTCGACGCGTACGGGCGCCACCCGCGCCTGTGGTGCGGCGGCCGCAATCTCGCATCCGAATACTTCGAGGGAGAAAGAGGCCATCAGCCCTGGCATGACCTGACCTTCGATCTCGGTGGCGCGCTGGTCGCGCAGGCGATCGAACTGTTCGAACGTGACTGGGCCTATGCGAATCATCTGGATCGCCAAGGCCTCGCGCGGAGTGCGGCCCAACCCGCGGTGTTGCCCCCGGGCGCCGCCGCGCAGATTGTCGCTTCAGGACCCGATCAGATCGACGACACTGTTTACACGCTGCTGGTCACGAGCGCCTACCAGGCGCACGCGCGCATCTTGCTGTGCACGCCGTATTTCGTACCCGACTCGGCGCTCCTGATGGCGTTGTCGCTGGCCGCGCGTCGCGGGGTCGTGGTCGATGTGCTGATCCCGGCGCGGTCAAATCACCGCATGTCCGACATCGCGCGTCGTCGCGCGTTACGCGCCCTCGCCTCGACCGGCGTGCGCATCTGGCAGGCCCCGCAGATGCTGCATGCAAAGCTTGCCGTGATCGACGACGCGCTCGCACTCGCAGGCTCGGCCAACATCGACAGCCGCAGTCTGTTTCTCAATTACGAATTGATGCTCGCGTTTCACGACGCGGCGGCGATCGGCCGATTCGCCGCGTGGTTCGAGCGCGAACGGGAATCGGCCACGCGCCATCAACCGACGTCGCCCGGGTTGTTAGCCGATGTTGCCGAGGGGCTGGTGCTGTGGGCGGGGTTTCAGCTTTGATGCTGCCGCCGAAGTAAAATCGTACTCATCTTCTGTCGCATACGGTCTGAACTCCGCAGACCTCGCGACCCCTCCAACATCAACAGGAGTTTCAACATGGATCAGGATCCCGTCGTGATCGTATCCGGCGCACGCACTCCGATGGGCGCGTTCCAGGGCGAGCTGTCGTCGATGGCGGCGCATCAGCTGGGCAGCGTCGCTATCGAAGCCGCGCTCGAGCGCGCAGGAGTCAAGCCCGAACAGGTCGATGAAGTCATCATGGGTTGCGTGCTGCCTGCCGGCCAGGGACAGGCGCCGGCTCGCCAGGCCGCGCTGGGGGCGGGTCTTCCGGTGGGCGTCGGTTGCACCACGGTCAACAAGATGTGCGGCTCGGGCATGCGCGCGGCGATGTACGCCTACGATGCGTTGAAGGCCGGCAGTTCGGACATCATCGTCGCCGGCGGCATGGAGTCGATGACCAATGCGCCCTATCTCCTGACCAAGGCGCGCAGCGGCTATCGCATGGGCCAGGGCGCGATCTACGACCACATGATGATGGACGGCCTCGAGGACGCCTACGACATCGCGCCCGACGGCAAGCGTCGCTCGATGGGCACCTTCGGCGAAGACTGCGCGGCCGAATACAAATTTACGCGCGAACAGCAGGATCACTTCGCCACGACCTCGGTCAAGCGCGCGCAGGCCGCAGCCGCCGACGGCACGTTCAAGAACGAGATCGCGCCGGTGACCATCAAGGGCAAGGGCGGCGACATCGTGATCGACAGCGACGAGGGCCCGAGGAAAGCCAGGCTCGACAAGATCTCCTCGCTCAAGCCCGCGTTCAAGAAGGACGGCACGATCACCGCGGCGAGTTCGAGCTCGATCAACGACGGCGCGGCCGCGCTCGTGATGATGCGCGAATCGACCGCGAAGAAGCTCGGCCTCAAGCCGATCGCGAAAGTGCTCGGCCACAGCACCAGCGCACGCGAGCCCAACCGGTTCACCACCGCGCCCATCGGCGCGATCCAGAAGCTCTACGACAAGCTCGGCTGGAAGACCGATGACGTCGATCTCTTCGAGATCAACGAAGCCTTCGCCGTGGTGCCGATGGCGGCGATGAAGGAGCACGGCATCTCGCACGACAAGGTCAACGTGCACGGCGGCGCGTGCGCGCTCGGCCATCCGATCGGCGCTTCGGGTGCGCGCATCGTGGTCGCATTGATCAATGCCTTGAAGAAGACCGGCGGCAAGAAGGGCATCGCGTCGCTGTGCATCGGCGGCGGCGAAGCGACGGCGATGGCGATCGAGTTGCAATAGGCGGGCTCACGTGAAGGGGTAGATCGTGTTGACGGTTGCGAGTTGGCTTGCGTTCGTGGCGCTCTGTGTGGCGATGGTGTTGTCGCCGGGCCGGAACATGATGTATCTCGTGTCGCGCTCGATCTGCCAGGGCGCGCGCGCCGGCTTGATCCCGCTGGCCGGGGTGCTGGGCATGCTGGCCGCGCGCATGGCGATCGAGGCGCGCAGGTGAACGGGCGCGGGAATGGCGTCGGGCTGATCAAGCGCGCGTTCGTGTACGCGGATCAGGCCTCCATCGGGCGCAATTCGCGATCGTGAACAAAGCCCGAACGATCCTCGTCATCGGCGCGTCGCGCGGCATCGGTCGCGAACTGGTTCGTCAATATCGCGACGATGGGTGGACCGTGCACGCCACGGTCCGAAAGGCCGCCGATGTCGCCGAGCTCGATGCGGCCGGCTGCACCGTGCACACGCTCGACGTGACCGCGGAAGCCGAGTGGGCCGCGTTCGGCCGGCGCATTGAAGCGATCGCGTTCGACGTCGCGATCCACAACGCCGGCGTCGCAGGCCCGCGCTCGAACGATGCGCCCACGCGCGACGATTTCGACGCGACCATGCGCACCAACGTCTGGGCCGCGATGCAGATGGTGCCCATCGTCGCGCCGCGGGTCGCGGCCGCGCGCGGCAAGCTGGTCGCGATCAGCTCGCGCATGGGCTCGATCGGCGCGCGCGAGAACGCGGGTCTGACGACCTATCGCGCCAGCAAGGCGGCGCTCAATTCGGTGATGAAGGACGCCGCGATCGTCTATGGTCCGGCGGGCGCGACCTGCATCGCGATGCACCCCGGATGGGTGAAGACCGACATGGGCGGCGCGGGTGCCGATCTCGATGTGGCCGACAGCGCAACCGGCATCCGGCGCACGATTGCGAACCTTGCGCACGACGACAACGGCGGCTTCTTCAATTACGACGGCAGCGCCATTCGCTGGTGAAGGTCCTTCCATGAACGACACCACACACCGCACCATCTCCTCGGGCTCGGCCTTCGAGAAGCTCGCCGGCTACAGCCGCGCGCTGGTCGACGGAGAGTATGTGCACGTGTCGGGCACGACCGGTTTCGACTACGCGGCGATGACGATCGAGAGCGACGTCGTCGCGCAGACGCATCAATGCTTTCGCAATATCGAAGCCGCGCTCAATCATGCGGGCGTCACGCTTGCCGACGTCGTGCGCGCGCGCTATCTGCTGGTCGATGCGGCGGACTTCGAGCGCGTCGCCCCGATCTTCGGCCAGTACTTCGCGAAGGCGCGGCCGGCCGCGACCGCGATGATTGTCGGCCTGGTCGATCCGCGCATGAAGATCGAGATCGAAGTCACGGCGCGCATCCCGCATGCGCAAATGGTGATGTCGCGCGAAGGCGGCGGGGGATGAGGCAGCGATGAGCGCGACCCAGAAGACGCTGCGCTCGCCCGAGCGCGTCTTTCGCACGGTGTTGTGGATCGTCGCGGTGATCTTCGCGGGCTTTCTGATCGGTCTCGGGTCGCTGGTGGTGCGCGACCTGCCGACGGTGGATGAGCATCTCGCGCTGTCGGACTTCGTCGACAAGCCTAGGGCCGAAGCGCTGGCCGCATCGACACGCGCGGCGGAAGCCGACGCGAAGACCGGTCGCGATCGACTCGCATCGCTGCAGCTCAAGCTGCAATCGACGCAGGCGGCTTACGCGTCGGCCAAGAGCGCGTTCGACAACTGGATCGCGACGCGCCAGAGCACCGCGCGGCCCGACCAGGACCCCGAAGTGTTGAAGCGCACGCGCGAGCTCGACGACCTTACGGCATTGTCGCGTCGCGCCGAGACCGACGTGGAGCAGGTGCGGGCCTCGCAACTCGCGCTCGACCAGAAGCTCGATCGGTTGCGCAGCGAGCGCAGCGCGCTCGACGACGCGGCAAGCGGTACGTACGCGCAGGCCCTGCGACGCATGGAGCTGCACGTCTTCCTGATCCGTCTCGCGATCACGCTGCCGCCGCTCGCGATCGCGGCGTGGTTGTTCGTTCGGCACCGCAAGTCGCGCTACTGGCCGTTCGTGTGGGGCTTCATCTTCTTCGCCGCGTTCACGTTTTTCGTCGAGCTCGTGCCTTACCTGCCGAGCTACGGCGGCTACGTGCGCTACATCGTGGGCATCGCGATCACGGTGCTGGTCGGGCGCTATGCGATCGTCGCGATGCAGCGCTACCTGGAGCGCCAGCGCGCGGCCGAGCAGCAGAGCGAAGCGATCCGCCGACAGTCGCTGTCGTACGAGCATGCGATCAAGAGCATGGGCGCGGGCGTGTGTCCCGGCTGCGAGCGCGGCTTCAAGGTGCACGAAGGCCAGACCAACTTCTGCATGCATTGCGGGATGAAGCTGTTCGAACATTGCCCCGCATGCGGAAGCCGCAAGAACGCTTTCTTCCACTACTGTCCGAACTGCGGGGCGGACAAGCCGGCGCATGCCGACTCCGCTTCACCGCCTTCGAGTACCGTTGTCGCGCCGGTCGCGTGATTGATCGCATCGACTCCATCGCGTCCATCCCATGCTCTTGACCTCCGAACAGGAAATGATCCGCGACGCCGTGCGCGACTACGCGCGCGAGCGCATCGCGCCTTTCGCGGCACAGTGGGATCGCGACGCGACCTTTCCGGCCGAGGCCTTGAAGGGTCTGGCCGACCTCGGTTGCTACGGCGTGACGGTGCCCGAGGAGTGGGGCGGGGCGGGGCTCGACACGCTGTCGCTCTCGCTGATCCTCGAAGAGATCGCGGCCGCCGACGGCGCGACCTCGACCATCGTGTCGGTCAACAACTGCCCGGTGTGCAGCATGCTCGAGCGCTACGGCAGCGACGCGCAAAAGGAAGCCTGGCTCAAGCCGCTCGCGCGCGGCACGATGCTGGGGGCGTTCTGCCTCACCGAGCCGCACGTCGGTTCGGACGCGGCCGCGTTGCGCACGTCGGCGCGACTCGATGGCGATCACTACGTCATCGACGGCGTCAAACAATTCATCACATCGGGCAGGAACGCCGACGTGGCGCTGGTGATGGCCGTCACCGACAAAGCCGCGGGCAAGAAAGGCATCAGCGCCTTCATCGTCGATACCGGGACACCCGGCTACATCGTCGCGAGGCTCGAAGAGAAGACCGGGCAACACGCCAGCGACACCGCGCAGATCGTCTTCGAGAACTGCCGCGTGCCCGCGGCGAACCGCATCGGCGACGAAGGGCAGGGCTACAAGATCGCGCTGTCCGGGCTCGAAGGCGGCCGCATCGGTATCGCGTCGCAAGCCGTCGGCATGGCGCGTGCCGCGTTCGAAGCCGCACTCGCGTATGCCAAGGAGCGCGAGAGTTTCGGCCAACCGCTCTTCAATCATCAGGCCGTGCAGTTCAGGCTGGCCGACATGGCCACGCAGATCGAAGTCGCGCGTCAGATGATCTGGCACGCCGCGACCCTGCGCGACGCGGGCCGGCCCTGCCTGAAGGAGGCGGCGATGGCGAAACTGTTCGCCTCCGAAATGGCCGAGCGCGTGTGCAGCGAAGCGATCCAGGTGTTCGGCGGCTACGGATACGTGAGCGACTTCCCGGTCGAGCGCATCTGGCGCGACGTGCGCGTGTGCCAGATCTATGAAGGCACGAGCGATATCCAGAAGATCCTGATCGGACGGGCGCTGGCGTGATTCGATCCTACGAAACCAACGACTCGATCGAACCAATGGAAACACCATGACCGAATCCACAGCCTCCGCCGAATACCGCCTTCACTGCTTCGCGCAATCCGGCAACGCCTACAAGGCCGCCTTGATGCTCGAACTCGCGGGTGCCGACTGGCAGCCGCTCTGGGTCGATTTCTTCAACGGCGGCACGCGCGCGCCCGAGTTCAAGGCCATCAACGAGATGGGCGAAGTGCCGGTTCTTCAGCACGCCGGCAAGACGTTCACGCAAAGCGGCATGATCCTCGACTATCTCTCCGAGACGCTGGCCTGCTTCGAGCCGAAGGACGATGACGAGCGGCGCGAGATCCTGCGCTGGATGCTGTGGGACAACCACAAGCTCACGTCGCCGATCGCGACCTTGCGATGGATGTTGAACTTCGTGCCCGCGGGCACCGTCGACCCGGCCGTGATCGCCTATCTGCGTTCGCGTTCGGCGGGCGCGTTGAAGACGCTCGACGCGCATCTGCAGGATCGGCGCTATGTGGTCGGCGATCGATTGACGACGGCCGACCTTTCGTTGATCGGTTACCTTTATTTTCCGAGCGAGTTCGGCCTCGACTGGAAGATCTATCCCGCGGTCGCCGCGTGGACCGAACGCATCGCGGCCGAGCCGCGCTGGAAGCATCCGTACGACCTGATGCCGGGGCATCCGTTGCCGGCCAAGGCGGCTTGAGGCCTGCGCGATGAGCCGCCTCGCGCGACACTTTCTCGTGAGGGCACGCGCCAATCGGCTCGCCAATCATCGTCTCGACGCGGCTTGCCTCGCCCTCTCGCACGACGAATGGCTCGCGCCGCGCACGAGTTTCTTTCCGAGCATCGCCGCGACCCTGAACCACATTCTCATCGTCGATTGGTACTACCTGGATGCGCTCGAAGAAGGCGGACGCGGCGCGGCGGCTTTCAAGAATGAAATGCCGTGCGCGACGATGGCCGAACTCGTGCGCGAACAGCGCGTCGCCGACGAGCACCTCATCGCGCTCTGCGCGAGGCTCGACGACGATGCCCTCGCGCGTCGCGTGCCCTTCGATCGCGGTGCGCGCGGCAGGCCGCTGGACCGCATCGATCGCACGCTCGCGCATCTGTTCATGCATCAGACCCATCATCGCGGGCAGGTGCACGCGATGCTGTCGGGCACCTCGGTCGCGCCACCGCAGCTGGACGAGTTCCTGATGGAGACCGATGCCGTATTTCGCACCGCCGACATGAAAGCCGTCGGCATGACGGAAGCTGATCTCGCGCCTTGATGCCGATGATGATGTCGACGATGAGCGACTACTTCGCAACGCTGGCGCGCTACCACCGCTGGGCAACCGAACGCCTGCTCGATTCGATCGCGCCATTGAGCGACGAAGACTATCGACGCGATGTCGGCCTGTTCTTCGACTCGATCCACGGCACGCTCAACCATCTGGTCGTGACGGAGGGTCTATGGTTCGCGCGCTTCTCCGAAGGCCGCTCGCCGGTCATCGCTCTGGATGCGGAAGCGAGCTCCGATCGCGACGAGGTCGCGCAACTGTTGCGCGCGGCCGTGAATCGATGGGGCGGCTTCGTTGCGTCGATTCCCGGCACGCGATACGACGAGCGATTCGACTATCGGACCATGCGCGGCAGCGACGTCAGCCTTCCATTGATGGCGACGCTCGGTCACGTGTTCAATCACGGCACGCATCATCGCGGACAGATCACCGCGGCGATCAGCGGTCTCGCCGCGAAGACGCCCGAGCTCGATCTGGTCTATATGCTTCAGCTCGAGCAGCAGGCATGACAACGGCATTCATCAGGGTTGCAAGACCGGCCATGCGACCCATCAGTCCGGCAGGAACTTGAAAGCGTAGGCGACGTGGCCCTTTCCATCGGGGCCGGCAGCGTTGATGGTCTGGCCCATCAATATCTTCACGACACAGTCGCCGAATCCATTCGATCCGAAATCGCTTGCGCCAAGCTTCGCGTTCTGCGGGAGTTGGTCGAGGACGTCGAACTCGACCGTGACCGTCCCGGCCGGCAAGGGCGTCTTGAGGTGCCCGAACGAACCGTCGTAGCAATAATGGTTGTAGCGCCATGCGTCGAACTCGACGGCGTCGCGGACGATGTTGTCGCTGACGTTGCTGCGATTGCTGACGATCGACCCCACGAAGCGGAGCAGGTGACCATTCTTCAGGCGACTGACGTGGGTGTTCTCGCCGTCGAGCGCAGGGCGCGCGATCGACGGCTGTTTGTTGCTCTCCGCGTTGAACAACCTGCGCAGCAAATCGCTGCGCAGGTCTTGAGGAACAAGGGTGACGAAGAAGACGAGCACACCCACGATCACCAGGACGACGTTGCGGATCCAGGGCCGCGTAGTCCACAGGATCTGAAGCAGCCCCTTTTGCAGGCTGTCGGGTGCTGCCGATTGCGGTGATTTGTCTTCGCTCACGCTTCACCTCGTGTCGAACTCGCCTGCGAACCCTGGACAACGTATGGTGAGATCCGGGCCGAGTCAATCGCAACGCCCAAATGCAATCCCGCGAGACAATGCAGCCCATGCTCAACACCCTCGACCCCACGCAGATCGTCGCGCTCGCAGCCGCACTCGGCTGGGCCAGCGGTATCCGCCTCTACCTCGTGCTGTTTCTGGTGGGGATGGTCGATCGCATGGGCTGGGTCGCGATGCCCGAAGGCCTGCACCTGCTCTCGCATCCGCTGGTGCTGGTGGCATCGGGGCTGATGGTGCTGGTCGAATTTCTCGCAGACAAGATTCCGTGGGTCGACAGCATCTGGGACACGGTGCACACCTTCATTCGCGTACCCGCAGGCGCGCTCCTTACCGCGGCTGCGTTCGGCGCGCTCGATTCGCACGGCGGCGCGGCCGGCACGCTTGCCGCCGCCATCGTCGGCGGCTCGCTCGCGGCGGGCGCGCATCTGACCAAGAGCGGCACGCGCGCGCTCGTCAACACCTCGCCCGAACCCTTCACCAACATCGGCCTGTCGCTCGGTGAAGACCTGCTGGTTCCCGGTGGTCTGGCGCTCGCGCTACTGCATCCCTATGTATTCTTCGGCCTGCTCGCGGCGCTCATCGCGCTGGCGATCTGGCTGCTGCCGAAGATCTGGCGCTTCATCCGGCGCCTGGCCGGCGGCGTCCCGACACCCGCTGCAAAGCTTCCCCTCACCCACGATCAAGGCGGGCATCGGTGAATGCAAGGCAGCGGCTCGAGATCCGGAACTCATGAGCGGGCGTCCTCGCATCGTCTTTTGCGCGCCCGGCGCCAGGCCCGAACCGTGGCTGCGCGATTTGCGTCTCCTGCTGCCCGACGCGGACCTGTTCGCGTGGCCGGATGCCGGCGATGGACGCGATGCGACTGCGGACTACGCGATCGTGTGGAGCCCGCCCGATGCGTTCTATGCAAGCCAGCCGCGCCTGAAGGCGATCTTCAACCTGGGGGCGGGTGTCGACGGCCTGATGCGCGCACTGGCCCTGCCGTCGAACGTTCCGGTGATCCGCGTCGAAGACGCGGGCATGGCGCAACTGATGGCCGAATACGTGGTCCAGGCGGCGGTGCGTTACGCGCGCGAGATCGATGCGATGGAGGCCGACGCCCGCGCGGGAAAATGGGCGCCGCGCAAGCCAACCGACCGGGCCGACTTTCCCGCGGGCGTGATGGGCGCGGGCGCGCTCGGACGTCCGGTAGCCGAAGCGCTGGCCGCGCAGGGGTTCGCGGCGTCGGTCTGGTCGCGATCGCAGAAGGCCGTCGATGGTCTGCGCTGCTTCGCGGGTGCGGAGCAACTGCCGGCCTTCCTCGCGGCCACGCGCATCCTCGTGTGTCTCTTGCCGCTCACGCCCGACACCGAGAACATTCTCGATCGCGACACCTTGGGCCGGCTGATGCCGGGCGCCTGCGTCATCAATGTCGCGCGCGGGAAGCACCTGGTGGACCAGGACCTGCTGGCGTTGATCGCCGAAGGCCACATCGTCGCGGCGACGCTCGACGTGTTTCGCGAAGAGCCCTTGCCTGACCACCATCCATTCTGGAAGGAGCCGCGCATCACCATCACGCCGCATTGCTCGGCGCTCACGCAGCGCAAGGCGACGCTCGCGCAGATCGCGGGGAAGATCGTGAGCCTGGAACGCGGCGAGCCGATCAGCGGCGTCGTCGATCGGGAGCGCGGCTATTGATGCGCAAGCTATCGAGATGGCGGACGACGACGAGGTGCCGTCACCTTGCATCTCGATCTGCAAGATGGACGCGGCCTGCGGCACGATCGAAGAACGCGCGGCCGGCGGCTTGTGCACGGGATGCCTGCGCACCCTCGACGAAATCATCGAATGGGGGCGTGCGGCGCCTGCACGCAAGCGCGCGATCTGGGTTCTGATCGAATCACGCAGGGAAAACTACCGTTCATGAAAAATCTCGACTGGTACTTCGACTTCATCTCGCCGTACTCGTATTTGCAGAGCGCGGTGCTCGACCGGGTCGCAGGCCACGCGGAGATCCGCCGCCGGCCGGTGTTCTTCGGCGGCCTCCTGAATCACTGGGGGCATCTCGGGCCGGCGGAGATTCCGCCCAAGCGCGAGTGGACGTTCCGTCATTGCGTGTGGCTTGCGCATCGTCACGGCATTCCGATGACGATGCCGACCGCGCATCCCTTCAATCCCTTGCCGTTGCTGCGGCTGTCGATCGCGCTCGGCAATAGCGCCGACGTCGTCAACCGTTTGTTTCGTCATGTGTGGGTGGACGGGCATGTGCCGACCGATCAGGATGCGTGGCGCGCCTTGCTCGAGGAGCTCGGGGTCGCGGAGTCTTCGTTGCATGCCGACACCGTCAAGGATGCGCTGCGTGCCAACGGCGCCGACGCGCTGGCCGCGGGCGTGTTCGGAGTGCCGACGGCGGTGGTCGATGGACAGACCTTCTGGGGATTCGACGCAACCGAGATGCTGCTCGACTATCTGAACGGTTCGGTGATCTTCACTAGCGACGCGATGAAACGCGCCGATCGACTGCCGCAGGGTCCGAGGCGTCCGCAGGCCGTCCGCAACTAGGCCTGAGCCGAGAGAGCCATGACCATCACGCTTCCGTCCGGCATGCAGGTATTCGAACGCGGCTGGCTTTCGTCGAACTGCGTGCTGTTCGAAGACGAGGCCGGCGCGACGCTGGTCGATACCGGCTTTCAGTCGCATGCCGAGCACACGCTTGCGCTCGTGATGCACGCGCTCGAGGCCCGTCGCTTACCGAAGCTGCGGCGCATCCTCAATACGCACCTGCACTCGGACCATTGCGGCGGCAATGCGCTGATCGCCAAGCGCACGCGCTGCGAGATCGTCATCCCGGAAGGCAACTCGTATGCGGTGCGCCATTGGGATCACCGCTTGCTGACCTTCGAAGCGACCGGCCAGCCGTGCGCGCGCTTCGACTTCACCGACACGCTCTCGGTGGGCGACGTATTGACGATGGGCGGCATGGAGTGGGAGGCGCTGGCCGCGCCCGGACACGACGTCGATTCGCTGATGTTCCATTGCGAGGCCGAAGGCATATTGATCTCCGGCGATGCCTTGTGGGAAGACGGCTGCGGCGCGATCTTTCCGAGCGCGAATCCCAGGACGCTGGCCGAGGACTTCGGCGCCGCCTTCGAAACGCTGGGCCTGATCGACACGCTCGAGATTCGCGTCGTCATTCCCGGCCACGGTCGCCCGTTCACCGATATCGATGGCGCAATGGCGCGGGTCCGCAGCCGGATGAATTACCTGTCGTCCAATCGCGCCAGCAACGGTCGGCACGTTGCCAAGGTATTGCTCAAGTACCGCCTGCTCGACCAGCGTCGCATGACGATGGCGGAGGTGGTGGCGATGTTCCGCGACGTGCCCGCGATCGGGTTCGCGAATCGCGATATCGGATTGCCGTACAAGGATCTCGCGAGCCGCACGGTGGACGCGCTGGTGCGTGCGGGGGTGGCGCGCCTAGAGGATGACGTGCTGGTGGATGTCTGATAGCCGGTTACGGAGTGCAGGGTCGCACTTGAATGTCTTCTTCCACCCGCAAGCGTAAATTAACGTCGATGCACCTCATGACCCAGCCCGAGCTTCTCGCAAGCCGTCCGCACTTCTGGTTCTTCGTCATCGGGTGCATCGCCGTTACCGCCGGCGTGCTGATGCACGTACCCATGTTCTGGATGGGCCGCAGCATGGGCTTCCATCTCGCGGACATGCCGATGGACGTGCCGATGATCCTTGGCATGGGCCTGATCATCGTCGGTGTCGGGGTGGCCGGCTACGGCTTGTTGCCGCGCAAGCCGACGGCTGCCGCAGCCGCGCTGCGACACGTCACCTATTCGGCGCCCGAGGACGCGCCGCTCACCACGTCGCATTGGCGATTGATGGCCGTGCTGACGCTCGCGCTCGTCATCGACGTGATGAAGCCGGCCAGCCTGGGTTTCGTGGTCCCGGGCATGAAAGCCGAATACGAGATCTCCAGGACGATGGTCGCGTGGCTGCCGTTCGCTGCGCTGTGCGGGACCGTCGTGGGCTCGGTCACCTGGGGCCTGCTCGCGGACATCTACGGGCGACGTGCGTCCATCCTGCTGTCGGCGGTCATGTTCGTGGGCACCGCGATCTGCGGCGCGATGCCGTCGTTCTGGTGGAACGTCGGCATGTGTTTCATGATGGGAGCGGCGGCCGGCGGGATGTTGCCGGTCACGTATGCGCTGCTCGCAGAGACCATGCCCTCGAAGCACCGGGGGTGGGTCATGGTGCTGGTCGGGGGGCTCGGCGCGATCGGCGGCTACCTGGCCGCAAGCGCATGCGCAGCCTGGCTGGAACCGATCCTGAGCTGGCGCATCCTGTGGTTCATGAACCTGCCGACCGGCCTGCTGCTAGTCTTCCTGAACGTCTTCATTCCCGAATCGCCGAAGTTTCTCCTGGCCATGGGCCGCACCGCCGAGGCAAACGAAGTGCTGCGCGGCTTTGGCGGCGTGCTGCGGGTGGATGCGCCCGAGCCCGTCGCGGCATCGACGCACGAGACGCTCTCCGGCATGTCCCACGGCATCGTCGCGCGCACTTGGGCGCTGAGCATCGCCGCGCTCTCGTGGGGCCTCATCAACTTCGGGCTTCTCCTGTGGATGCCTGCCCATCTGATCGAGAAGGGCTACAGCATGACGGTTTCGAGCGAACTGTTGGGGGCATCGGCACTGATCGCGATTCCCACCGTGTTCCTCGCCACACTGTTGTACGGCCGCTGGAGCAGCAAGGGCGCGTTGCTCTTGTCGATCGCGATCACGGCGGCGGGTCTGCTGGGGCTGATTCAGCTCGAACTCGACACCTTCGGCAACAGCAGTCCGGTGTGGGCTATCGCCCTGTTGATCATCGGCATCAACGGCATCATCGCGATGTTGTTGCCGTATGCGGCCGAGAGTTACCCCTTGGCCATTCGTGCGCGCGCCACCGGATGGATCGCTGCCTGCACGAAAGCCGGCGGCCTGATCGCGCAGTTGCTGAGCCTGCTGGGGCTCGTGCCGGCCCTGTTCATGGCGGCGCTGCTCATACTCCTGCCCGTGGCGATCTCGCTCGCGTTGGTCTGGCGTTTTTGCGTGGAGACTCGTGGGCGGGACTTGCGACACCTGGAAAGTCTGGACGTGGCCGACGCAGCGCCCCTGCCTTGAAAATCGAATGTTCTCGTCCCATCGCGTGCACGCGCGCGCCGCACCGCCCGCCCACAGGAGATAGCCATGATCTCGCCCAAGACCCACGCCGCCTCGGCGCTCGCAGCAACGCTGCTGGCCTGCGCAACACCCGCTTTCGCGCATCACGGCTGGAGCGATTACGACGCCGACACCAAGCTCACGTTGAAGGGCACGATCAAGGCGAGCAGTTACGAAAACCCGCACGCGACCATCACGCTCGACGCCGACAACAAGACCTATACGGTGGTGCTCGCGCCGGTATCGCGCATGGAGGGTCGCGGCGCATCTCGCGAAGCCGTCGCGGTCGGCAAGCAAGTGACGGTGGTGGGTTACCCGAGCCGCACGCATCCGGGCGAGGTGCGGGCCGAGCGCATCCAGTTCAGGGACGCGGACGCCGACAAGACAGTGGAGTTGCGGTGATCCGCGGTCTCTTCGCCGACGTTCGCGCCCGCCATGCAGCGCGCATCGCGGGAGTCGCGGCGTTCGCGTTCGTTCTCTTCACGCCGGCGCTCGCGCATCACGCGTGGAACGAGATCGACACGATGCGGACCTTCCAGCTGATCGGCAAGGTCAAGTCGCTGAAGTGGGAGAACCCGCACGCCAGCCTGGTGCTCGAAGTGAGCGAGGGCGAGCGCAAGGGCGAGTGGACGGTCCTGATGAGCGGGCTGGCGCGCATGGAGGCGCGCGGTGTTGCGGCGGATACCGTCGCGGTCGGCAAGACGCTCACGCTGACGGTCTCGCCGTCGCGCGGCGACGCGCACGTGGTGCGCGCCAACCGCATCGCGTCCGGCGTACGCACCGACAGCACCGCCGACGCCAAAGACTATGTGCTGTATTGACCGCCGCACTGACGACATGCCGCGCTTCTGCAACAGCACGCGCCTGGCTTTCGCATCGTGATCGATGCGAGTCCCGCCGCTGGTCTGGGCGACGCGATCGCCAATACGCCGCTCGGCATTGCGTTGCGCGAATCGACCTGGGTCTATCCGATGGTCGAGACCATCCACATCGTCGGCTTCGTCTTCCTGGTCGGGTCGATCTTCGTGGTCGATCTGCGTCTGCTCGGCATGCGACGCGATGTCGCGCTCGCGCCGCTGTTGCGCTTCGTGCTGCCGGTCACGCTGACGTGCCTGCTGCTGGTCGTCCCGAGCGGCCTCCTGCTCTTCGCTGCGCATGCCAACGACCTGATCGGCAATCGTGCCTTCATCGTCAAGATCATGTTGCTGTTCGCCGCGGCGACCAATGCGCTGATGTTTCACGTCGGGCCGTATCGTGCTGAAGTCGATGCGGCTCCGGGCATGCCGCCTCGCGGCTCGACGCGCGTCTTTGCGACGGCCTCGATCGTGCTGTGGGTCGCGATCCTGGTCGCGGGCCGCATGATCGCCTACGTGTGAGCACGCCTGTGGCCTTCTCTTCCGACGCCTTGAAGCCCATCGCGATGTTGCCCCTCGCGATCGTCGCGGTCGTGCTGGTCGCGCTCGCCGCGGTGTTCCTCGAAGCCGGCACGCTCAACGTCGATGGCTTCATCGCCGTGCAATCGGTAGCGCGCGCGGCGCCCGATACCTTGTGGGCGATGCTCACGATCTGCGGTACCGGCGTGGTCGCTTTCGCGCTGCTGTCGCCCACGCTCGCGTGGCAACCGCGCTGGTTCGCGGCGGCGCTCGCGTCCGCGGCACTCGCGGGCCTGTATTCGAACGGGATGAAGCGCGTCTTCGCATTGCCGCGACCGGCTTCGGTGCTCGATCCCTCGCGTCTTCACGTCATCGGCGAAACCCTGCACGCCAACAGTTTTCCGTCCGGTCATGCGGTGACTGCCTTCACGCTTGCGGCGCTGCTGGTGCTCGCGTCGAAGAAGCCGCTGCGGACTGCGTCGTGGGCCGTGCCCTGCGCGGTACTGATCGCGTTATCGCGCATCGCGGTCGGCGCGCACTGGCCGGCCGACATCGCCGCCGGCGCCGCCGGCGGATGGATCTGCGGTGCGCTCGGCGTCGGCATCGTGGCGCGCTGGCGCTTCTGGAACACGATCGTCGGTGTGCGCGCGATGGGTGTGGTTGCGATCGGCATCGGCGTGTCGCTCTTCATCGTCGACCTCGGCTATCCGCTTGCGGTGCCGCTGCAGTATGCCGTGGGGATCATTGCGATCGCGTCGGGATGCGTCGCGATCGCGCGGCCGCGACTCGATCCGTTGTTGCCGCATCGGGCCAGCGCACGATGACGCGCATCGCCGGCGCCGAGCGACCGCCGGGCTCGACGATGCGCACCATCGCTCTTCGAACGCTGGCTGTCCTCATCACGCTCGCGTTGCTCTGGTGGGTAGTCGCGGACGCGCGCTGGCAGGGCGTCTCCGAGCGTCTCGCGCGCATCGATGCGATCGCGCTGGCCGGCGTCGCGCTGTTGTTCGCGGCCAGCTATGCGATGCGCGGCGCGCGCATCTACGGCGAGTTCAAGGACGAGCTCGGCAATCGACCGCTCCGCGATGACAGCCCGATGCGCCGCTATCTGCGCATCCTTCGTCTCACGCTGGTCCACAACGCGCTCGTCAACGTGATGCCGTTTCGCAGCGGCGAAGTCGCTTTCCCCGTGCTGCTCACGCGCTGGTTCGGCATCGCGACCGGTCGCGCGGTGGTCGCGCTGCTGTGGTTGCGCGCGCAGGACGCGTGCGTGGTGCTGGTGCTCGCCGCGATCGTGTGGCCCGGCATGCCGCTCGCGTGGCGCCTGGTCGTGCTCGCCGTCATCGTCGGCGGCGCAGCGGCGGTGCCGATATGGGCGCGACGTCATCGCCACACATCGTCAAATGAATCGAGCGAATCGAACCAGGGCAAGCTGGCCCGGCTGCGCGCACTGCTGGCGCGATCGACCGAAAGCAATGCCAGCGGCTGGATGTGGACGATCGCGAACTGGAGCGTGAAGCTGATCGCCGAAGCATGGCTGGTCGCGCTGGCGCTCGGGCCGCGCACAGACGCATACGGCGGCGTGTACGACGCTGGCAGCGCCGCCCTGGGCGCGATCGGCGCGGAGCTTGCCGCGATCCTCCCGGTACAGGGCATCGCGGGTTTCGGCACCTTCGAAGCGGGAGCGGCCGCGCTGATGGCAACCCAGGGCGTGGCAATGACGAGCGGGCTCGAAGCCGCGCTCGTACTGCATGCGGTGGTGCTTGCGCTCGCGCTGATTGCCGGGGGCCTCGGCGCCCTGTTGTTGCCGGGCCCACGCGCGGTCCGCTGACCGGCGATACTGTCGGGCCGCCCCGAGCCGGCGACGATTCATTGTCATACCCACGACTCGCGCGTCGACGTTGCCCTTCGTCGAACAAATTCGCGCCACACGGTGCATCGGGCAAAATGCCGCGTTGGCCTCCACGGTTTCATCGATGAACGATCCGCGTCCACCTCTCTCCGCGCCGCCCACCGCGTCACCCGAAGCGCGGCTGTCCACGCTCGCGCCTCTGGCCACCGACGCGGCCGGTTCGAACTTGGCGGTGACGACGACCACGCTGCCTCCCCATCGCCTCTCGATCATCGTGCCGATGTACAACGAGGCCGACAACGTCGCGCCCTTCGTCGCGCGCGTGCACGAGGCGCTCGCGGGTTATCCGAGCCCGTGGGAAGTGATCCTGGTCGATGACGGCAGCACCGATGCGACCTGCGCCGAGATGCGTCGCGCGCGCGATCACTGGGGCGCGCAGGTGCGGCCGCTCGAGCTGATGCGCAACTTCAAGCAGACCGCGGCGATGCAGGCCGGTGTCGATGCGGCGCGCGGCGACGTGATCGTCACGCTCGACGGCGACCTGCAGAACGATCCCGCCGATATCCCGCGGCTGGTCGGGCGCCTGCTGAACGAAGACCTCGATTGCGTGGCGGGCTGGCGTCAGGATCGGCAGGATCATCTGCTGCGCACGATCCCGTCGCGCATCGCCAATCAGCTGATCGCGCGTGTCGTCGGCGTGCGCCTGAACGACTACGGCTGCAGCCTCAAGGCATTTCGTGCGAGCGTGTTGAAGAGCATTCGGCTCTATGGCGAAATGCATCGCTTCATTCCCGCGTGGCTGGCAACCGTCACCTCGCCGCGACGCATCGCCGAAGAACCGGTGTCGCATCACGCGCGCGTACACGGCGTCTCCAAGTACGGCATCTCGCGCACCTTTCGTGTGGTGCTCGACCTGATCTCGGTATTCTTCTTCATGCGCTATCGCGCGCGGCCTGGCCACTTCTTCGGCGGCGTCGGCATGGTGCTGATGGCGCTGGGCAGCGTGATCCTGGCGTGGCTCGCATTCGTGAAGTTCGGCCTGGGCGAGGCGATCGGCACGCGGCCGCTGCTGCTGTTCGGGTTCTTCTGCCTGATTGCCGGTGCGCAGTT
>JBBQCA010000030.1:0-22776 GCA_038318315.1 Burkholderiales bacterium | reverse complement strand
TAGGCCGGCAGCAAACGCGTCGGATGGCTCGGGTCGCGCGTGGCGCGATCGAAATCGATGACCGCATCGAACACGCCGCTCGTGCGTATCCACTGGTTGACCGCCTGACGCTTCACTTCCTTCGCAGGCGTGAAGTAGCCCGCGAAGATGGTTCCCTCGAAAGGCGTGAGAGTGCCCGCGAAAATCTTCAGCCCTTTCTCGTGCGCACGCGCGGCCAGTTGGGCGAGCCCGACGATGATCTCGTCGGCGCTGACGGTTTCGCTCACCGGCACGAAGGGCCCAGGCAGCCCGATGTCGTTGATGCCCTCCAGCACGATCACGTGCGTTACCCCGGCCTGTGCCAGCACGTCGCGGTCGAAACGAGCCAGCGCGTTCGGTCCGAAGATGTCGTGCAACAGGCGATTGCCGCTGATTCCCTCATTGAGCACAGCCATCTTGCTGTGACTGCGGCCCGCGTTGAGGCGCTGCGAGAGAAAGTCAGGATATCGATGGTTGGCGTCGGGGGTCGAGGCGAAACCATCGGTGATCGAATCGCCGATCGTCAGCACAGCGCCGATTTCTTCGGACGCACTGACTTCCACATCGGCCAGCCAGAAGCGCGACTGCGCTGTCGTCGCCACCGGCATCGAGTTGGCCGCCGTGAAGTTTCCGGGAGGCGAGACATAGGTGGTCTGCATGCCCAGTTGATGCCAGGTAGTCGGCCCGGTGGCGTCAGGCACATAGATGCTTACCGCGACATCTCCCAAAGATGGCACGTCGAGCCGGACCGGATCGCTCAACGCCAACGCACCGGCGGGAATCGTGATGGACGATTTGCCGCTGAAGGCGAGGGCGCGGTTCGAACCCGGCACGTTGCTCGCGCCGCTGAATTGCAGCGCGATCGACGCTGCGCCGATCACCAGCGGTTTGGTTCCATAGGCAGTGGAGAGTCGAACGCGAACACGGTCGCCGCCGATGCTGACGTGCGTGATGTGGCGGACGGTCTGATTGGTGAAGCCCGCGTTGGTCGAGCCCGGTACGGAGTCCGCGGCCATCGGGCTTGCGCTCCAGGTGCCGACCCAATGCGTGTCGTCGCGGTCCCGCGCGAATGCGGTCGGTGTCGAAGGCAGCGCGATGAAGAGCGACAGGGCCGCCGCACTGGCAAGGAAGGCGCGGCGTCTCAGGCTGAGGACCTTGTCCGGGCGCACGAACTGTCTGGCATGCCGAGCAAGGTCGATCAAAAGCTGCGATGTTTTCATTGCGGTCTCTCCCGGTTGTCTGCTGAACGGTCAAGCAACGGATGACGCGATGGAACACGTGCGATGTGTCTGCCGCCGCGGCAAGGGCGCGACGGCCCGCAAGGCCACTGAACGCGTGGCGAGATGAGCTTCCATGGGCGGGGTACCGCCATAGGCTCGGCAGCGCGAGTTCAGGAAGACGGTCTGGGCGTGCCATTCAGAGACCCGTTGCGGATCCGACGCTTCGACGTCTTGACTTACCCGGCTGATGTCGCGAACGCCGGGTAAGCGAAAGGACAGGTGGATTCTTGGGAAGCCTCGTCGCCGTGTCAATACGCGAAGCCGCAATTTGCGGGCGTCGCGTGACGCGCCCTAGCGCTGTCGCGGCGCGTCCAGCAACTGCTTTCTTCGATACTCGCCTTGCCGCTCGAACATCCAGCCCGGATATTCGGAAGGCAGCGCGCTGACTTCGGCAAGCGTTGCCAGGTCGTCCGGGCTCAACGCGACGCCGGTGGCCGCGATGTTGTCGGCCAGTTGCTCGGGCTTCTTCGCTCCGACAATGACGCTGGTGACCTGCGACTGATGCAGCAGCCACGCGAGCGCGACCTGCGCCACGGAAACGCCGCGCGCGTCGGCGATTTTGCGCATGCCATCGATGCAGGCATGCGCCCGCTCGCGATCGACGGGCGGAAAGTCGAAGGCCGTTCGTCGACTGCCGTCTTCGCCTTGCCCGTCGCGATCGTATTTGCCGCTCAAAAGGCCGCCCGCGAGAGGGCTCCACACCATCAGGCCCAGGCCCTCGCTTTTCAGCATCGGAATCAATTCGCGTTCGAGGTCGCGTCCCGCGATGGTGTAGTACGCCTGCAGCGATTCGAAGCGTGACAGTCCGAGCCGTTCGGCGATGCCCAGCGCCTTGACGATCTGCCAGGCGGGCCAGTTCGATACGCCCACGTAACGGACATGCCCGTGCCGCACCAGCGTGTCGAGCGCGCGCACTGTTTCCTCGATCGGCGTCGCCGGGTCGAAACCGTGGATCTGGTAGAGATCGACGTGGTCGAGCTGGAGCCGCTTCAGGCTCGCCTTGATGCCGTCGGCGATGTGCCCGCGCGAGGCGCCGCGCATGTTGGCGCCCGGGCCGGTCTCGCCGAACACCTTGGTCGCGACCACCACGCTGTCACGCGCGACCTTGAGGTTCTTGAGCGCCTGTCCGGTGATCTCTTCGGACTTGCCGCCCGCGTAGACGTCGGCGGTATCGATGAAATTGATCCCCGCGTCGAGCGCCTGCCCAACCAGGCGTTCGGCGTCGGCCTGCTGCAGCTCTCCGATCTTTCCCCAGATCCCGGCGCTGCCGCCGAAGGTCATGGTTCCGAGACACAGTTCGGATACGAAGATGCCGGTGCGGCCCAATGGATTGGTGTGCATGGTCGGGAGGTCCAGGGTTGATCAGACGTTCGCTTGTTTGTCCTGCTCCGCAAAAACCTGTGCGGCCAGATGAAACGCCGAGTTGGCCGCGGGCACGCCGCAATAGACCGCGGCCTGCATCAGCACTTCCTTGATGTCGTCGCGCGTCACGCCATTGTTGCGCGCGGCGTTCAGGTGCAGGCGCAGTTCGTCGGAACGATTCAACGCGACCATCATGCCGATGGTCAGTAGAGAGCGCGTGTGGCGCGTCAGCCCGGGTCGCGTCCACGTCGAGCCCCACGCGTTGCGCGTGATGGTGTCGATGAACTCGCCGTTGAAATCGGTGCGCGACGCGATGCCGCGATCGACGTGCGCGTCGCCCAGCACCGAGCGCCGCATCGTCTCGCCGATGCTCAGCCGTTCGCGCTCGGTGATCGCTCCTTCGCGCAGGAAGTGCACGACCGCCGCATTGAACGCGCCGGCCTGCTCGAGGTTCGACAGATGCGCGGCATCGAGTTCGAGATAGCGCGCGTCGGGAATCGCCTCGGCGATCTCGCGGCCCAGCGCCGGTGGCGTCGATGGATCGTGCGTGCCCGCGATCACGAGCGTCGGGATGCGGATCGAGGCAAGCCCCGCGCGCAGGTCGGCATCGCGGATCGCGGCGCAGTTGGCCGCGTAACCCGCGCTGCTGGTCTCGACCAGCATGCGCCGGATGCGCGCGACAGCTTGCGGCGCGATGCTTCGATAGCGCTTCGTGAACCAACGCTCGACCACCGCATCGACGATGTTCTCCGGCAGGCCGCCGGCATCCGCGTCGCCGATTGAGTCGCGAATCGAATCGATGCGCGCGTTCCAGAACTCGTCGTTGCCGATCTTCGCGCCGGTGTTGGCGAGCACCATGCGGTCGATGCGTAGGGGCGCATTCAGCGCCAGCCACAGCCCGGTGAGCCCGCCCATCGACAGACCGATGAAGCAGACGCGTTCGACGCCGACGGCATCGAGCACCGCGAGTGCGTCGCGCCCGAGCTGAGCGATCGTGTATGGCCCTTCAGGTACCGAGGACGCGCCGTGGCCGCGCGTGTCGTAGCGGATCACGCGGAAGTTCTCGGCGAGCACGCCGAGCTGCGGCGCCCACATCTCCAGATCGGTGCCCAGCGAATTGGAGATCAGCAGCGGTGGCGCGTCGTCCGCGCCGTCGACGCGGTAGTTGATCGTCACATCGTCGCGCTCGAGCGTCGCCATGATCAGACTCGCTCGATCACGAGCGCGATGCCCTGGCCTACGCCGATGCACATCGTGCATAGCGCGAAGCGGCCGCCGGTGCGATGCAGCTGATACATCGCCGTCGTCACCAGGCGCGCGCCGCTCATCCCTAGCGGATGCCCGAGCGCGATCGCGCCGCCGTTCGGATTCACGCGCGCGTCGTCGTCGGCCACGCCGAGTTGGCGCAGCACCGCGAGGCCCTGGCTTGCGAACGCCTCGTTGAGTTCGATCACGTCCATCTGAGCGATCGTCATGCCCAGGCGCTTCAGCAATTTCTGCGTGGCGGGCGCGGGGCCTATGCCCATCACGCGCGGCGGCACGCCCGCGGTCGCCATGCCGACGATGCGCGCCCTCGGCGTCAGGCCGTGCGTCTTCGCGGCCTCGCCGCCCGCGATCAGCAACGCGCACGCGCCATCGTTCACGCCCGACGCGTTGCCGGCCGTGACCGTGCCGTCGGGCTTGACCACGCCCTTCAACTTCGCGAGCGCCTCGATGCTGGTCGCGCGCGGATGCTCGTCGCGATCGACCACCAGCGCGTCGCCCTTCTTCTGCGCGACCGTCACCGGCGTGATCTCCTCGGCCAGCGTGCCGTCGCTCTGTGCGCGCGACGCCTTGGTCTGGCTCGCGAGCGCGAAGCGATCCTGATCGTCGCGATTCACGCCGTAGTCGGTCGCCACGTTCTCCGCGGTCTCGGGCATGGCGTCGACGCCGTAACGCTCCTTCATCAGCTTGTTGACGAAGCGCCAGCCGATGGTGGTGTCGTAGATCGCATTGCTGCGCGCGAACGCGCTCTCGGCCTTGGGCATCACGAAGGGCGCGCGGCTCATCGACTCGACGCCGCCGGCGATCATCATGAAGTTGTCGCCCGCCGCGATCGAGCGCGCCGCGGTGCCCACCGCATCCATGCCCGAGCCGCACAGGCGGTTGATGGTCGCGCCCGGCACATCGGTTGGCAAGCCGGCGAGCAGCGCCGACATGCGCGCGACGTTGCGGTTGTCCTCGCCGGCCTGGTTCGCGCAACCGTAGATCACGTCGTCGACCTGGCTCCAGTCGAGCGACTGGTTGCGCGCCATCAGCGCCTTGATCGGGATCGCACCGAGGTCGTCGGCACGCACCGACGACAACACGCCGCCGTAACGGCCGATTGCTGTGCGGATGCCGTCGCAGATGAATACGTCGTTCATGGTCGGTCTCGTGATGAGTGGAGGATGCGGGGCGGTGGAGTGGATAGCCGCAGGGCGAAGGTCGATTCTGCCATGCACGCGCGGCGACAACCGAAGCAGGCGTCGTCGCGTTAGAGGCAGGGATGCGGGCAGGGATGCAGGCAGGGATGCACTGGCACAATGCCGCGGCACAGGAGGAGCGAGCAATGCGGCATGAGGACGACCGGTTCACGCGCGACCATGGAGTGACGCGCTGGAGCGCGCGCGTTCTCGCGGTCGTCGCATGCTTTGCCGCATCGATCTTCGCGCAAGCGCCGGCCAACGACGCGAGCGCGGCGACGGGACCGGCCCGGGCATCGTCGAACCCGGCCAGCATTCTCCAGTTCTCGCCGCAAGGCGAAGTCGCCACCGTCCGCCAGGCGCGCGCGACCTTCAGCGAGGCGATGGTGGACTTCGGCGATCCCAAGCTCGCCGCGCCGTTCGAGGTGCAGTGCGTGGCCGCCGTTGCCACCCCAGGCACGGGACGCTGGGTCAACGATCGCACCTGGGCCTATGACTTCAGCGCCGATCTCGGGCCCGGCACGCGCTGCACCTTTCATTTGATGGCCGACGTCAAGACGCGCGACGGCGCGAAAGTAGCAGGCAAGACGTCGTTCTCATTCTCGACCGGTGGCCCTGCGATCTTGCGCAACTTTCCAGCAGCCGGCGGAGAAGGCGGCCCGGGCATCGATGAGGCGCAGGTGTTCGTGCTGGTGTTGAACGGGCCGGCGACACCGGCAAGCGTGCTGGCCAACGCGTGGTGCGAAGTGTCGGGCATCGGCGAGCGCATCCCGGTTCGTATCGTCGAGGGCGCCGATCGCACCGAACTGATCAAGCGCTTCGCGCTGGCGCGTGCCGACAAGTCGCGCGCCGACAACGTGACGATGCTGATGTGCACGCGGCGCCTGCCCAGCGGCGCGAATGTCACGCTGGTCTGGGGTCGCGGCATCGCATCGACGACCGGCATCGCGACGACGGTGGAGCGGCGCCTGAAGTTCGAAGTGCGTCCCGACTTCACGGCGAGCTTCACCTGCGAGCGCGAGAACGCGCAGGCCGCGTGCACTCCGGTGCGACCGGTGCGCGTCGAGTTCACGTCGCCGATCGCGCGCGCGCTGGCCGAGCGCTTCGTGCTGCGCTATGTCGACAGCGACAAGGCGTTCGAGAAGCATCCGGTATTCGATCCCGACAACCGCAGCGCTTCGGTCTCTCAGATCGAATTCAAGCCGCCGTTCGCCGAGAACGCCGAACTCAGCATCGAAGCGCCCAAGGATCTCGCCGACGACGCGGGCCGGCCGCTTTCCAACGCGTCGCTGTTCCCGTTGAAGTCGCGCACCGCGCTCGCGCCTCCGCTCGCGAAGTTCGCGGCGTCGCCGTTCGGCATCCTCGAACTCGATGCCGATCCGGTGCTGCCGCTCACGGTGCGGCATGTCGAGGCCGCGCTCGACGTCAAAGGCGTGACGGTTGAGACAGGTATGGCCGCGGGCGCGACGGCAAGCGATGCGCCGGCTCCGCAAGGCACGGTGCGTACCGTGCGCGTGGGCGGCGACTCGGGCAGCGCGGGCGACGCCGCGATCATCGCGTGGCAGCGTCGCGTGAAGCGTTATCACGAATCGAGCATGGCCAGGGATCGCATCGATCCCGCCGATCTTCCGCAGGGCATCGCGAAAGCCCGAGTCGATAACGCGCGTGAGCGTGTGGGCCGCAACAAGCGCAACGAACGCCAGCAGGCACGCGCCGATGCGCGTGAAGACAACGACATCGCGACGCGCGAGCTGAGCCTGCTCAAGCGCAACGCCAACGCGAAGGCGATCGTCTTGCCCGCGGTCAAGAGCGGCGATCCGCGGCCTTTCGAAGTGATCGGCATCCCGCTGCCCGAGCCCGGCTTTCACGTCGTCGAGATCGAGTCGCGGCGGCTGGGCGCCGCGCTGCTCGGCAAGCCCGCGCCGATGTACGTGCGCACCACCGCGCTCGTCACCAACCTCGCCGTGCATGCCAAGTTCGGCCGCGTCAACGCGGGCGTGTGGGTGACCACGCTCGAACGCGCGAAGCCGGTGGCCGGCGCGGCCGTGCAGATCTCCGACTGCAACGGCAAGCCGCTGTGGAACGGCGTGACCGATGCGCGCGGCTTCGCGTTCGTGGCGCGTGCATTCCCGGAACCCGACTACCAGTCATGCCGGGGCGACCGCGGCGGCGACGATGAGGAGAGTGGCGAGATCGGCTACTTCGTCAGCGCACGCAAACCCATCGCGGAAGGTTCCAACAAGGGCAAGGTCGACATGGCCTTCGTGTGGTCGAACTGGAACCAGGGCATCGAGAGCTGGCGCTTCAACCTGCCAGGCGCCGAGCGCGACTACGCGCGTCGCGGCGAGGCCTACGAAGGCCGACTGATCGCGCATACGGTGTTCGACCGCAGCTTGCTGCGCGCCGGACAGGTCGTGTCGATGAAGCATTTCATCCGGCGCGAAGAACTGGTCTCGCTGGCGCTGCCCGATGCGAAGAGCCTGCCGACGCACGTCGAGATCACGCACGTCGGCTCGGACCAGAAATACACCTTCGACCTGACCTGGCGTGCCGGCCGCTACGCCGAGACCGCCTTTCCGATTCCGCAGGACGCCAAGCTCGGTCTCTACAACGTCGCGCTCAAGAGCGGCAGCCGCTCGCTTGAGACCGGCAGCTTTCGCGTGGAGGAGTTTCGGTTGCCCGTGATGCGCGGTCGCATCGATGTGCGTGCGGCAGGGAAGGACGATGACGCGAGCCGCGCATCGAGCAAGGACGGGAGCACGCAAGCGAACATCGACGCCCCGCGCAAGGCACAACGCGATTTCGTGCGGCCCGCATCGTTGACCGCCGGCGTGTCGATCGCCTACACCAACGGTGGCTCGGCGTCGGCCTTGCCGGTGCGCGTGTCGGCGGCGTTGAAGCCGCGCTACGCCAGCTTCGCGGGCTACGACGGCTACAGCTTCGCGCGCGCCGAACGCAGCGATGACGACAACGAAGTGCCCTTCGAAGATTTCGTCGACGACGGCCCGCGCGCGACCCACGAGCCCCTCGGCCAACGCATCGTCGCCGACAAGCTCGCCGTCACGCTCGACCAGACCGGTGCCGGGAAGGTCGAGCTAAAAGACCTCCCCACGATCGACGCGCCGCGCGACCTGTTGGTCGAGGCAACCTATCCGGATCCCAATGGAGAAATCCAGACGCTCTCGCAGACGGTGTCGCTGTGGCCGGCAGCGCTTGCGGTGGGCGTGCGCGCGGACGACTGGGTGTCGGTGCGCGGCAAGACCATCGTCAAGCTGGTCGCGGTCGACACGCGCGGCAAGCCGGTGATCGGCGCGCCAGTCGAACTGCGCGGCATCGCGCGCAACATCCGCTCGATCAGAAAGCTCATGGTCGGCGGCTTCTACGCCTACGACAACCAGCGCGAGAGCAAGGAACTCGGCGTACTGTGCAGCGGCAAGTCGAACGCGCAGGGGCTGGTGTTCTGCGACGTGGCTTTGTCCGAACCCGGCAACGTCGAGTTGGTCGCGAGCGTGAAGGACACGGTCGGCAACATCGCCGAGGCGAGCACGTCGGTGTGGGTCACGCGCCAGGCCGAGGTGTGGTTCGGCGGCGAGAACCAGGATCGCATCGACGTGCTGCCCGAGAAGAAGTCCTATGCGCCCGGTGAAGTCGCGAAGTTCCAGGTGCGCATGCCGTTTCGCGCCGCGACCGCACTGGTGGCGATCGAGCGCGACGGCATCATCGCCACGCAGGTCGTCGAGATCCGCGGTGACGATCCCAGCATCGCCGTGAAGATCGGGCGCGACTGGGCTCCGAATGTGTACGTGTCGGTGCTGGCGGTGCGCGGCCGCATTCGCGACGTGCCGTGGTATTCGTTCTTCTCGTGGGGATGGAAGTCGCCGGCCGAGTGGTGGCGCGCGTACCGCGACGAAGGCAAGTTGTACGAGTCCCCGACCGCGCTGGTCGATCTCGGCAAGCCCGCCTTCAAGTACGGCATCGCAGCCATCCACGTGGACCAGGCCGCGCATCGATTGAAGGTCGCGGTGACCACCGACAAGCCCGACTACGCCGTGCGCGCGATTGCCAGGGCGACCGTGCGCGTCACCACGCCGGACGGCAAGCCCGTGCCCGCGGGCACCGAGGTCGCACTGGCCGCGGTCGACGAGGCCTTGCTCGAGCTGATGCCCAACCCGAGCTGGGATCTTCTCGACGCGATGATCCGCGAGCGCGGCTACGGCATCGAGACCGCGACCGCGCAGATGCAGATCATCGGCAAGCGCCACTACGGCCGCAAGGCCGCGCCGCCCGGCGGTGGCGGCGGCGTGAGTCCGAGCCGCGAACTGTTCGACACGCTGTTGGTGTGGAAGCCATCGGTGGTGCTCGACGCGAACGGCAGCGCGGTCGTCGATGTGCCGCTCAACGATTCGCTCACCGCGTTTCGCATCGTGGCGATCGCCGACTCGGGCACGACGTTGTTCGGCACCGGCAGCGCGACGATCAAGTCTCGCCAGGATCTGCAGATCGTGTCCGGCCTGCCGCCGCTCGTGCGCGAGGGCGATCTGTATCGCGCGGGCTTCACGCTACGCAATACGACCAGGGCGGCGATGGATGTCGACGTGAATGCCGCGCTGACTCCATCGCTGACGTCAGCGCCGACGCCATCGATGGCGGGAGCCGCGACCGCGATCAAGCTGCCGGCGCAGCGCGTGCATCTGGAAGCGGATTCTTCGCAACTCGTGGAGTGGACGGTCACGACACCCGACAACGCGAGCGCGCTCGCATGGCAGATCGACGCGAAGGCAGACGCGAAGCTTGATGCGAAACCCGCAAGCGCGAGCGACAGCATCAAGGTGGTTCAGCGAGTGACGTTCAAGATCCCCGTGACCGTGCAGCAAGCCACGCTCGCGCAACTCGACAAGGCCTTCACCTTGCCGGTCGCGGCACCTGCCGATGCCGTCGCCGACGGGGTCGGCAATGTCGGCGCCACGCCGCGCGGCGGCGTCTCGGTCGCACTCAAGCCCAAACTCGCCGACAGCTTGCCCGGCGTGCGCGACTGGCTGCTGCGCTACCCGTATTCGTGCCTCGAGCAGAAGGCTTCGATCGCCCTCGGCACGCTCGACGAGAAGAAATGGGAGGAGGTCGCGCGGCAGATCCCGCTCTATCTCGACGGCGACGGTCTGGCGAGCTACTTCCCGCCGCGCGCCGACGGGCCGGCATCGGGCAGCGAAGTGCTGACCGCGTACCTGCTGTCGGCCAGTGCCGAGGCGAACACGCTCGGCCATTACGCGATCCCCGACGCGACACGCGCGAAGATGGAAAGCGGCCTGATCGCATTCGTGGAAGGTCGCATCAAACGCAACCTGTGGAGTCCGTTCTCCACGGACGCGCAGCGACAACTCGACGTGCGCAAGCTCGCCGCGCTCGAAGCGCTGACCCGCGACAACAAGGCGACGGCGCGCATGCTGCAATCGATGCAGGTCCTTCCGAATCAATGGCCGACGTCGGCAGTGATCGACTGGATGTTGATCCTCAAACGCGTGCCGTCGATTCCCGAGCGCCACACGCGCCTTGCCGAAGCCGACCAGATCCTGCGTTCGCGTTTGAACTATCAGGGCACGCGTCTGGACTTCTCCACCGAGAAGGACGACTTCTGGTACTGGCTGATGGCCAGCGGCGACGGCAACGCGGCGCGCCTGCTGATGGCCGTGCTCGACGACCCCGCATGGAAGGACGAGGCGCCGCGTCTCGTGATCGGCGCATTGCAGAGACAGTCGAAGGGACATTGGTTGACCACCACCGCGAACGTGTGGGGCACCCTCGCTGTCAACCAATTCTCCAAGCGCTTCGAGCGCGATGCCGTGACGGGGACGTCGCACGCCAGCATCGTCGGCTCCTCATCGGCCACGCTGTCGTGGTCCGAGAAACCGCAAGGAGGCACGATGCTGTTGCCGTGGCCTGCGAAGGATGAGGGCAAGGAGACCGCGACCCGTCGCGATCTGCAGGTCACGCAGGACGGCGGCGGCAAGCCGTGGCTCACGATCCAGAGCCTCGCTGCCGTCCCGCTCAAGGCGCCGTTCTCGTCTGGCTACCGCATCACGCGCACCATCACGCCGGTCGAGCAGAAGACCAGGGACGCGTACTCGCGCGGCGACGTATTGCGCATCCGTCTGGACATCGACGCGCAGACCGACATGAGTTGGGTCGTGGTCTCCGATCCCATCCCCGGCGGCGCCTCGATACTCGGTACCGGTCTGGGCCGTGATTCGCAGATCGCCGCCAGCGGCGAGCAGCGCGAAGGATGGGCGTGGCCCGCGTACGAGGAGAAAAGCTTCGAAGCCTATCGCGCGTATTACCGCTTCGTCCCGAAGGGCAAGTTCAGCATCGAGTACACGGTGCGGTTGAACAACGTCGGCAGGTTCGGGTTGCCGTCTACGCGTGTCGAAGCGATGTATGCGCCCGAGATGCTCGGCGAGACGCCGAATGCGGCGCTGGAGGTCAAGCCTTGAGGCGAACCGTCCTCGCCGTCAAAGAGGAGAGCCCGCGAGGCGCCATCGCCTCGGGCAGGCGCTGCGGCCTGCCGAGGCGACGATGCATCAACGCAATTCGTCTTTCGGTGCAGGGCTCTTCTCCGCGTCGGGCAGATCGGCGAATCCACCAAACAAGGGGCGCTTCGCGGGTTGCGGTGTGGTCGGCGGTTCTTCCGGCTGCTCCACTGGTGCGGACGGCGGGGGATTGTCTGCCATGGCGATTCCTTGGGTGGGGTGACTCGATTTGGGCTTCTGAACCAACGCACTTTACGCGGTTGGGGACGAAAGGGGGACGGTGCGCGACAGCGGACGTTGGCCGGCTCGAGTGAATGGCCCTGCCGCGCTTCGAGGCGCCACATGGCTGACAGCCGACAAGCACCGCTGCGCCGTCCATCAGTACAGCCGGATCGCCCCGTCGAAGTACCAGGTTCGTCGGATTTCGATCACGTCGAAGGCGCGGGCCAATCCCGGCGGGAACGCCTGATAGTGCTCATGGCTTTGCGTGATGCGGCGTATCGCTTCATCGATTTCGGGCGAACCACTGGAGAGGACGATGGTCACGGACTCCACGGATCCGTCGCTTCGAATGGCCATCGTCACCATGGGATCGATGTGAGGATACTTCTCCAGTTCGCGGACCACGTCGTATGGCGTGTTGAATTGGATCTTGCGGGCCATGGCTTCCGCGTACAGGACGAGTTCGGTATTGGGGTGGGCGCGTCCGAACAACCGTCCTCGGCGAGCGGTGTCCAACGAATAGGGGCGCGTGTCAGGCCGTCGCGTTGCAGTCGAGGCCGCTGCACGTTGCGCAGCTTCCGCATCCATCTGTCGTCCCGCCGCCCGACGCACCGCTTCCCGATGTTCTTCCTCCACTTTCGCGGCCTGCAAGCGCGCGGCCTCCTGGCGTTCGGCTTCCAGCTGCGCGGCCTCGACCCGCGCGGCTTCCTGACGAGCAGCCTCCGTCTGCGCCACTTCTCGCCGGGTGGCCTGCTGCGCGGCTTCCTGTCGTTCGCCTTCCAGCCGCGCGGCCTCGACCCGCGCCGCTTCCTGACGCGCGGCCTCCGTCTGCGCCAACTCTAGTCGGGCCGCATCCTGCTGGGCGGCTTCCTGTCGTTCTACCTCCAGCCGCATAGTCTCGACCCGCGCCGCTTCCTGACGAGCAGCCTCTTGCTGCACGACTTCTCGACGGGCTGTCGCCTGCTGCGCGGCCTCCTGTCGTTCAGCGTCCAGCCGCGCGGCCTCGACTTGCGCCGCCTCCTGACGAGCGGTCTCCTGCTGCGCGACCTCTCGCCGGGCTGCCGCTTCCTGCGTCGCTTCCCGACGCCTTGCCTCCTCTTTCGCAGCGCGTAGTCGCAGGGCCTCCTGTCGTTCGGCCTTCTCCAACCGCGTGGCCGCGACTTGCGCCGCCTCCTGACGCGCGGTCTCCAGCTGCGCTGCTTCTCGTCGAGCGGCCTTCCGCGCGGCTTCCTGTCGTTCGGCCTCCAGCCGCAGAGCCTCGACTCGCGTCGCCTCCAACTGATCCGGCCTCGAGGCGCCGAGCGTTGCTGCGAAGACGGGCAATGGCTCCGGTGGAGTGGGAGGCACGACCAACGCGGCCTCATCGGATCTTTCGACGGCGATCACGGTGCGCTCGGGAATCGGTGCGGGCGCCGCTTCGCTGGGCGCATTGACGCGCGCTGGCGCTTTCGCATCGACAGGACTGGCCCTGAAGTCCCGGTGGGGAATGGCCTCTGCCGTCTGATCACCCTTCGCCCGGATCGCGTCTGCCGTCAGTCGCCGAGGTTGCGTCGAGGACACGGATGGCCGGTCGACGGGCCTAGGGGCAGGAGGCTGCTTGATCGGTGCCGACCGCAACAGCTTCGTGACCGACTTGGCCGTCGGCTCGGATGCCTGGACCCGCGGAGGAACGAGCACCACGCGCAACTCGGACACTTCGATTCGTCGATCTTGCCAGGGGAGGCCGAAGCGCGGAAACCCGAGTTCCTGCCTCCCGAAGTCCAGGGTCAGCAGCAGCGCATGACTGAGCAGGGAAAGCAATAATGAAAGAGCCAGTCGCCTACGTTCACGGCGCGTGAGACGACTCCGCCGCAGACCGCGGCCTGTGGCTCGGGAAGGTCGCATTGCCTCCAAGTCAGACGGGCGTGAACTCTCCACCAGGTAGCACCTCGGCGAGTCAGCGGTTGCGCGAGCACCTCGATCCTATCGAGGTTCGTCCGCCGCGAATCTCCGAGGCAAGCGAGTCTATACGACTACGATTTTGACACCCGGCCTATTCGTGAGCCCGCGCGGCCGCCTCGAAACGATAGGACGAGGTGCTTGGCACGCATTTCGGTCGCGCATCCCAACGGATTCGCATCGTTCGTTCAACCAGACGACTCAGCAACAGGCCGCTCGCGACGGACCGCTCCTGGCCCGGTAGCAGACGCCTGATTCTGACCCGAGGCGGACGTTGTGGATCCGTTCCGGCGCCGATCGATTTCACGGAATGCGCAGCAACGGAAGGCGCCCTGACCCGGCCTCGCTCCGGCACAAAACCAGACGCGCCCACTAGCACAACCATTCGACTTCGACCGCCAGACCGCCAAGCAATCGCGAGCGGCCGAGGCGAACTTCGGCGTGATGCGCAGCGGCGATCCTGCGAACGATCGACCAACCCAGGCCGCTGCCGTCTTCTCCGGATCCCACGACGCGAAAGAATCGTTCACCGATTCGATTCAGGTCATTCTCATGCAGCCCCGGCCCACTATCGTCGACATGAAGAAGCACGCGGCCAGACGTCTTCGTGAACGTGAGCTTCACTGTCGCGTGCGCCGGGCTGTAGCGAATGGCGTTGTCGACGAGGTTGCGCACGAGCACCGCCAGCAGCGTAGCGTCCCCCTTCACGACGCAGCCGTCGGTAGCGTCCAGCGCGATCTCCTGATGCTTATCGATCGCATTGGGCGCGAGGTCCGCGATGACCCGTCGAACCAGTTCGCCGAGGTCCACTTCGGCCAGCGTTGTGAAAGCCGATGTCTCGAGCCGTGCAAGCGTAAGCAGCTGATCGATCAGGCGCGTGGCACGGTCGCAGCCCGACAGCGTGGCCTGCAGCGCATGGCGGCGCTGGCCGTCGTCGGCCTCTCCGAGGGCGACCTGAGCCTGCGCACGAATCGCTGCAATCGGCGTGCGCAGTTCGTGCGCCGCATCGGCGGTGAAGCGCCGTTCTGACTCGACCAGCGTGCCGATGCGATGAAGGAGTCCGTTCAGGGCATCGAGCGCGGGGACCATTTCGGCAGGCGCCCCATCGACCTCCACTGGTCGCAGCTCCTGGGGGCTGCGCTCACCCAGCACCCGGCTCAAGCGCCTCAACGGGAGAATCCCGCGGCGCACAGCCCACCAGACCACCAGCGCAAGCACGGGGAGCGCGACCATCATCGGCCACATCGTGCTGCGAAGCACCGCCATGAGGATCTCGTCGCGCGATGTCGCCTGCTCACCCACGAAGACCTGGACGTCCCGTTCTGCACCGGTGACTCCGAACACTCGCCACGTCGATCCGGAGAAGGACACGGTTCGGAAGCCCGACTGGTTTCCATCGGCCGATCCGAACATGGGTGCCGTCGGTGCATTGGCGGATCGCACTGCCAGCCGACCTTCGTGGAACACCTGGAATGCCGCCTTTGGCGCGTAGCGGTGAAGCGTCGGTGAATCGACTTCACGGTCGTCTTCACCGAGCCCGTACGTCTGCTGCGCCACCAGGAGGGCGGCCGCCTGGGCCAAGTGGCTGTCGAGCAACTCGTCGAGCTCGTGGCGCGCATCGAACCAGGTGACGGCAGCGGTCAGCAGCCAGACGAGCACAACCAACCCGAGGACCCACGCGAGCAACTGGCCCTGCAAAGAGCGGATGCGCCGCATCAGGTCTCGGTTCGCTGTGCCGACAGCATGTAGCCCACGCCTCGAACGGTCTTGATCAATGCGCTGCCCAGCTTGCGGCGCAAGTGGTGGACGTGGACTTCGATGGCGTTGCTCTCCACCTCCTGTCCCCAGCTGTAGAGGTGTTGCTCGATCTGTTCACGTGACAGCACGCGACCCGTATTGAGCATGAGCGCGTGCAGGAGATCGAACTCGCGGGCCGACAGCACGACGGGCTCTCCAGATCTCAGCACGGTACGCGCCGCCGGGTCGAGTACGACATCCTGCGTCGTCAGCATCTCCCGCGGTTGCCCGTGCGAGCGCCGCACCAGGGCACGCAACCGTGCACCCAGTTCATGAAGGTCGACCGGCTTGACGACGTAGTCGTCCGCGCCGACATCCAGTCCGCAAATGCGATCGGGCACCGCGTCGCGGGCGGTCAGTACCAGCACGGGCAAGGCGACACCCGCTCGTCTCACGGCCGCAAGGACCTCCATGCCGTCCTTGCGGGGCAAGCCCAGATCAAGGACAGCCGCGTCGTAGGGCTGGGCGCACAACTCGCGTTCCGCTGCATCGCCGTCACGCACCCAGTCGACCAGGAAGCCGAGCTGGCGCAGGCCGGCGCGCACGCCATCTCCGAGGAGCACATCGTCTTCCGCGAGGAGAATTCGCATGATCTGAAGGTGTCGCGTTCCGGTCACGGTCAATCGCCGTCGCGCTCGCCCGACTTGGCGTGCGTCGCGGCCGTTGGCCGGTCGGCCACGGCGCCCGCCACCGGCGCGGTTTGCCACTGCATCCACCAGAAGGCGGCAACGGCGGCCAGCATCAACCCGGCGACGATGCGCCACGCGTTACGCACCCCATCTTCGCGCCGACCCGCCTTGCGGCCGGTGATCATCGCGGCGATCAGGTTCTCGTGGCTGCGCCAGCTCGCGAACAGCACGCCGGCGATGTGCACCCCGATGACGGCCAGCATCGCATTGGCGGCGAAGTCGTGGAACTCCTCGAACCATTTGCCGCCCGTGTCGTTGACGACGGCCCAGCCCGAGCCCGCGACCGCGAGTGTCAGAGCGAGAATCACGACGATCGCAAGCGCGCCAGCAGGGTTATGCCCGATGTGGTGCTGTGGGTGCGGAGTCCACATCGCCTGCACGTAACGCATCACGGCGCGTGGTCCGCGCACGAAGTTGGCGAAGCGGGCGGTTCGCGTGCCGACCAAGCCCCAGACGATTCTGAACGCCACCAGGCCGACCATCGTATAGCCCAGGGTCACGTGCAGGAGGCGCCAGCGTTCGCTCTCGGCCGTCAGGTAGGCGCCGGCAAAGCTGAGCACCATGAGCCAGTGGAAGACGCGCACCGGCGCATCCCACACGAGGATCCTTTCCGTCCCGGTGGCGAGTGTTGTCGCTTCAGCGGGGGATGCGGACGTTTCTTTCATTGAAATCTCCTTGATCGGCGCCGGTGTGACAGGCGGCGCAATTGGACGCGCTCTTGATGGCGGGACGCTTCCAGGTGGCTGGAGGCACCTCGTCGTGCTGACGGATGAACCATGCTGAACGTGTGATGCGATCCTCGGGTGGCGCGGCACGAAGGCGACGATCGGTGCTGGCGTTCGCGCTCAACCAGGCGGACAACTCCTTCACCGTCGCGGGATCCAGCGAGGCGTCAGTGCCGTAGTGATGCGGCAGGCCGGACATCACCCGTTGCCACGCAACTTGGGGTAGCAGGCCCGGTGGATAGGCAACATGGCAGGCTGCGCATTCGGTTTTGTACTTAGGCAACAGGGCGACGAGTGCGATGCGCGAGCTGTCGTCAGCGATCGCCGCCTGGCTGACGCACAGCGTTGCGACTAGCAACGCGGACAAGGCTTGCTGTGGCAAGCGGCGAGCAACGTGGCGCATGGCGGACTCTTGAAAGGGCCGAAGGGGTCAGGGCTTGAGCGTCATGAGCCAGCTCAGCATATCCGTCTTCTCGGCGGCAGAGCACTCACGACCCACGACGTCGTTGCAGTTGCGCCGGAACCACTTATCGACCTTCGCCGCATCGGTGAAGCGATCGGGGTTGAATGCGGGTGCCAGTGCGCCGATCGGCTTGCCGGTCGCCGCGTGTCGACCGGCCTGCTTCGGCATTGCGCCATGACAGGATGAGCAGCTCCATTCGCGGCCATGCCGCTGCGTAAAGAACTGCTGGCCTTGGTCCGGCTGCGGTCCGGCGATGGCCTGCGCACTGTATTTGCTCAGCAGGTCTGCGGGGGTGGCTGCGTGCACCGTTGAGACGAGTCCTGCAATGGAGCCGAGCACGGCGAGGACGCGACGGAACGAGGTCGAATGGTTCATGGCAACTCCTTGACTGCCATGGTGGCGAGCGCGCCTTAACGTTTTCTTATCGGCTGCGGAATGGCAGCTCAGGAATCCTTAAGGTTCACGTGTCAAGATCGACTCAACCGGTCGCAAACCAAAGGAATCTGACATGCGTTCATCACCGATTTTGCTTCGTTCACCAGTTTGCCGGCGCTGTCATTGCCGCATTGATCCCGGTCGTAATGACCGCGTTCCTGACGATCCCTTTCAACCTCGGCGGGCATCCGGGAGAGGCACGCAGCATCGACGTGCCGACTGTCCGACCCATGACGTGATTGTCAGTCGAGCGACGAGACGCGAGAGTCATCGACATCGACGGGAATTGATACAGCGCAATAACGCCTCCGAAGCTGTCGCCTACGGTTCCCTGTGGTCGGCGACGCACAGACGGACGTCGCACGGTCGCGTAGCTTGGTCTGTTGAGACTTGGCGGCAACCCTGCCAAAAGACGAGGACACCCGCATGAACAGAAATCTTCGAACGCAGTTCTGGAGCGTCGCCGTGGTCACCCTTGCATTGGTGACGGGTTGCAACAAGACCCCCGAATCCGCCAAAGTTCAGCTGCCCAGCACGTCGAACGCCGCCAACGTCGCCGATGTCGACGTGACGACAAACGTCAAGACGGCTTTGCTGCGAGACCCAACCCTCAAGCAGTTCGACATCAGCGTCGTCACGCTGAAGGGCGATGTGCGCCTGATCGGCGTCGTCGACACCCAGAGCCAGATCGATGCCGCTATCAAGCTCACCCGAGGGACCGACGGGGTCCACAGCATCCATGATGAACTGACCATCAAGAAGTGAACCAACTGCCGAAAGGCCGTCTGCGCGTCGCAGGCCTCTGACGCCCCGATGCTCGTCGCAACCGGCCGAGTGTCGTATAGGCAAGCGCGCTCGCGCCCGTCAGATGGGCGCGTTGGCGCAGCAAGGGCAACGAGATGAATCGCACGACAGGAATATCGACATGAGCGCCACAGTCCCGGCGCAACGCCACCCACCCAGCCCGCTCCACCACGGTGGCAGGTCGTGCTGAGCCGTCTGATGCTCGTAGCACTCTATGCCCTGATGATCGGCATGCCACTGCTCGGGTGGCTGACGCTCAGCGCAGAGGGCAAGCCGATTCCGTTCTTCTTCGTCCAGCTCCCGGCACTCGTCAACGAGAGCAAGTCCGTCGCCGATTGGGCCAAGGAACTTCACGAAACTGGCGGCACGATCGGCTACTTCCTCATCGCGATGCATGCAGCCGCGGCCTTGTTCCATCACTACGTGGTTGGTGACAACACGCTGCGCCGGATGCTTCCAAACTGACACCGGGACAATCGCTAGGGCGCGGTCGTCTTCCACAGCACTTCCAATCGAGAGATACCCATGAAGATTCTGGTCGCGACCGATGGATCGAAGCCTGCGTTGCAGGCCGTCAAGTACGCGAGCAAGTTGGTCCGCCAGCTGTCTTCGACATCCAGCTCGATCACGCTGATCAGCGTTCATGACGATGCCGGCCTGCGGCACGCAAAAGCATTTGTCGGCCGCGACGCCGTGGCTGACTACCTGCGCGAACTCAGCGAGAAGGAACTCAAGCCCGCACGAAAGGTGCTCGATGCTGCCGGTATCAAGCACGACATGGAATTACGCACTGGCCACGTCGCGCAGGAGATCGTGCAGTGTGCGAAGACCGGCAAGTTCGACCTGATCGTGCTCGGTGCCAAGGGACGCAGCGCGATAGCGGACCTCCTGCTCGGTTCGGTCGCACAAAGGGTGCTTGCCACCGCCGACGTGCCCGTTCTGCTCATCCGATAGGACACGATCTCCGTGCTCAAATCGAGGCACGGAACATCAGTCTCCGACACCGACCCTGCAAGAGCAGCCTCGCCGACGATCCGAACCCAACACGATGAACCGCGACGACTCTTTCGACGATCCCGAGGACTCTCAACACACGCCAGCTGAACGCGCCGTGGCCGCCTCGCGCAGCACGTGGGTCAGCGTGGGCGTCAACCTTGTGCTGACCATCACCCAGGTGGTGGTCGGCGTGCTCGCCAAGTCCCAGGGCCTGATTGCCGACGGTATCCATTCGCTCTCCGACTTGGTGGCCGATTTTGTCGTGCTGTTCGCAAGCCACCACAGCAAGAAGGACGCCGACGCCGACCATCCCTACGGCCACCACCGCTTTGAGACCGCCGCGTCGCTGGTTCTAGGCGCCTTGCTGCTCGCCGTCGGCATCGGCATGTTGTGGTCTGCCTTCCGCAAACTCGAAGCGCCAGAGACGGTGCAGCAGGTGCACATCGTGGCGCTGTATGTCGCCGGTGGTGCGCTGCTGGCCAAGGAGCTGCTGTTCCGCTACATGCTGTCGGTGGCCACGCGCGTGAAGTCGAGCATGCTCGTGGCCAACGCCTGGCATGCGCGATCTGATGCCGCCTCGTCGCTGGTGGTCGGCTTGGGCATCGTCGGCAATCTGGCCGGCTACCCCATCCTCGACCCGATTGCCGCGCTGATCGTCGGCTTCATGGTCGCCAAGATGGGCTGGGGATTCGGGTGGGACGCGCTCCACGATCTGATGGACCGCGCCGTGGACGAGCAGGAGGTCGATGCCATCCGCAAGACGTTGATGGAGACCCCGGGGGTAAGCAACGTGCATGACGTGCGCACCCGCAAGATGGGCGACATGATCGTCGTCGATGCGCATATCGAAGTGGATGCGGCCATCACCGTCGAAGCCGGGCACGACATCGCGGTCGTAGCGCGACAGCGTGTACTGCAACGCCACCGCGTTCTGAACCTGATGACGCACGTGGACCCGTGGAAGCGACCTGACCTGGATCATGCCCCCAAGCGGGTCTCGGCAAAGCCATGAGTGCCGCCCCATGACCGCTGGCCAGCGTCCGCGATGCATACGGGCCTGACCGAGACCGAGGCTCGCGAGCGCCTGGCGCGCGACGGACCCAACGAGTTGCCGGTGTCGCGGCCGCGCAGCGTGCTGCGCCTGCTCGGCGACGTGGTCGCCGAACCGATGTTCCTGCTGCTGGTGGCTTGTGGCGCGATCTACTTGGCGCTGGGCGATCGCAACGAAGCCCTGATGCTGCTGGGCTTCGTGTTCGTCGTCATGGGCATCACATTCGTGCAGCAGCGGCGCACCGAGCGTTCTCTGGAGGCGCTGCGCGACATGTCCAGCCCGCAGGCGCTGGTCCAGCGTGACGGCAAGACGCGCAAGGTGGCAGGCCGCGAGCTCGTCTGCGACGACATCGTGCTGCTCGCTGAGGGTGATCGGGTGCCCGCCGACTTGGACCTCATCGAGGCGTCCAATCTCAGCGTCGATGAATCGATGCTCACGGGCGAATCGGTGCCGGTAGGCAAGCAGGCCATCGCGGCGGCGAACGGGATCAAGGATTCCATGCCGGCGGAAGGCGAAGACCGGGTGTTCTCCGGGACACTGGTGACGCAAGGCACCGCGCATGGCCGCGTCGTGGCTACGGGCGAGCGCAGCGCCCTGGGCCGCATCGGCAAGTCGCTGGCAGCTCTGGGCGGTGAGAGCACTCCCATCCAGAACGAGACCCGTGGGGTCGTCAAGCGCGTGGCGATCGTCGGCGTGATGTTGGCGGCCGGGCTGGCCGTCGCGTACTGGATCAGCACCGGCGACTGGCTGCACGGCCTGCTGGCCGGATTGACGCTGGCGATGGCGGTGCTGCCCGAGGAACTGCCGGTGGTGCTGACGCTTTTTCTCGGCCTGGGGGCATGGCGCCTGGCGCGTGAGAAAGTGCTGGCACGCAGCATCCCGGCGGTCGAGTTGCTCGGGGCGACCACGGTGCTGTGCGTCGACAAGACGGGTACGTTGACGGCCAACCGCATGGCCGTGCGCCGACTGTGGGCAGAACCCGATGTCTACGACACCGCCAAGGCCGGTTCGACGCCACTTCAGGAGGCTCTGCATGGCGTTCTCGAGTTCGCGGTGCTGGCCAGTCATCGTCGCGCCTTCGATCCGATGGAGACGGCCATCGGAGAAGCTGGCAAACGATTGCTCGCCGGCACCGAACACCTGCACGGCAACTGGACACTGGTCGACGACTACCCGCTGTCTCGCGAGATGCTCGCGATGTCACGAGTATGGCAATCGCCCGATCAGCAGGCGCGAATGATCGCCGCCAAGGGGGCGCCCGAGGCCATCGTCGACCTTTGCCACATGGATACGGCGCGGCAGGCGGCGATCGGTGCGCAGGTGGCAGCCATGGCCGGCGATGGTCTGCGCGTGCTGGGCGTCGCGCGGGCCACCTTTGCAGCGGGTGAGCTGCCAGCCGGACAACACGACTTTGACTTCGAGTTCCTTGGACTCGTCGCGCTGGAGGACCCGGTTCGCCCCGACGTGCCGAACGCGATTGCCGAGTGCAGAAGGGCGGGCATCCGCGTGGTGATGATCACCGGCGACCACTCAGTGACGGCCGCTTCGATCGCACGGCAGGCAGGCCTCACTGCGGACGGCCAGATCATGAGCGGTGCAGAGCTGGCGGCTCTGAACGACGAAGATTTGGCTAAGCGACTCGCCGACACCTACGTATTCTGCAGGGTGCAGCCAGAGCAAAAGCTGCGGCTCGTTCAGGCGTTTCGCGCACGCGGCGATATCGTCGCAATGACGGGCGACGGCGTCAACGATGCGCCGGCGCTCAAGGCCGCCCACATCGGCGTGGCGATGGGTGCGCGCGGCACCGACGTGGCCCGCGAGGCCGCCGCGCTGGTGCTGATGAACGACGACTTCGCGTCGCTGGTGACAGCCGTGCGCTATGGGCGCCGCGTCTTCGCCAACCTGCGCAAGGCCATCGTCTTCGTGGTGGCCGTGCACGTGCCCATCGTCGGGCTGTCCATCCTGCCAGTGATGTTCGGCTGGCCGATGTTGCTGATGCCGGTGCACATCCTCTTCCTGCAACTGATCATC